>JBCEBZ010000271.1:0-16789 GCA_039206675.1 Rhodococcus sp. (in: high G+C Gram-positive bacteria) | reverse complement strand
CCCCGGGTCTGGCCAATGTCCTCGACGTGCGGCAGACCGCCGATTTCGTCGACGACGTCAACGTCCGGAAGGCGGTGATGTACGGGATCGACCGCGACCAGATCGTGTCCACGCTGTATTCCGACAACTGGAAACCTGCCAACAGCATCATCACCGAGGGCGCGCTGGGGTGGAAGGACCGTTCCGACGAGGTGCGCTTCGACCCCGACGAAGCGAATCGTCGACTCGACGCGTCGGGCTGGACCACACGAGATGCGGACGGGATCCGGCAGAAGGACGGAAGGCCCCTCGAACTCAGCCTGTACATCGACGTCTACGACCACACGTCGAAACCGTTGTACGAACTCGTCCAGCGTCAGCTGCGTGCTGTGGGGATCTCGTTGCAGCTGAAGCAGACCGATTTCGCGAACTACCCGAAGGCGACCGCGGACCCGAAACTGAGCCTGCGCCGGAACGGGTGGCCCACGGCCGACACGTTCCGGCTGACCCAGAACTACGACAGCGACCAGGGTGATCTGTTCCAGCTCGAGGGCAGCGACCCGTATCTCGACGGCCTGCTCCGATCGCAGGTCACCGAAACGGACCGGGACAAGCGGATCGCGCTGATCGAACGAATTCAGGATCACGTCATCGACAACGCCTACACGATCCCCCTGCTGCTGGACACCCAGATCTTCGCGGTCGCCCCGCACATCCACGATTTCCGCAACGCGGCCAACTCCGTGCCGTGGTTCTACGACACCTGGACCGAACGTAAGTGAGTTCCGATGTGGGGCAGACTGTTTCGATTCTCGACGACTCACAATCAGACTGAGCGCAATGCTCGTCCCGGGCGCGACGCTCTGGGAAGGTGAACACAATCGCGGAGAGGGGAACCGTCATGAGCCGTCATACCGTCGTGGGACTGCACCTCGACGCCACCGTCGTCACACACGTGCTCGACCCGAGGGAGCCGGCGCGGCGAGAGGAGTTCGGGCGCCGCATCGACGAGGCGGGAATCGATTTCCTCGTTCTCGGCGGCGACCGCGTGGTCACGGGGGCATCGGCTCACCCGGCGATCGATGCGACGGTGGCCGCCACCGTCCTGGCCCGGCACACGAGATCGGTAGGACTGGTGGTGGCCGGCGCCGTCGTCCGCGATCATCCGTTCAATCTCGCGCGCCGGATCGGCTCGCTCGACCACGGATCGCGTGGCAGGGCCGGATGGCTGGCCCAGACGTCCGACCGTTCCGCCGGGAGTTGGGCGACGGCGGATCCGGTGGACGCCGCGGCCGATGCCGTGTCGGTGGTCCGGAAGTTGTGGGAGAGCTGGCCCGGCGACAGCATCGTCGACGACGCCGAGCGGGGCATCTTCGCGGACTCCGAGCGGATCGTCCACATCGATCACTCGGGGATCTTCTCCGTCTCCGGCCCACTCAACGTCCCCGAACCACCGCAACGCAAGCCGCCCGTGTTCTGGCGTCCCGCGAGCGACGCCGAACAGGTCGCGGCCCGGCGCGGCGCCGACGCCGTGATCCTCGCGGACGAGGAGGCGGTGCGACGCTATCGGGCGCACTTCGACGCGGACGCCGCCCGGGACCAGGTCGTGCTGATCGACCGGCCATGGTCGCCCGGCGGCGATCCCGCGTCGGCGACCGAAGCCGACGGCGTGATCGTCGGAGGGTTCACCGCGTCCGACCTGCCCGCCCTGCTCGACGCGGTTCGGCGCGAGCCGATTCTCCGCGACCCGCGGCGCACCCTGCGTGACCGTCTGGGTTTGCAGGCGGCGGAGGCCGTACTGTCCGGCGGCCGCAGCGCGTTCCCGGTCAGCTGACCATTCCACCGAAGACAGGAGATTCACCATGACAGCGGTATCCGAGGCCCCCACGCAGGCTGCGGTGCATCCGCCGGCACGCGGCTCCGCCGAACTCGCGGCCGTCATCGCCGAGATCGCCGAAGACGCCGCGCGGAGGCGCGCCGCCGGCGGGACCGAAGGACCGCACCGAGCCGTCGAACTGATCCGTGAGCACCGTCTCGGGGCCGTGCGTGTTCCCCGCGCGCAGGGCGGGGGCGGGTACACCCTGCAGGACCTGTTCGACCTGGTGATCGACCTCGCCGAGGCCGATCCCGACGTTCCGCACATCATCCGCGTCCACTACGCGTTCGTCGAGGAACTGCTGCGAGTGCCGCGCACCGAGCGCAAGGACGCATGGTTGCCGGACGTCCTGTCGGGCAAGCTGTTCGGCGGCGCGTCCTCGGAGCTGAGCGCCCGCGCCGTCGGCTCCTACAGTTTCGAATCCACACTCACTCCGCAGTCCGGCGGATACCGCCTCGACGGGGTGAAGTTCTACAGCACCGGTTCGCTGTACTCCGACTTCATCCGGGTCTCCGCCAACCTCCCGGACGGAAAGGCGCTCAGCGCCATCGTGCCCGCCGACCGGGCCGGCATCGTCCACGAGGACGATTGGGACGGAATCGGCCAGCGTCACACCGGCAGCGGGACGACGGTGTTCCAGAACGTCGCCGTCGCCGAGTCCGAGACCCTTCCGTTCCGGGGTGGCGACGAGGAGACCCGGCCGCGTCAGGCGCTTCCCCAGTTGTACCTGCACGCGATCGCGGCCGGCATCCTCCGCACCGTCACGACCGAGTCCGCCGCGCTGGTCCGCGGCCGCAAGCGCAGCTTCGTGTTCGCTGTCGCCGAGGAACCCCGGCACGACCCGCAGTTGCTCGAGGTGATCGGAACGCTCTCGGCTGCCGCCTTCGCTGCGGAGTCGGTGGTCCGGGCGGCCGCGGCGGCACAGGATGTGGCCGCGGATGCCGCCCGCACGTCCGGCGTCGACGCCGGGCTCGAGCAGGACGCCGCCGTCCTGGCCGCCAAGGTGAAGGTGTCCATCGAGGACGTCGCACTCCGGGCCGCCACCCGGTTGTTCGAGGTGGGCGGCGCCTCGGCCACCCGAGAGTCCGCGCACCTGGACCGGCACTGGCGAAATCTGCGAACCCTGTTCTCCCACAACCCGACGGTGTACAAGGCGCGGGTGATCGGCGACCTCGTGGTCAACGAGACACCGCTCCCCGACACCGGATTCTTCTGATTCGGAAAGGCAGTGCCGTGAGTAGCTCCCGACGCCAACTGGTGCTCAACGTGAACGTGCTCGACGTGGGCATCGCCCCCGGGGCGTGGACGCTCGACGACGTGCACGCCCACTCGTTCGTCGATCTCGACCACTTCACCAGGGTCGCGCGGATCGCCGAGCGCGGCACGCTCGACGCGTTCTTCCTCGCCGACGGCCCCGGTTTCTGGGAGAACCCCCGGGTGAAGCCGACCCGGGCGCTGGAACCGTCGGTGATCCTGGCGGCCGTGGCGACGGCCACCGAGAACCTGGGGCTGATCGGTACCGCGTCCACCACGTTCAACGACCCGCGCGATCTCGCCGAACGCTTCCTCTCCCTCGACTACCTCAGCGGCGGTCGGGTGGGGTGGAACGTGGTCACCACGTATTCGCCCACGGCGGCAGCCAATTTCGGGTTCGAGCAGATCCCGGACCGCGACTACCGCTACCGCCGTGCCGAGTCGTTCGTCGGCGTGGTCACCGCGCTGTGGGAGAGCGCCCGCAGCGGCGTCCCGGTGTCGCACCACAGCGAGTTCTTCGACGTGGACGGCGTGCTGCGGGTACCGCCGTCGGAGCAGGGGCAGCCGCCGCTCGTGCAGGCGGGAGGGTCACCCGCCGGGCGCGAGCTCGCCGGACGCACCGCGCACGGGGTGTTCTCCGCAGAACTGACACTCGACGCCGCACGCAGGCACTACAAGCACGTCAAGGACGTGGCGCGGGCCGCGGGCCGCAACCCGGACGACGTGAAGATCCTGCCCGGGCTGATCACCGTCATCGGATCGACGGAAGCGGAGGCCGTCGCACGGCACGAACAGCTGCGCACGCATGTCCCCGCGCGGTTCGGCTGGGACCGGCTGAGTCTGACCCTCGGCGTCCCGCTCGCGGAACTCGACCTCGACCAGCCGATACCGCAGTCTCTGCTGGACGGGCCGCCCGACCCGGCGACGTTCTCGGGTTCCCTCGGATTCCGGGAGTCGGTGGTCGGGCTGGCGCGTGAGCGGAACCTGACCGTGGCCCAGCTTCTGCGCGAGCTGAACGGCGGCGGCGGGCACCGAGCCGTCATCGGCACCCCGGAACAGGTGGCCGACACCATCGAGGCGTGGTTCCGCGCCGAGGCGGCCGACGGATTCAACCTCATGCCCGACGCGTTCCCGTCCGGTCTCGACACCTTCGTCGACGAAGTGGTTCCCCTGCTCCGCAAGCGGGGACTCTTCCGTCACGAATACGGGGAGAAGACCCTGCGCGACCGCTTCGCGGTGCCGCTTCCCGAATACCGCGCCGCGCAGTCGGCGTGACCTCGCTCGGACGGTAGGGAGGCCTCGTGAGTTCACCGCGGTCGGGGTCGCAGGCGGTGGAACGGGCGATCGCGGTCCTCGCCTGCTTCGAGGGCGGCGCCACCGACCTGACGGTCAGTGCGCTCGCCGCCCGCACCGGATTGGCGGTCAGCACCGCATACCGCATCGTGCAGGCCCTCGTCCGCGGCGGATTGCTCGAACGCGACGAGCACACCGACTGCTACCGGGTGGGGCCGAGCCTGATCTCCCTCGCCGTGCCGTCGCTGGGGCGGAACGACGCCGAAGTGTTCGCCCCGCACCTGTATTCGCTCGCCGCGCGGGTGAAGCTGACCGCCAGCCTCTCGGTCGCGAAAGACGACGTGGCGGTCACCGTCTTCTCCGCGCGCCCACCGGAACGGTTCTGCACGCATCAGCTGCCCGGTGCGCGTCAGCCGCTGCAGACCAGCGCAATGGGGATGGCGATTCTGGCGTTCGGTTCGGCGTCCGCCCGGCGACACAGTTCGGTTCCGCCGTCCGCGGACCTCGAACAGGTCCGGCGCCGGGGGTACGCCGCCGCCGTCTCCGCCGAGAACCGGGACGTGCTCGCCGTCGCGGTTCCCGTTCTCGACGCCGACGGACGTCCGAGGGGCGCGCTGGGAGTCCAGGCGCTCCGCCGGCGACTCACCGACGATCTGGTGCGGGAGATCGTGCCGCCGATGCGGGGCGTGGCGGCGCGGATCGGTGCCGGGAGTGCATTTCCCGCGTTCCGGTAGGGAAAAACTCAGGGTGAACCTTTTTCGCATTGTGAAAATAGTGTTGTAGCAACGTGGTTCGGGATTCGATGATGATCGCGACGTATCGATTCAGCCCGAAACTCAGGAGTACCCATGACACTCACCACCGCAGCGCCCGCCGACTCGGACCGGTCCGCCGACACCGCGCTCGAGGTCCGTCCCGTCGCCGGACACATCGGCGCCGAGATCTCCGGGCTCGACCTCCGGACAGAACTGGCCGACAGCGAGGTGGCGCAGGTCCGCGACGCCCTGCATCGCTACAAGGTCCTGTTCTTCCGCGACCAGGAGATCGGGCACGCCGAACAGATCGCGTTCTCCCGCAAGTTCGGTGACGTGACGCCGTCGCACCCGTACGACGACGAAGCCCCCGAGGGCTTCCCGCAGATCCTCGCCGTCGACAGCCGCAAGTACGAGACGCGGTTCGGGCGCAAGAAGTACAGCTACGACAACAAGTGGCACACCGATGTCACGGCGCTGATCAACCCGCCGGCAGGCACGATCCTGCGCGCGCACCTCGTCCCGGAGCAGGGCGGCGACACCCAGTGGACCAACCTCGTCGCCGCCTACGAGGGTCTGCCGGACTCGCTCAAGCGCCTCGTCGACGGCCTCCGCGCCGAGCACCGCTTCGGCGGCAGGCACCCGCAGTGGGCCGAGGACAGCAGCTACGCCCAGAAGACGCGGGAGAACCCGCTGGTCACCGAGCACCCGGTGGTCCGGGTTCACCCGGTGACGGGGGAGCGTGCGCTGTTCGTGACGCCCGGGTTCACCGCCCGGATCGTCGGGGTGTCGCCGTCCCAGAGCGACCGCCTGCTGGACCTCCTGTTCGCCGAGGTGACGAATCCCGCCTACACGGTGCGCTTCCGCTGGGCGCCGGGCAGCCTCGCGTTCTGGGACAACCGCGCCACCGCCCACCTCGCGCCCACCGACCTCGACCACCTCGACGTCACCCGGGTCCTGTACCGCACCACCCTCGAGGGCGACGTTCCCGTCGGCCCCGACGGCAAGGAATCCACGTCCATCGCCGGTGCCGCGTTCCGCGGCGAGAAGTAGGCGGCTCCGCCGCCCGTGCGTGGTTGACGAGTCTCTGGACTCGTCAACCACGCACAGAACCCGAGGAGACAACAGAAATGACAGTTATCGACGACCGTCCCGGTGTCGCCACCGCGCTCGACATCGCCCCCATCGCCGGCTATATCGGCGCCGAGGTCAGCGGTGTGGATCTCGCGGGTGACCTGGACGAGGCCACTGCCGCACGACTGCGGCAGGCGTTGCTCGACCACAAGGTGCTGTTCTTCCGCGACCAGCCCCTCGACCACGCGGCGCAGATCCGGTTCTCCCGGCACTTCGGGAAGGTGACCCCCGCCCATCCCTACGACTACAACGCTCCCGAGGGCTACCCGGAAATCCTGGAGGTGGACAGCCGCAAGTACGCCGCCCGCGGCGGCGCCCGCAAGTACAGCTACGCGAACTTCTGGCACACCGACGTGTCGGCGCTGGTGAACCCGCCGGCGATTACGTTCCTGCGGTCGGAACTGGTGCCGGACGTCGGAGGCGACACCACCTGGACCAATCTCGCGGCGGCGTACGCGAATCTGCCGGAATCGTTGAAGTCGTTCGTCGACGGCCTGCGCGCCGAACACCGCTTCGGGGGTCGGCAGAAGCGCTGGGAGGCGGGCAGCGACGCCGAACAGAACGTCACCACCAAGCCGATCGTGACGGAGCATCCGGTGGTCCGCGTGCATCCCGAGACCGGTGAGCGGGGGCTGTTCGTCACCCCCGGCTTCACGAGCCGCATCCTCGGTGTCTCCCCTGCGCAGAGCGACCGGATCCTCGACCTGCTGTTCGAGGAGGTCACGAACCCGGCCTACACCGTCCGAGTTCGCTGGCAGAACAACAGCATCGGGGTGTGGGACAACCGGATCACCGCGCATCTCGCGCCGGCGGATCTCGATCATCTCGACGTCGTGCGGGTGCTGTACCGCCCCACCGTCGAAGGTGACGTTCCGGTCGGTGTCGACGGCGAGCCGTCGCGGTCGGTGGTCGGCAGCGCGTTCCACGGCGCCGACTGAGCCCGGGAGACGACGACATGACGGCTGGGTCGCCGATCGGAGTGCGCCGAAACAGATTGTTCGCTGCCGCGGTGCTGGTCACGTAGGCGGCCGCGCCGCCCGCCCGTGAGTGGTCAGCGAGTCCCTACACTCGCCGGCCACTCACGGGCTGTGGAGTGCCCGGCGGACGGCGTCGGCGAACGAGGCGTGGTCGTGGATCAGCCAGCCGTGGCCGCCGGTGACGGTGTGGACCGGCGGATTGCGCAGCGCGTGCCGCAGCGACTCGAAACTGGCGAGCGGAATCATCCGGTCGCCGCGGCCCCAGACGAGGGACACGGGTAGGCCGCGGTCGGCGAGGACGCCGAGTTCCCGGCGCAGGTCCGCACGCCTGGCCAGGTGGGCGATGCGCCAGACCGCGCCCGGATCCCGCAGCGTGTTGGGCAGGAAGCCGTTGACGAGCGACGCCGCGGTGTGGGCGATCGACCGGATCGAGAGCGCTTCGCCCAGCATCGACGCGCCCCAGTCCCACAGTGGTCGCTCGCCGATCGGCCGGGTGTGCCAGCCGTCGGACGACCAGGCTCCGCCGCCGACGGAATTGACCAGGACCAGGCGCGCGACCCGGTCCGGAAGGTCGTGGGCGGTCTGGATGGCGACGCCGCCGCCGAACGAGTGGCCGACCAGGGTGACCGGTTCGCTGATTCCCGCGTCGTCGAGGAATCGTCCGAGCCAGGCCGCGTACCCGGCGAAGGTGCGGTCCTCGGGCGCATGATCGGGGGTGCCGCCGAAGCCGGGGAGCGTCGGCGTGACGACGCGATGCCCCTGCTGGGCGAGCATCTCGAGGCTGCGGCCGTACACCCGCGGGGTGAGCCCCCACCCATGCAGGAAGACGACGGGCGAGCCGCGACCCACGACGGTGAGGGTCGCGGCGTCCGCACCTGCGGGTTCCCCGAAGATCTCGGGTTCTGAGTTCTGGGTCAGTGACACGCTCACAGCGTGGACGACGGGCATGCCGTCGGTAACGGGCCGAATTGCCCGAACGCATACCTGTTTCTGGTGTTTGATGCCGGACCGGTCGGTTCGATATCGAATCGTTATATACCTGTATTGCGAAAACAGGTATGTGTATGGGTCATTCGGCCGTTGCCCGCCGAGTCCGTGACCGGGATGTTATCTAACGTCTCGTCCGAACGGCACGGATGCCGCCGGAACCGTATGAATTGAAGGACTCAGCTCAATGGCCAAGCATAGATTGCGTCGGGGCAATCGTCTGCAGTTTTCGACCGGCGGTCTTCTGATCGCCGTCGGTGTGACAGCGGGAGCGCTTCTGCTTCCCGCTGCTCCCGCTGCAGCGGAGCCGATCACCATCCCAGGAATCGGGACGTTCGAGGTACCGGGTGTACCGCCCGTGCCTCCGGTTCCCTCCGCTCCGGCTCCGAACCCCGGGCCACTGCCGGGACCGCTTCCGGCCCCGCCGGCGATGCCGTCCACCCACGGCGCGCAGGCTCTCGCCGCCGCCGAGTCGAAGATCGGCTCGCCGTACGTGTGGGGCGCCACCGGGCCGAACTCCTTCGACTGCTCGGGTCTCGTGCAGTGGGCGTACAAGCAGGTGGGCATCTCGGTGCCCCGTACCACCTACGACCAGGTGAACGGGGGATCGCCCGTCGACAAGGGCAGCCTGCAGCCGGGTGATCTGGTCCTGTTCAACGGGGCGCAGCACGTCGGGCTCTACGCCGGGAACGGCACTGTCGTCCATGCGCCCACCGCCGGGCAGCCCGTCAAGCAGTCGCCCCTCGATTCGATGCCGTTCTACGCGGCTCGCCGCTACTAGGCGGCTCCGCCGCCCGTGCGTGGTTAACGAGTCTCTGCACTCGCAAACCGCGCACGGGGCGCGAAGCGCCCTACGAGTTCCGGATCAGATCCGACGCCCGCTCACCGATGAGGACCGACGGTGCGTGGGTGTGCCCGCGGATGATGGCGGGCATGATCGACGCGTCGGCGACACGTAGTTTGTCGACCCCGCGAACCCGCAGGTCGGGTGTGACGACGCTCGCGTCGTCGCTGCCCATGCGGCACGTCCCAACCGGGTGGTAGAGCGTGTGCGCGTTCTCCTGCAATGCCCGCCCGAGGATCTCGTCGAGCGGGGTGCTCGGCTCCACGGCCGGGCGAATCAGATTGCCGAGCCGCGACTTCAGCGCGGGCGCCGACGCGAGGGCGTCGCACAACCGCAGTCCCTCGAGCATCGCCCGCCGGTCGACTCCGCCGCTGTCGCTGAGATAGCGGGGATCGATGATCGGCTTGGCGAGGGGATCCGCCGACTTCAGCGAGATCTCGCCGCGACTCTCGGGTTTGAGGAGGATGGCGCCGATCACCGCGGCGTGCGCGGTCGCCGGGATGAGACCCTCGTCGAAGAACGGTGCCGGCCCGAAGATCATCTCGAGATCGGGCAGCGCCACATCGTCCCGGCTGCGCGTGAAGCCGTACGCCTCGCCCACATTCGACGTCAGCATGCCCCGTCGCCGGGTCAGGTAGTTGAGCAGTTCCGGGATCTTCTCCGCGGCGAACAGCGAGTCCGAGTCGACGCTGTAGCCGAGGAACGACACCAGGTGGTCGAGCAGATTCTTCCCGACCTCCGGCAGGTGCTGCTGCACCGAGATGCCGTGCGCCCGCAGTTGCGCCTCGTCGCCGATACCCGACAGCATGAGCAGTTGCGGGGAGTTGATCGCCCCGCCGGCGAGGATCACTTCCTTCGCGGCGCGGACGGTGTGCCGCACCCCGTCCTTCTCGTATTCGACGCCGACGGCCGCGGAACCCTCGAACAGCACCCGGGTGGCCTGTGCGCCGGTCAGGACCGTCAGATTCTTCCGCTTCAGCGCCGGCCGGAGGTAGGCGTCGGCCGTGCTCCACCGCGCGCCCCGCTTCTGCGTGACCATGGTCTGTGAGAAACCCTCGGGCCGAGTGGTGTTCGCCCGTTCGACGGGGTAGCCGGTTTCCTCTGCGGCCGCGAGGAACGACCCGGTGAGGGCGCGGGGGCTCCGCTGGTGCGAGACGACGATCGGTCCGCCCGTGCCGCTGTCGGCGTCCGACGCGTCCTGCACGTCCTCGATGCGGCGGAAGTACTTGACCACTTCCCTGAACGACCAGGTGTCGTCGGAGAGTTCGGCCCACTCGTCGTAGTCGGCGGCGAATCCGCGCACCCACATCATCGCGTTCATCGACGACGAGCCGCCCAGCATCTTGCCGCGCGGCCAGTAGATCGTGCGCCCGCCGAGCCCGGGTTGCGGCTCCGTCAGGTAGTCCCAATCCAGTTCACTGCGAAACAGTTTCGAGAAGGCGGCGGGAATGTGCGCGAACTTGTCCTTGTCCTCGCCGCCGGCCTCGAGGACCACGACCTCGCTGCCGGAGTCGGCGCTGAGCCGGTCGGCGAGCACCGCACCTGCCGAACCCGACCCCACGATCACGTAGTCGGCCACAGACAGTTCCTGATTCATCGTTCATCTCCACTTCGACGGGGGTGACGGGACGAGGACGCGCAGCCCTCACCCGCGCAGCGCCGACGCGAAGATCGCCGGGAGCCGGGTCCATGAGGGTGCACCGGCAAATCCTGTCAGCAATCGGCCCGTCGTGGCGGCGGTTCGGTTGGTGACGAACCACGGGGGCTTGGGCGAGATGGACATCTCGCGGTTCAGGATCGACCGCGGCGACGGCCGGAACGGGCCGCGGACGACGGTGCGCTCCGGTCGGTCGATGAGGAGCGCGTTGTGCACCACGCCGATGCCGCTCTGCACGTCGTTCAGGGTGTGGCCGGGGAAGGCTCCCCAGGTGGCGGTGGCGGTGAGGTAGCCGACGCCGGTCCACGCGTTGACGGCGATGGTTCCGTACCGGAGGCTCTCGAGCAGCGAGTCGAACTCCGCACCCATCTCGCGGATGGTCTGCGGCGCCGCGACGATGTTGATCCCGAGGGTGCCGACGAAGTCCGCGTTGACGAGGTCGGCGGCGTGGGCGGCGAACTCGGCGCCGCCGTGGGGAAGGTCGATCACGCCGAGCACCGGCGCGAAGTACTCGGTCCGCAGCAGCGGGGCGTAGGCGCCGGGCTCGAGATCGGTGACCAGGACGCGTCCGCCGTTCTCGCCGAGCCGGGCCGCGGTGGGGAACGACGCGACGGCGCCGGCGACCCGGGAGTCGCTGCCGGGGTAGTACGCGGTGCGTTCCGGTGCCTTGTCGAGAGCCTCCTTCAGGGCGGCCACGAACTCGTCGCGCTGCTTCCACTCGGACGACACGACCACGGCCTGCGCCGCGACGCAGTTGTAACCACCGTTGTGCAGTCGTTGCGTCGCAATGTGTTCGGCCTGGAACTTGATGTCGGCGCGGCTCCAGTCGCCGGGCAGCACGATGGTGGGGGACACGCCGCCGAGTTCACTGGAGATGGCCTTGCCGAGGAGAGGTTCGTTCGCCGCCTTGCGCCGCGCCCCGTCCTCGCCGGTCCCGAACACGATCGCGTCGTGGGTGAACGCGCTGCCCGTCATGTGCACGTGGTCGACCAGGTCGTGGTGCACCAGGTACGTCCCGACGTCCGCGCCGCCGGTCAGCAACCGGACCGCGCCGATCGAGATGAGCGGTTCGAGGACACGCGTCAGCACGGGCAGGAGGCGGTCGGTGACGGGGTTGAGCTTGAGGGCGACGACGCGGTTGTGCGCGATCAGTTCGTACAGGGTGTCGAGCGGGGCGATCGAGGTGATGTTGCCGGCGCCCAGGACCACACCGATGCCCTGCGTCCGCGACGGGTCCCGCTGGGCGAGGCCGGCGTCGCGCTGTGCCGTCGCACGATCGATTCCCGGCTGCAGCCACACGTCCGCGCTGAATCCGCTGAGCAGCAGCTTGTCGAAGATGTTCAGAGGCAACGCCTTGACGGTGGTGCGGCCGCCCGGCGCGGTGCCGAACGTGGCGCCGTCCAGCGGGCTGGTGCCGGCGTCGAGTTTCGCCAGGCTCGCGGACAGCGCCGCGGTGCCGGTGGCCAGCGGATACGGTCCGGACATCCATTCCTCGCCGACCAGCGGAGACTGCGGGTCGAGTCCCTTGATCGCGACCGCGGCGTCCACCCAGTCGGCGGCATGCTGCACGGTGAGGTCGTGCACCTTGTCGAGGAGGGTCCTGCGGTCGGTGAGGGTGAGGTCGGCCCAGGTCTTCTCGCCCTCGGCGAGGTCGGCGAGTGCCGCGTCGACCTCCGGGTGCGGGGAGGTGGTGTTGGAGGTGGCCTCGGGTTCTGAAGTGCTCACGGTGGACAGCTCCGCTCGGGTCGAGTGCATGGTGGGCCGCGCCACGGAAAAAGAAGATTCGTGTGGCGTAGAACACCGATTCTCGTCCCCGGTCCGGGCGCCGCGCCATAGGCAGCGGCTGTGAATGTGGCCCACCGGGGCTATGCCGTCGCACAAACGGGGGATGGCGCCGGGTACGTCCGGTGGATAGTCTTGCCGGATGACTGTCAGCCCGGATGTCGCGCCGTCGCCCACCGATCTACTGGGCTCGATGCTGGAGTCCGTGGACCAGTTGTCCGAGGAACTCGTGTCGCGCATCCTGTCGGCCGAGCACGGTTACGTCGAGGCGACCCTCCTCACCCCGGAGCAGTTGTACGCGGCCTGCGTCGACAACCTCACGGCGATGCTCGGCAATCTCGCGGGCAGTGCGCCGATCCGGCTGGAGGCGGCGCGTGCGGCCGGACAGTTGAAGGCCGAACAGGGGGTGCCGCTCGCGGCGTTGCTCCACGCGTTCCGGCTCGGTGGCCGCCTGATCTGGGACGAACTGATGAACCGCTCGGAGGGCCGCGCCACCAACGCGCTGCTCGACATGGCCGCCCAGGTGTGGGCGCTGGTGGACGTCTACTCGGACAGCGCCGCGGAGGCCTACCGGGAGACCGCCGACCTGCGCGCCCGGGAGGACGCCGAGTCCCGGGGCCGGCTCATCCGAACCCTCTTCGGTGACCATGCCGCCAACCCGGCCGGCGCCGCCGACGCCCTCCGCACGTTCCGGATTCCGGAGAACAGCACGTTCCTCGTCGTGTCCGTCGAGGCGGCGGCGTCCCCGTCCGCCGCGGACGTGGTCCAGTCGGACCTTCGCGGTGCGGGGGTCGACTCGGTGTGGGACACGGAGGTCGACGGCCGGGTCGGGTTGCTGTGGGCCGCCACGGCCGAGGTCCTCGATTCCGCGCTGGACGTCCTCGGCCGCGCCGGTCACGGACGGATCGGAGTCAGTTCGGCGTTCGGACGGCCGGGTGGGACGAGCCGGGCCGTCGAGCAGGCGCGGATCGCCCGTCGCTGCTCGGGCCACGGCGGATGCACCGTCACCCGCTACGAGTCGGTGCCGGTGTCGCTGCTGCTCGTCAGTGTTCCCGACGCCGGGAAGCTCGCGTCGAATCAGATCCTCGGACCGGTGCTGGCCCTGCCCGCGGAGGAACGGGACAGCCTGCTCGCGACCCTCGACGCCTGGTTCTCCTGCCGCGGCTCCACGACCGCGGCGGCCACCCAGCTGCACTACCACCGCAACACCGTCCTGTACCGGCTGCGCAGAATCCACACCCTCACGGGACGCGATTTCTCCGACCCCATCGACGCCGCCGAACTGTACGTCGGACTGCGGGCGCACCAGCTGCTCGGTTCGTGACCGAGGCGAACTCGGCTCGGTGAATCCGGCCCCCGCGCCCGCCCGAACCCCGACAATGGTGACAGTCGAACAGGGGGCAGCGCCATGGAATTCACCTTCGGCCCCACCGACCGCGTCGTCGGCTCGATCGTCGACATGGCCGGGGTCTCCCGGGCGAAGACGCTGCCCGCCTCGAGGCTGTCGACGTTCGTCGACGCCGGTGCGGGCGCCTCGCCGAGCTGGAGTGTGTTCTGCGTCGACGACCACCTCGCGTTCACGCCATCCTTCTCCGTCGTCGGCGACCTTCGGCTGCGGATCGACAGCGGCGACGTGAGGAATCTGGGCGACGGCACGTACTGGGCGCCGGCGTGCCTGACCGAGCAGGACGGGACGCCGTCGCTCGCCTGCACCCGGACTGCGCTGCGGCGGGTGACGACGCGGCTGGCCGAGTCCGGACTGAGCGCGCGCACCGGCCACGAGATCGAGTTCACCCTCTTCGACGGCGCGACGGCCGAGGAATGGTCCGCGTACGGCCTCAATGCCGTTCTCGCGCATGATGACTTCTTCGAGAGGCTGCTCGCCGCGGCGGGGACGGCCGAACTCCCGATCGAACAGGTCCACGCCGAGGCGGGACTCAACCAGTTCGAAGTGTCGCTCGCCCCCGCCGATCCCGTCCGGGCGGCCGACGACGCGGTGCTGGCCAGAGCACTGATCAGCCGCGTCGCGCGTGCGCAGGGGCTGCGGGCGTCGTTCTCGCCCATGCCGGTCGCTGGCGGTGCGGGAAACGGCGCCCACCAGCACGTGTCGTTCGCCGAGGGCGACCGGCCGATCCTGTCCGGAGGGCCGGGCCGACACGGGCTGACTGCTGCCGGTGGCGCCGCGGTGGCCGGGATCCTGCGGGCGCTACCCGAGTTCACGGCCGTCCTCGCCGGGTCGGCGCTGTCGCATCTGCGGTTGCGCCCGGGAATGTGGGCGGGGGTGGCGCGCTGCTGGGGGCTGGAGAACCGCGAGGCAGCCGTCCGCCTCTGCACGGACACCGCCGGGAACCCGCACGGCGCGAACCTCGAGATCAAACCCGTCGACCCGTCCGCGAATCCGTACCTGAGCAGTGCCGCCATTCTCGGTGCCGCCCAGGACGGTATCGCCGGTGCGTTCGCGCTCCCGGACGAGGTGTCGGTCGACCCGTCGGACCTGGCCGGCACCCACGCCGTCGACCTGCTCCCGACCCTCGCGTCCGACGTGCTCGGGGCATTCGAGTCCTCGGCGCTCGCGCGGGAGCTGTTCGGTCCGTTGATCGTGGAAGCGCTCACGGCGGTCAAGGGTTACGAGCACGCCGAGTACCGCGACAAACCGGTCGACGAGGTCGCGCAACGCTTCCGGTACGCGTGGACGTGCTAGTCAGCTGCGGATCATCGCCAGCGCCGTGCGCAGCCCGCGCCGCCTACCGGTTGCCGGGTCGACCCCGAACACCTCCTTCATCCCACCCCGGATGCGGAACCGCAGTTCCGACGCCGTCTCCGGGGCGTCGTCCGCGGACGCCGACAGGAAGCGGTTGGGCAGGGCGAGTTTGAAGATGGTGCGCAGGGTGAGTCCGTACTGGTGGGGGAGGGAACCCGTCGTGTACGGGAGGTCGTACTTGTCGCACAGCGCGCGCATCTTCACACCGATCTCGGCGTAGCGGTTACTGGGAAGATCCGGGAACGCGTGGTGCTCGATCTGGTAGCAGAGGTTGCCGCTCATGAACGCGAGCACCGGACCTGCGTGGAAGTTCGCCGAGCCCAGCATCTGACGCAGATACCACTCGGCCTTGGTCTCCTGGGCGAACTCCTCCTCGGTGAATTTCTCGGCACCGTCCGGGAAGTGGCCGCAGAAGATGACACCGTAGGCCCACAGATTCCGGATCACGTTGGCGGAGGCGTTCGCCGTCAGCGTGGACTTCCATGCCGGGCCGGTCAGCGCCGGGAACACCACGTAGTCCTTGCCGACCTGCCGCGCGATCTTGCGTCCCACCTCCTTCGCGTTGCGGAGGGTTTCCGCCCGGTCGTAGTCGCCGCGCCGGATACTCTCCACGTCGAGGTGATGCAGCGCGACACCCCACTCGAACAGCAACGCCAGCAGCACGTTGTAGAACGGCTGCGCCAGGTACACCGGGGACCACTTCTGGTCCCGGGTCATCCGCAGGATCCCGTAGCCGACGTCGCTGTCGAGTCCCACGATGTTGGTGAACTTGTGGTGGACGTAGTTGTGCGAGTGCTTCCACCCCGAGGACGGGCACGTGTTGTCCCACTCCCAATTCGTCGAATGGATCTCGGGATCGTTCATCCAATCCCATTGGCCGTGAATGACATTGTGGCCGAGTTCCATGTTCTCGATGATCTTCGCCGCGGCAAGCAAGGCGGTGCCCAGGAGCCACGCCGGTCGCTTCCGGCTGCCGAACAGGACGACCCGGCCCGCAATCGCCAGCGACCGCTGCAATTTGATCGCGCGATCGATGTACCGCGCGTCGCGGGCGCCCCGGGACTCCTCGATATCGGCCCGGATCGCATCGAGTTCCGCGCCCAGCGCCTCCACATCCGCCTCGGTGAGGTGGCTGTACTCCTTGATATCGGTGATCGCCATCTCGTCTCGATACCCGGTTCGGGCCATTCTCAATCCGCGTATCCGCCCAGCGGTGTTGTGGTCACACGTCCGTGCGAGGGCGTCGGCTATCCTCTCCACGGTCGCCGGGAATTCGGTGGCCCGGGTCCAGGGGTGGTCCCGAGGCAGATATCAGGGGGAGATGTCGATGTCAGAGGGGGCGCTATGACGTGGCCGCAGAGTGTCATTGCTTCGATGGACGGAACCGGTGTGCCGCAGCCGCCGCTGGCGAGCGTCCCCGGGTTGCCGCCGGTGCTCGGCGGCCCGGATGTCACGGTCGTCAAGGTCGACCCCGACATGCTCCGTGCGATGTC
>JBCEBZ010000270.1:0-17054 GCA_039206675.1 Rhodococcus sp. (in: high G+C Gram-positive bacteria) | reverse complement strand
CCGTCGGTCTGCATCGCCAGAACCGCGGCGAATGCGGTCAGCAACAACATCATCAACAGAAGTACGTTCACGGTGTCCCCTCGTGGTCAGCGTGCGGCAGACGGGCCGACCGGACGCCGATCGGCGAACATGGCCTCGATCCTCGACTTGATCTCCGCGGTGCTCATCGACCCACCACCACTGCGCGGCGGTCGCATGGCAATCGGGGCAGTCCGCAGGGTCGAAGCTGTTCTCAAGGCGTCCTCTTTCGTCGGTTGATTCCGGAGACGGAAGCCACGACGTGATGCCTGTGTTCCCCCGTCACAGATGATGTGAGCTGCTTCACATTCACCAGGTGAAGAAGTTGTACACCATCCCGGAGAACTCCGCCAATCGAACTGTCCGACAGCAGGTTCGACGACCATTGCCTACTCGACGGTAGGAAAATCCGGTGGGTCGGGCAGGTCGACGTCGAGGAGGAAGTCCAACCAGACCAACGCGTCGGCGAGGGTTTCCGCCCGCCGCAACGGGTCGAGCTGCCGTCCCGCCGCCGCCAGTTGGCGTTCCGCCTCGGCCGGGGCATCGGCGAGGAACGCCGCCGCCGTGCGCAGCACCCACTCCCCCGACGCGGGCAGCTCGCCCGAGGCCACCTCGCGCCCGTCGGTGCGGCGGACCGAGAGGACGAACGTCTCCCCGGGTGCGGCCGCCCCCACCCGTGCCTGCACGACCTCGACGATCGCCTCCATCACCCAGGCCAGCACGTCCTCGTAGCGGGGCTGGTTGTTCACCCCGGGTGCCCGACTGACCAGGGACACCTCGTGCGCGAGCGCGGCACCGTCCCGGTCGCCGACCAACCGCACCAGATGTCCGCCCACCACGGCGGGGCTGAGCGGGCGGTCGTCGCTGAACTCCATGCTGCAGAGTTCCCTGTTCTGCCCGCCCGCACACCAGACGGCGCGACCTTCTCGGACCATGTCGCTGTTCGGGCGGTCGGGACCGCCGACGTCGGCGTGTCGAGCAGCGCGTCGTTCGGTACCGTTCGGTGTCGACCCGCGACCGCGTGTCGTCTCGATCGACACTGCACAACCGAACTGTGGGAGGTTTACGTGGCTGGTGGCCTGGTCGCCCTGCTGGACGACGTCGCGGCACTGACAAAGGTGGCTGCGGCGTCCATCGACGACATCGGAGCCGCGGCCGGCAAGGCCAGCGTCAAGGCCGCGGGGGTGGTCGTCGACGACGCCGCAGTCACCCCCCGCTACGTGCACGGATTCACTCCTGACCGCGAATTGCCCATCATCCGCAAGATCGCGATCGGGTCGATCCGCAACAAGCTCCTGATCATCCTGCCGGTGGCGATGATCCTGAGCGAGTTCCTGCCACAGGCGTTGCCGTACCTGCTGATCGCCGGTGGTCTGTTCCTGTGCTTCGAGGGCGCCGAGAAAGTCTACGAAGCACTCACCGGCGGTCACCACGAAGACGAGGGCACGACCGCGGGTCAGAGCGGACCCGAGATCGAGAAGACGATGGTCTCCGGCGCGATCCGCACCGACCTGATCCTGTCCGCAGAGATCATGGTGATCTCGCTGTCTTCGGTCGAGGACGAACCGTTCCTCACCCGGCTGTTGGTGCTCATCGTCGTCGCGATCCTGATCACCGTCCTGGTGTACGGCGTGGTCGCCGTGATCGTGAAGATGGACGACGTGGGACTGTCGCTTGCCCGACGCGAGTCGTCGTTCAGTCAGCGGATCGGTCGCGGGCTCGTCGCCGCAATGCCGAAGGTGATGGCGGTGCTCACCGTGGTCGGCATCGCCGCGATGCTGTGGGTCGGCGGCCACATCCTGCTCGTCAACGTCGGCGAGGCCGGATTCCACTGGCCGGCCGATCGCCTCCACGATCTGGAACACTGGTTCGGCGATCTCGTGCACGGCGGCTTCGGCGGCACTCTGTCCTGGACCGCAGGAACCGTGGTGTCCGCAGTCGTCGGTCTTGTCGTCGGCGCGATCGTCGTCCTGATCATGCATCTGCTTCCGAAGCGGAAGAAGGGCAACCCGGCGCACTGACTCGCCCGGCTCGGCAGGTTCCACATCGAAACCCATCTGCTCAGCCACCCAGCACCGGATCGAATCGTGGCAGCTCATGCCGCCCGCCCGGACTTCCCGGTGTCCGCTGACACCGTGTCAGCGAGAAGTCCGAGCATCCGGGCGACGGTCGTCGGCGTACATGGCTTCGATTCTCGCCTTGATCTCGGCGGTGCTCATCGCACTCGGCCGCCGCAGCGTGCGAGGCATGGACGCGGAGATCGTCGTCGGGGTCGAGGGAATCGCCATGAGAATTCTGCCTTCGTCATCGTGGATGTGGGCCGTCGCGAGCGGCCGCGAGGTGCTCTACGCAACCACGCATATGTGTGATCTGATTCACACGCAGTTGTGTTACGCCCCGCGTCGTATCGCGTCGACCGGCCACCACACACGCCGGCCCCGGCACCACAGCTGGCGGCTTAGTACCGCCATGCGCGCGTTCGCGCTGCGGTAAAAATAGTTCGTGGATTCGGAGCAGGTGTTTGGTGGCGGTGAGCCGCAGCGGGTGGGTAGTTTCCGGTTCTACCTCGACGGCCAACGCTGGGAATGGTCCGACTCCGTCGCCCAGATGCATGGCTACCGGCCCGGCGAGGTCACGCCCACCACCGAGTTGCTGCTCTCCCACAAACACCCCGAGGACCACCCGCATGTCGCCCGGGTCCTCGACCGGATGATCAACGACGCGGAACCGTTCAGCAGCAAACACCGCATCATCGACACCACCGGAAAGGTCCGTCAAGTCGTGGTCGTCGGCGACCGCATGTTCGACGACGACGGGACGGTAATCGGCACCACCGGGTTCTACATCGACATCACCGACTCCCACCGCAGCGACGTCAAGGACTCCGTCGACGGGGCCGTCGCCGAACTCACCGAGTCACGGGCGGTGATCGAACAGGCCAAGGGCGCACTCATGCTGGTCTACGGCATCCCCGCGGACCGCGCCTTCGGCATCCTCACCTGGCGCTCCCAGGAAACCAACACACGCCTGCGCACCGTCGCCGAACGGATCGTCGCCGGCCTCACCGATTGCGAACCCGGCACCCGCCTCCGCACCCAGTTCGATCACCTGCTGCTCACCGCTCACGAACGGACCTGAGGCCGGAGTCGGAGCGTCGAGTCCCCGATGCTCACCGGACGCTGACTTGGCATCCCTCACATCGATCTTCATCTCCGTGTAGCCACTTCACATCCCGGGTACTCGCCGCTACATGTCGATCTCTGCCGGCGGTCCTGCCGATTCGAACTCCGCCTACCCGACGGGCCCCCAGGAGGGCATTGTTCCGCCGGCGAGGACCCCTCCGGACGGTACCGAATCCGCGGGCCCACACCCCGACGTTGCCCGCGGGAAGGGCATCAAACACACCCGCGCCGGCGCTACCTGGACAGGCCTGGTCGTCGGCATCCTCCTCCTGGTCTTGCTGCTCGTCTTCATCCTGCAGAACCTCGACACCATCACCCTCGAACTCTTCGGATGGGACTTCTCGCTGCCACTCGGTGTCGCATTGCTGTTCGCCGCGGTCGCCGGCGCAGTGATCATGGCGCTCGCCGGTGGGGTGCGCATACTTCAGATACGACACGCTGCGAAACGGCAGCGCACCCTCATCACGAACCCATGACGGGCGATTTCCGCGTGTGACGTTCCGACGCGAGTTCCGGGCATCGAGGACGTAGCCGGATCAACGTGTTGATTTGCCCGGCACACTTTCGGAATGCGGATTCGCGGGTTATTCCCACGCGGCCGGCGTGTGGGCGGCGTAGAGGCGTGCCTCGTCCATCAAGGTGCGCGCTGGTGGTGTGAGATGGGTGCGCCGACAGACGGCGGCGATGTGCAGATACGACTCGGGGACGATGCGGTGCACGGTGGCGCCGGCTTGGCGGGCGGACGGCGCCCATGAGGAGGGCATCACGGCCTGGCCGAATCCACTGAGAACCATCGGCAGGATCGACGTACGGTGCGCGACCTCGGCGACGATCGTCGCCTCGACGCCGCTGGCGAGGACATCGTCGACGAGGGTGCGCATGAGAGATCCGCGCTGCGAGACGATCAACCGGAATCCGGACAACTCGGATCGCCGAATTTCCGGGCTGTCCGGGGTATCTGCGTCCGGGCCCGAGATCAGGATCAGCGGCTGGCTTTCGAGCGCGACGACGTCGAGTTCGGGGGCGCGGACTTCATCGGGGGATCCGAGAATGCCCACCTCGCAGATGCCGGTGCGGACCGCGCGCAGAACCTCCTCGGGGGTGAATGCGGCCTCGGCGTTTACCCGCACCGCGGGAAAGGTGCGACTGAACCTTGTGAGGATCGTGGTGAGTGGTTCGATTCCGGGCGACGGCATCGTGATCAGATCGACGCGGCCGCCGCGCAGCCCCTTCAGCGCATCGACGGAGGCCTTGGCGTCGTCGAGGTCTCGCAGGACCACCCGGGCCGGCCCGACGAGCGTGCGGCCGGCGTCGCTGAGCACCAACCGGCGCCCGATCCGGTGGAACAGCGGAACGCCGAGTTCGCGTTCGAGAGCGGCGATCGACTGGGACAGCGAGGGCTGGGCGATCAGCAGGGTTTCCGCGGCGCGGTTGATTCCGCCCTCGTCGACCACTGCCAGGAAATACCTCAGCTGCCGCGCGTCCATCCGCCTCTCCTCTCCCGCACATACCCGGCCTGCCGGCCGAGTGCCCTCTCCGGCCAGTCCTTCTAGCTGCGAAGATACTCCTCGATTAGGTAAAACCTATATACCGGATCGACTCTTGGTCATGGACGCTCTCGGTGTTGTGACGAGTTAATGGATCCATCACACAGTGTGATCAGCACAACACGATGGAGGCACCGACATGGCACCGCAGACGTTCACGATCGCATCGATCCCGGCCGACGGAGTCGGCAAGGAGGTCGTCGCTGCCGGACGACGCGTGCTCGACGTCCTCGCCGACCAGTCCGGCGGGCGTTTCGCCTTCGAGTGGGAAGAATTCCCCTGGGGCTGCGAGTACTACGCGCAGACCGGGAAGATGATGGCCGACGACGGACTCGACACCCTGAAGTCCTTCGACGCCATCTACTTCGGCGCGGTCGGCTGGGAGAACGTTCCCGACCACATCAGCCTGTGGGGTCTGCGACTGAACATCACCCAGAACTTCGACCAGTGGGCCAACGTGCGCCCCGTGAAATTCCTCCCCGGTGTGCAGTCCCCGCTGCGCAAGGCCGACGACACCGAACTCGACTGGGTCGTCGTACGCGAGAACAGCGAAGGCGAATACGCCGGCCTCGGTGGACGCAACCTCAGCGGCCGCGGTCCGGGCAACGAGGTCGCACTGCAGACCGCACTGTTCACCGAAAAGGGCTGCGAGCGCATCATGCGCTTCGCGTTCGACCTGGCCCGCACCCGCACGGTGAAGAAGGTCTCCAGCGTCACCAAGTCCAACGCCCAGCAGTACGGCATGGTCCTGTGGGACGAGGTATTCAACCGCGTCGCCCTCGACTACCCCGATGTCGCGACCGAAAGCGTTCTCGTCGACGCGATGAGCGCCAAGTTCATCCTGCACCCGGAGGATCTGTCGGTGGTGGTGGCCTCCAACCTCAACGCCGACATCCTCTCCGACCTCGGCTCCGCACTCGCCGGCAGTCTCGGCGTCGCGGCGAGCGCGAACCTCAACCCCGAGCGCCGCTTCCCGAGCATGTTCGAACCCGTCCACGGTTCCGCACCCGACATCGCCGGGCAGGGCATCAGCAACCCGATCGGCGCGATCGCCAGCGCCGCCCTGATGCTCGACCACTTCGGACTGCACGACGAGGCCCGCCGCGTCGAGGCGGCCATCGAAACCGCCACCGCTAGCGGGGCACTGACCCGCGACATCGGCGGCACCGCCGACACCGAGGCCGTCACCGAGGCGATCGTGCACGCCCTGCAGACCGCGCTGACCCCCGCCTGACCGGCGATCCCCCAGCGCAGCCGGCCCGACTCGGCAGGATCTGCCGGGTCGGGCCCCCTCCCTCGAACGGTCGGTAACTCTCGGCCAGCCCGTCTTCATATCTGAACACTCTCACCCGAGGTGAATGTCATGGAAACACCCAGCAGCGCAGCGAGTTACCCGCCGGCGACGGTGAAGAAGCCGTGGTACAGGCAACTGTACTTCTGGGTTCTGATCGCGATCGTGCTCGGCATCCTGGTCGGCTGGTTGTGGCCGGACACCGGCGAGGCGATGGAGCCGATCGGCACCACCTTCATCACCGCGATGAAGATGCTGATCTGCCCGATCGTGTTCCTGACGATCGTCGGCGGGATCGCCAGTGTCGCGGACTTGAAGAAGGTCGGCCTGACCGGAATCAAGGCCTTGACGTACTTCCAGGTCGGCACCATCATCGCGCTCCTCACCGGCCTCGTCGCGATCAACCTCGTCCGCCTCGGCGACGGGGTGAACGCCGACGCATCGTCGCTCGAGACCACGGACTCTGCCAGCAAACTGATTCAGGCCGGCGAAGAGAAGCAGTGGTGGGAGTTCATCACCCACCTCGTTCCCGACAGTGTGTTCGGTCCGTTCGTCGAGGGCGACATCCTCCAGGTCATCTTCCTCGCCGTCGTCTTCGGCGTCGCGATCAACGCGGTGGGACAGATCGCCGCACCGATCCGGGACGCCGTCGAACGCCTCACCGCGGTGGTCTTCAAGGTCCTGAGCTTCATCATGAAACTGGCCCCGCTCGGCGCGTTCGGCGCCATGGCCTTCGCGATCGGCAAGTACGGCGTCTCCACCCTGACCAGCCTCGGTAGCCTGATCCTGCTGTTCTATGTCACGTCGGCGTTCTTCGTGATCGTGGTCCTCGGATCGGTCATGGCATTCCTGCGGCTCAACATCTTCCGGATGCTCGGCTTCTTCAAGGAAGAACTCCTGCTCATCCTCGGCACGTCCACCGCCGAGCCCGCACTGCCCGGTTTGATGCGGAAGCTGGAGTACGCCGGAGTCAAGAAGCCCACCGTCGGGCTCGTCGTGCCCACCGGCTACAGCTTCAACCTCGACGGGGCCGCCATCTACCTTTCCCTCGCCGCCCTGTACATCGCGCAGGCCACCAACACCGACCTGTCGATTCCGCAGCAGCTCGGACTACTGGGAGTCATGCTGCTCACCTCGAAGGGTGCCGCCGGTGTCGCTGGTGGTGGATTCATCGCCCTGACAGCAACTTTGAGCACCCTCGGCACCATCCCCGCTGCCGGCATCATGCTCATCTTCGGCATCGACAAGTTCATGTCCGAATGCCGCGCCCTGGTCAACTTCATCGGCAACGCCGTCGCCACCCTGTTCGTCGCCAAATGGAACCACGAACTCGACGTCGATCGCGCCCGCCGCGTCTTCGCCGGCGAGGTCCTGCCCCCGCCGGCCGGTGAAGTCGAGAACGACTTCGACATGGAGATCCTCGAACAGGAACCCAGGGACACCCAGCACGAGGGCACGGTCCTCGCCGGGGGCGACGCCGTCCGCATCGATCACGAACGGCTCGACGAAGCGCACTCCGTCCGGCGCTGATTCGGCACCAGCGACGACACCTCGGTGCACACCCACCCGGATTCGATCCAGGTTCCCGCAACTCGCGGGGCCTGGATCGGTGCCGTGCCGGGGCAGGATCAACCGAGATGGGCCGCCCGGTGCTCGACAGTGCCGGGCATCTCGACTTCATGCCGTGAAAAGGACTAACTCTCTCCTTTCATGGGTACTACGCCCATACCGATCGAGTTTCCAGGAAGTAGCCATGGCAGCCGAGAACCAGGGCGACCGAACCGACGTCGACAAGGCGTTGCTCGGGCACGCCACCTATCGCAGCCTCGGGGAGCAGCGACTCTCGCCGGCCGAGGAACGGTTCGAGAAGGGCCGTCGAACGATCGGCCTCTTTCTGGCGCCGCTGATCACGATCGTATTCCTCGCCCTTCCCATCGAGATCCCGCCGAACCAGCAGACGTTGGCCGGGGTCTTGTTGGGCGTGATCGTGCTGTGGGTGACCGAGGCAGTGCCGATCCCGGTCGCCGGACTGCTCGGTGTGGCGGTCGTCGTGTTCCTGGGGGTCGCGCCTGCCGACGAGGTCCTCGCAGCGTTCGGGTCGTCGACGATCTTCACCTTCATCGGAGCATTCATCCTCGCGCAGGCGATGCTCAAGCACGGGGTGGCGCGGCGGTTCGCATTTCGGATCCTGACCCTGCCGCGTGTCGGCCGGTCGACGACGGGTGTCATCCTCGCGTTCGGTGCGATCACATGCGGGCTCTCGGCCTTCGTCTCGAACACCGCAACCGTGGCCATGCTTCTGCCCACCGCGCTGGGCATCCTCGGCGTCATCGCGAAGGTCATGCAACATCGCGGTGTCGTCGCACCGGACTTCGATCCGCTGCGGGTGCGCGTCGGGGCCGCGATCATGCTGATGCTCGCGTACGGGGCGAGTGTCGGCGGCTTGCTGACGCCGGTCGGGAGCCCACCGAATCTCATCGGACGTGGGCTCATCGAGGAGGCCACCGGAGAGCGAATCAGTTTCGGGCAGTGGATGGTGATGGCCATCCCGATCTGCCTGCTGATGTTCATTGCGCTTGCGGTCATCCTGCTGCGCCTCAACAAGCCGGAGATCCGCCGCATCGAGGGCGTCGCCGACTATCTGGAGCAGCAGCGCGCGGACATGGGTCCGCTCTCGCGTGCGGAGAAGAACACGCTCGTCGCGTTCGGTGTGACGGTGACCCTGTGGATCGTGCCGGGCGTCGTCGCAGTGATCGCCGGTAACGACTCCGAGATCTACAGCGCCGTCAGCGACCGGCTCGACGAGGGAATGGTCGCGGTGTTCGGGGCGGCGTTGCTGTACCTGTTGCCGACCGATTGGGAGAACCGTGAGTTCACGCTGCGCTGGCGGGACGCAGCGGAGATCGACTGGGGCACGATCGTGCTGTTCGGCACCGGCATCATCTTCGGGTCGCTGCTCGCCGACAGCGGCCTCGCCGAGACGATCGGCACATCCGTCGCGGACACGCTGGGCCTGACGAGCGTCGTCGCGATCACCGTCTTCGCCGTGCTACTCGCCATCGTCGTGTCGGAGACGACGAGCAACACGGCATCGGCGGCGGTCGTGGTGCCGATCGTGATTCCGGTGGCGGTGGCGGCCGGTGTCAACCCCTTCGTACCGGCGCTCGCGGCCACGTTCGCCGCATCGTTCGGCTTCATGCTTCCGGTCTCGACGCCACAGAACGCGGTGGTCTACGGCTCCGGGGCCGTCCCGATCACCACGATGATTCGAAGTGGCGTGGCCTTCGACATCGTCGGTGCGCTCCTGATCATCGTCTTCCTGCCGTTGATGATCGCCGTCGTCGGCCTCGGCGGATGAACGGCGCACGGTCGTCGCCGCCACCCGAAGGCATCGCGACTCCGCTTGTGATGCCGGTTACTCCTCACCGATTCCGTTGAGTCTTCAATCGGTGCGCCGATACCATGGACATCACACCTCGTCGTAGCCATTTTTCAGTCGGCGAACGGTGTGAGGTACCGATGACCGGCACCTCTTCTGTCCACCGATGTCGAGCAAAGGCATCAGCGCACCGACGCCGGCGGCCCTGCCGCGGTCTCGTTGTGTACCGGCCGCGGAATTCCTCGAAACGCTCCCGCCCGTCGCTGATCATGCCTGCATGCCCTGCGGCGTCCAGCGGAGTGCCATATGTCGAGGGGTCATGTCGCACAACAACTCCGAGACCGCGGCCGGTACGCACCCTGTTCACTGCACTCGCCGGAAAGACGATGATGAACACGTTTGCATCCCCACCGACCCCGGTCTCCGCATCGGACTGGCAGTACCGCGGATCCTGCCGCGGCAGCGACACCGACATGTTCTTCTCCCCCGACGGTGAACGCGGCCACGCTCGTGCAAGGCGTGAACGCGCCGCCAAACAAATCTGCCAGGACTGCCCCGTGCTCGCCGAATGCCGCACCCACGCCGTCACCGCAGCCGAACCGTACGGAATCTGGGGTGGGCTGTCCGAAACCGACCGCAACCGTCAGAAGCGACGCGCCGCTCGCGAGCGGTGACACCGACTTCGCAGTCCTCGGTGACGGCCGCGGAGCCGTGCCGGGCTCTTCTCAACAGAAGCCCCGACTCGACGGTCGCCGGACCATCTGCCCACTATGGCTCGCCCTGATTCCTCCAAGATGGGCCATTGGTACCGATTATCGGAAGCCAGTGGCACTTCCGGCTAGCCGCCTCTACCGTTCTTGGCCAGGTGATGTGAATCACTTCCCAAGACTTTCGTGATCGGCGCAGCCCCGCCGACACGGCGCAGGAGGCGAACGTGAAGATCAAGGATGCGGTACCCGGCACGGAGGCGCCGGTTCCGGCCCGACACGGGTCGCAACGAGCGAAGATTCTGTCCATGCCGTGGCCGTGGTACCTCGCGGTCGTCGCCGTCGGCCTGGCCGCCGTGTACACCGGCACGCTCCCGGAGAACATCTTCGGCGGTCTGGCCATCGCCATGATCATCGGCTGTGGCCTGTTCTGGATCGGCGACCGCACGCCGGCGCTGTCCGCTATCGGCGGCGGCCCGCTGTTGTGTGTGTTCTTTCCGGCGCTCGTCGTGTACTTCGGGCTGGTTCCGGACAGCTTCGCGGTGATCGTCAAGGACTGGTTCACCGGCTACGGGTTCGTCGAGATCCTGGTGGCCTCGATCATCGCGGGCAGCATCCTCGGCATGGACCGGCGCTTCCTGATCAAGGCCGGCGGCCGATTCTGCCTGGTGATCGTGGTGGCATTCGCTGTCGTCGTCACCGTCATCGGGTCGCTGGCCGCGGTCACCGGTTTCGGGTTCAAGACCGCGATCCTCGATGTCACGATCCCGATCATGGCGGGCGGAATCTCGGGTGGTGCGATCCCGTTGTCGCAGATGTACGCCGACACCATCGGCGGCGACGCCCAGCAGTACATGTCGGGCATCGTGCCGCCGATCATCTGCGCGAACCTGCTGTGCATCGTGCTCGCGTCGGTGTACGCCAACCTGACCCGCCGCCGCACCAAGCTGTTCGTCGGCTTCAACGGCCACGGCGAGATGCTGCGGATCAGGGCCACCCCCGAACAGGTTGCCACGGTGACCGACAAACGACCGCTGACGGTCAGCGGCCTCGGCACCGGTCTGCTGATGACCGGCGCGATCTACCTCGTCGGCGCGATGCTGCAGGCTGCGGTTCCGCCGGTGCATCTCTACGCCTGGGTCATCCTGCTCACCGCGGCGATCAAGCTGTCGGGTGTGCTGCCGGCCGAGGTCGAGGAGTCGACGACCGAGTGGTACCAGTTCGTCGTCACGCTGTGGGTGCCCGCGGCGCTGGTCGGCATCGGGGTGTCCCTGATCGACATCGACCAGATCGCCGAACTCGTCTCCCGCCCCGCCTATCTCGCCTTCACGATCGCCACGGTGCTGGTGACCGCGCTCACCGCCGGCTTCGTGGGCTGGCTGCTGAAGCTGTATTTCGTGGAGTCGTCGATCACGGCCGGTCTGTGCATGACCGATCTCGGCGGATCCGGCGACATCGCCACCCTCGGTACCACGCGGCGCATGCATCTGCTGCCGTTCGCGCAGATCACCTCCCGGCTGGGCGGTGGATTGGTGCTGCTGTCGGCGTCGGGCTTCCTGGCCTACTTCTACGGCTGAACTGCCGCCGTTCCCGCGTTCGACACTAGTAGAAGGAATATTCATGGGTAAGACACTGGCCGAAAAGGTGTGGGACGCACACGTGGTGCGCCGCGAGGACGGCGAGCCGGACCTGCTCTACATCGACCTGCACCTGCTGCACGAGGTGAACACCCCGCAGGCGTTCGACGGGCTCCGGGCGAGCGGCCGCACCGTGCGGCGACCCGACCTGACGCTGGGCACCGAGGACCACAACACTCCGACCGTCGCGGTGGACAAGGAGATCACCGATCCCGCGGCACGCGAACAGGTGTCACTGATGCGCAAGAACTGCGCGGAGTTCGGAATCGAGTTGTTCCGCCTCGGCGAGGAGCATCAGGGCATCGTGCACGTCATCGGTCCGGAACTGGGCCTGTCCCATCCGGGTTCGACGATCGTCTGCTGCGATTCGCACACCGCTACCCAGGGTGCCTTCGGATCGTTGGCGTTCGGGATCGGCACCAGTCAGGTCGAGCACGTCCTGGCCACTCAGACCTTGCCGATGGGGCGGCTGAAGAACATGGCCGTCACCGTGAACGGGTCGCTGCCCGAGGGCGTGACCGCGAAGGACCTGATCCTGGCGATCATCGCCCGGGTGGGAACAGCCGGCGGGCAGGGGCACATCATCGAGTACCGCGGTCAGGCGATTCGGGACCTGTCGATGGAGGGCCGGATGACGGTGTGCAACATGTCCGTCGAGGCCGGGTCGCGTGCCGGAATGATCGCCCCGGACGAGAAGACCTTCGAGTACCTGCGGGGACGTCCGGCCGCCCCGATCGGGGACGCGTGGGATGCGGAGGTGGCCTACTGGCGCACCCTGTTCACCGACGAGGACGCGGTGTTCGACAAGGAGGTCGTCATCGACGCGTCCACCCTGACCCCGTTCGTGTCCTGGGGCACCACTCCGGCGCAGAGCGCGCCGCTCGGCGACCCGGTTCCGCATCCGCACCAGTTCACCGACCCGGTCGAACGCGCCGCTGTCGAACGCGCCCAGACCTACATGGACGTCGCCCCGGGTCGCCCGGTTCGCGGGCTGCCGATCGACGTCGTCTTCATCGGCTCGTGCACCAACAGCCGCATCGAGGACCTGAGAGAGGTCGCCCGCGTTCTCGACGGCCGAAAGGTCGCGCCCGGGGTCGAATTGATGATCGTGCCCGGGTCGATGAAGGTGCGTCAGCAGGCGATCGACGAGGGCCTGAACGAGGTGTTCGAGGCCGCCGGGGCGGGACTGCGGTTCGCCGGGTGCTCGATGTGCGCGGCGTTGAACGAAGACCGCCTCACCCCCGGCCAGCGCGCCGCCTCGACGAACAACCGCAACTTCGAGGGCCGGCAGGGCAAGGGGTCCCGCACCCACATCGTCTCCCCGGCCGTAGCCGCCGCGACCGCCGTCGCCGGCCACCTCGCCGCACCCGCCGACCTGACCTGAGCTGTCACACTCTTCGAATCGAGATCCCATGGAACCGTTCACCGTGCACACCGGTGTCGCCGCACCACTGCGGCGCACCGACGTCGACACCGACCAGATCATTCCCGTCCGCTTCCTCACCCACAGTTCCCGGACCGGATTCTCCGACAAGCTCTTCCACGATTGGCGCGAAGAACCCGGCTTCGTCCTCAACGATCCGGCCCACGCCGCAGCGACTGTTCTCGTCGCCGGGCGCGACTTCGGCACCGGGTCATCGCGCGAGTACGCGGTGTGGGCGTTGCAGAACTACGGATTCCGGGCCGTGATCGCTCCCCGGTTCGGGGACATCTTCCGCGGCAACGCCCTCACCAACGGTCTGCTCACGGTGACGTTGCCCAGCGACATCGTCGAACAGCTCTGGGCGCTGCTCGAATCCGACCCCGGACACGAGGTCACCGTCGACCTGGTCGCACGGCAGGTACGGGCGGGGACGATCACCGCCGCGTTCGAACTCGACGACAACACCCGGTGGCGACTACTCGAGGGACTCGACCACATCGACCTGACCCTCGCGCACACCGCCACGATCAGCGACTACGAACACCGGCGGCGTCCCGCACTCCCCTCCACCGCACAACTGACGCGCTGACCACACCACACCACACCACCCACCCATGGATCGGGCCGAGACCCTCAGGGCGTCTCGGCCCGCTTCTTTTCCAGCAACGGCACGATCCGCGGGGCGATGCGGCGACTGAGCACCAGTTCGGATTGCGTCCGCAGCACCCCTTCGGTGGCGATCATCTCCTGCAGCACCCGCTCGAAGTCCTCGTGATCCTTCGCCACCACCCGGCACAGCAGATCACCCTTTCCGGCAACGGAATTGACCTCGAGCACCTCGGGGATGGTGGCCAGATGCGCGCACGTCGCATCCATCATCGCCTGCGCGATATCCAGATGCACGAACGCCAGGATGGAATACCCGAGCGCGGTCGGCTGCATCTGCGGGCGGTAACTGGTGATCACCCCGTCCCGGGAAAACTTGTCGAGCCTCGACTGCACGGTCCCCCGCGCCACATTGAGGCGGCGGGCGTACTCCCGCACCCCGGCCTTGGGTTCCTCGACGATCAACTTCAACAGATCGAGGTCCAGCTTGTCCAAATGGATGGCCATCTGCATGGCCCCATTGTGCCGGACACAACGCCATCGACTCACCCAGCACGACCGGTTGCCCACAAATCGATACCCCTTGCCTACCACTAGCCCAATACGGGTCGAAGCCGAAACCCTGCCGCCATGTCTATCGAACGGAGCACACCATGTCCCTGTCCCCCGCCCCGGAATCGGCCAACCGCGCCGCACTGTTGACGTCCCTGTCGCGGGTTGCCGACGTCTCCTGCGCGGTCGCCGACGCCCTCGACCACCTGAATGTCGGCGCCGCGATCGGTGCCGGCGTCGTCGCACCGCTGCGCCACGGGCAGCGGATCTGCGGGCCCGCGGTGACGTTGCGGTACCGGCGGCTGACCGGCAACGTCGTCGACAACAAGGCGGACGGTCTCGGTGCCCGCCTCGGGGACCGAGACCTGTACAGCAGCGCCCGGCCCGGTGACGTCGCGGTATTCGACTGCCCCGACCCCGCCGATACCGCAGTGGTCGGTGCGCTGTCGGCGCACTGGGCGCAGTTGGCCGGACTCGCCGGCTGTGTGGTCGGGGGCGCGGTGCGCGATTCCGTGTCCATCGTCGACAGCGGCCTGCCTGTCTGGTCGATGGCCCGGGCCCCGCAGGCCGCCCGGTTCCGCTACGCCACCGAGTCGATCGGCGACCCGGTTCGGCTGGCCGGCCGGCTGGTCTGCCCGGGTGACATCGTCGTCGCCGACGACGACGGCGTCGCCATCGTTCCGGCCGACCAGTTGTTCGACGTGGTGAACATCTGCGTGGAGGCCGACCAGATCGAGCGGGAACTGCTCGCACAGTTGCGGTCGAGCGACTCGATCCCCGACCTGCTGAGCAGGCTACGACAGCGGCCGGTCACCGTGTTCGACCGCTGACGCGCCGCCCCGGGCACCGGGCGTCAGCGTGCCCGGAATCCGCCGTCGACGACGAGTTCGGTGCCGGTGACGAAGCTGGCGTCGTCGCTCACGAGGTACGCCACGGCGGCGGCGAGTTCGGTGGCGTCGGCTCGGCGCAGCAGGGGTGTTTCGGGTACGACTCCGGTTCCGGGTTCGTTCGCGTTGAGTGGGGTGCTGACGCCGCCGGGAACGAGGGCGTTGACGCGGATGCCGTCGGGGGCGAGTTCGAGGGCGGCGGTGCGGGTGAGGCCGAGCATGCCGGCCTTGCTGGCGGCGTAGGCGGCGTAGCCGATGGCACCGGACGGGCCGAAGATCGACGAGGTGTTGACCACCGAGCTGCGGATGCCCTTGCGCAGGAGCGGAATCATGGTGTGCAGCCCCAGGAAGGCGCCCGTGAGGTTCACCGAGAGCAGCCGGTTCCACGCGTCGAGGGTTTCGTCGACGATGTCGGTGACGTGGACGATGCCGGCGTTGTTCACCAGGATGTCGAGTCTTCCGAATCTCGATTCGAGTGTGTCGTGGGCGGATTGCCAATCGGCCGGATTCGTGACGTCGAGGTGGAGGTAGGTGACGTCGAATCCCTTGGACCGAAGTTCCTCGGCGGTGCGTGCACCGTCGTCGTCGAGGACGTCGGCGATGTAGACGACGGCGCCTTCGCCGGCGAGGCGGAACGCGTGCGCGGCGCCCTGACCGCGTGCGCCGCCGGTGATCAGGGCGACGCGGTCGCCGAGGCGGCGCGGCAATGCCTCGACGGCACTGGGATTTTCGGACATGACGAGGTCCTTTCGGGGATCTGCAAGCACTGGGTGTTCGGGGGCGGCGGTGCGGCGGGAGGTCAGACGACTCCCTGCGCGAGCATGGCGTCGGCGACACGGATGAACCCGCCGATGGCCGCGCCGGCGACGTAGTTGTCGGGGTCGTCGGTGTAGGTGGCCGCGGTGGCGCGGGTGTGCTGGTGGATTTCGGCCATGATGCGCTCGAGCCGCGTCTCGGTCTCCTCCCAGCTCCACGATTGCCGGGCGGCGTTCTGCTGCATCTCCAGCGCGGAGGTGGCCACGCCACCGGCGTTGGCGGCCTTGCCGGGTGCGAAGAGGACGCCGGCGTCGCGGAAGAGGGCGACGGCCCCGGCGGTGCAGGGCATGTTCGCACCCTCGGAAATCGCCTGCACCCCATTGCGGATCAGGGTGGCGGCCTGCGCTTCGCCGAGTTCGTTCTGGGTGGCGCACGGCAGCGCGACATCGCACGGAATGTCGAACACCGACCCGGTGGTGCGGTAGGTCGCGGAGGGGCGTTCGGCGGCGTAGGCGGACAGTCGCTGCCGGCGAATCTCCTTGATGTCCTTGAGTAGGCCCACGTCGATGCCGGCCTGGTCGACGATGTACCCGTTCGAGTCGGAGCAGGCGATCACGGTCGCGCCGAGGGCCTGAGCCTTCTCGATGGCGTAGATCGCGACGTTCCCCGACCCCGACACCACGGCCCGCCGCCCCTCCAGGTCCTGTCCGCGGGTGGCGAGCATGTCCCGCAGGAAGTAGACGGCGCCGTACCCGGTGGCTTCGGTCCGGGCGTGCGATCCCGCCCACCCGACGCCCTTGCCGGTGAGCACGCCGGCCTCGAAGCGGTTCACGATCCGCTTGTACTGGCCGAACATGTAGCCGAGTTCGCGGACCCCGACGCCCATGTCGCCGGCCGGGACGTCGGTGTGCTCGCCCAGGTGCCGGTACAGCTCGGTGACGAAGGACTGGCAGAACCGCATGATCTCGGCGTCGCTGCGGCCGGCCGGGTCGAAGTCGCTGCCGCCCTTGCCGGCGCCGATGCCCTGGCCGGTGAGCGCGTTCTTGAAGATCTGCTCGAAGCCGAGGAA
>JBCEBZ010000269.1:0-4285 GCA_039206675.1 Rhodococcus sp. (in: high G+C Gram-positive bacteria) | reverse complement strand
GGGTCGGCCGGGTCCAGGGAGTCCTGGTAGTACGCGGACAGTGCGTTGACGGCACTGGACAGCACCGGCATCGGGTGCGCGTTCCGGGGGAACCCGTCGAAGAACCGCTTCAGGTCCTCGTGCAGCAGGGTGTGGCGCCGGATCCGGTCGGTGAACGACTCCAGCTGCGCCGCGGTCGGCAGCTCACCGTAGATCAGCAGGTAGCTGACCTCGATGAAGGTCGACTGCTCGGCCAGCTGCTCGATCGGGTACCCGCGGTAGCGGAGAATCCCCTTCTCACCGTCGATATACGTGATCGCGGAGCTGGTGGAGGCGGTATTGACGAAACCCGGGTCCAAGGTGGTGTACCCGGTGCTGGCGAGCAGCTTGCCCAGTTCGATACCGTCATTGCCCTCGGTTGCCCTGGCAATGGACATCGTGTGCTCACCACCAGGGTAGGTAAGCGTGGGCTTTGTGTCATTGTCAGGCACGAAGCATCCCTCTCAAGCTCAAACCAATGAGTAACAACTTCATTCAGGTAGAAAGTAGTCCCACTCTGGCCTGCGTGCCGAAGGCGGGTCCTCCCAGAGCCCGTGACGGGGCTTCCGCGCGGGATGTGCGGCGACCTCGGAGAAGGGTCGCCGAACGTGTTGAGCGAGTGTCCGATTTGCCCGCACGGCGCGGGAGCGGAATCGGTGAGGGCCAGTTGTCCGGGACTGGACTGGCCGCGCCACCTGCGCCGATGCCGGAGACGGCGGAGAACGCACGCCGCGTCACCCGATGCGGTGAGGGAAGTACAGAGGGTGACACAAAGACCGTCGGCCGCGACGGAAGAACCCCCGCCGGACGTATCGACCGGACAGCGACCGGTGTTACACCGTCTCACCCAGTGGGCACCCGGCGGTCGAAAAATGAACCGCTACGACCCCAGCGCCGACATGCCCCACACACCGGTCCACTGCTGCCCCGGAGCGAGCACCAACTGATCGATTCCGGAGTTGAACGCATCCGGCGGGCACGTCATCGGTTCGAGGGCCAGCGCCCGGCCGCGGCCCGGGTACGACTTGCCCGCGTCGGGATCCGCGACGAACGCCTGCAGCCAGCCGAATTCCCGGGCCGCCCACAGGACCGTCCCGGTGCCGTCCGGCGCGCGCAATTCGTGCCGCGACCTGCCGTCCACGTCGACGTCGAGCGCACTGAACGGGGTGTCGAGCGCCACACCCGCCAACGTGCGGGGACTGGTGAAGTCGTAGTCGGTGCCCGCGACGGCCTGCGAACCCCCACTGGGCAGCATGCGCTCGTCGAGCGGCAGCCTGGTGCCTGCGGACAGGCGCAGCGTGCACTCGTCGAGGGGGACGTCGCCGGCGCGGACGTAGGAGTGGAAACCCATCCCGAACGGCGCCGGGATGGCTCCCGTGTTGGTGGCGGTGTGCGTCACGGTGAGGCCGTCGTCGCCCAGGGCGTAGTCGACGGTGAGCCGCAGCGGGTACGGCCACCCCTTGTGGAGGCCGACGTCGATCGACAACTCGATGCGATCGTCCGTGTGATTCACGACACGCCAGTCCCGGCGCCGGACGAATCCGTGGCTCGCATTGCCGAACGACGGCTCGGTGATCTCGAGCTGATGGTCGATGCCGTCGAACACGAACCGGCCGTCGCGGATCCGGTTGGGCCACGGCGCGAGGATCAACCCGGCCGACAGCGGTGGCCGGGTGCCGAGATCCCACGTCTCGGTGAGCGCCGTCGGCCCGTCCGGACCGTCCCGTTCGAGTAGCCGGAGCCCGGCACCGGTGGCCGCGATACCGGCCCGGTAGCCGCCACCCCGGATCTCGAATCCAGCCGTGGCAGGCCTGTCCGTCTTCGACGACTGCGATTCACCCATGCATTTCAGTGTGCACGAGATCTGCACGAGATATGTGATGGCGCACAGGAACCTAGCGCGTGACCTTGTATCGCATCAGCGCCGGGAACGCGAGCGCGGCGATCACCACACCGACGACGACGAGGACGCCGCCACCCGCCGCGGCGACACTCGTTCCGACTGCCGCGGCCGCTGCGCCGTGCAGGACGTCGCCGATCCGCGGACCCCCGGCGACGACGACGATGAAGACGCCCTGGAGTCGTCCGCGCATCTCGTCCGTGGCGACCTGCTGGAGCATGGTGCTGCGGAACGCGGCGGAGACCATGTCGACTGCGCCGCCGAACGCGAGGAACGCGAGAGCGATCCACAACAGGGCGGGACTGTCGCCGGGTGAGGCGAGCCCCACGACGACGCCGAAGCCCACCATCGCCAGGCCCCACAGGGCGATGCACACGATCACGGCGCGGCCCTGGCGCCGGACCCTCGGCAGCCAGCCGGAGAACACGCCGCCGGCGACCGCGCCGACGGACATCGCCGCGAACAGCAGGCCGAGCGCCACACCGCCGGAGGCCGGGTCGCCGAACGTGTCGTGCGCGATCTGCGGGAACAACGCCCGCGGCATGCCGAACACCATCGCGATGATGTCGACGACGAACGACGCGAGCAGCACCTTCTGGGTGGCGAGGTACGCGAACCCGTCGAACACCTCGCGCAGCCCGGCGCGCCGGGACTCCCCGGTCGGCGGGATGGCGGGCAGCCGGAGCACCGCCCACAGGGTGGCCAGGAGGGCGATCGAATCGACGAGATACAGCGTGGACAGCCCGACCACCGGGATCATGACTCCGGCGAGCAGCGGTCCGGCGATGGCGCCGAACTGCATGACCGTCATGTTGAGCGAGTTGGCTGCGGGCAGCTGTTCCACCGGGATGAGCCGCGGGATGATCGCGCTGCGGGTCGGCTGGTTGACGGCGAAGAACGCCTGCTGCAGGCCCAGCAGCACGAGCACCAGCCACACGTTGTTCAGGCCGAGCGCCGCCTGCGCCCAGAACAGCACCGCCGTGACACCGAGTCCGACGGTGGTGATGGTCAGCAGCTTCCGCCGGTCCATGACGTCGGCGAGCGCGCCGCCCCACAGGCCGAACACGATCAGCGGTACCAGCGCGAAGACACCGGTCAGACCCACGTACGCCGAGCTGCGGGTGATCTCGTACACCTGCTGAGGCACGGCGACGACGCTGAGCTGCCCGCCGATCACCGTCACGATCCCGGCCGCCCACAGACGCCGGTAGTCCCGGTTCTGCAGCGGCGTGGTGTCGGCGAGCAGCCGCCGCTTCCTCTTCTTCTCGGTGACGGTGTCGGTCATTCTTCCCTTAGCTCGTTTCCCATGCTCACTATTCCCGGGCCGTCACGGCTGCAGCCGCTCGACGGTCCAGGTGTCGCCGGAACGCGACGTCCGGATGCGGTTGTGCATCCGATTGGCGCGGCCCTGCCAGAACTCCACCACCGCGGGCCGGATCAGGATTCCGCCCCAGTCCGGCCGCACCGGGATGTCGACGTCGACGGGGAAACGCTCGCCCGCGTGCAGCAGCGCCGCGTCCAGTTCGGCCCGCGACGCGATCGGCCGCGACTGTTCGGACGCCCACGCGCCCAGCCGGGATCCGCGGGGCCTGCTGTGCCAGTATTCGTCCGTGACCTCGGCGCTCACCCGTTCGACGGGGCCGCGCACGGTGATCTGCCGGGCGACGGGCACCCACGTGAACGTCACCGACGCGTAGGGCACCGCCTCGAGGTGGCGGCCCTTGTCCGACTCGTAGTTGGTGAAGAACAGCACCCCGTCGGCGTTCAGTCCCTTGCAGAGGACGGTGCGGGTGCACGGGTGCCCGTGCTCGTCGACGGTCCCGAGCGTCATCGCGTTGGGTTCGGGAACCCCCGACTCCACGGCGTCCTCGAGCCACCGGCGCATCAGGGGAAGCCAGCCGTCGCTCAGCTGGTCGGCGTCCAGATCGGAGTCGTTGTACCGTCCGTCGGGGCCCTGATGTGCGTAGCCGACGCGCATCGCCGCGAGGTCCTTGTTCACCGGTTTCGGCTGTTCTGCATCTGGAGACACAGCCGAGAACGCTACTCCCGGGTATGCACTGATCAACTCTCCGGTGACACCGGCTAAAGTTTTGGGGACCGAGCCCGTCCCCTCGGATTGCAGCCGCGTTCGTGCGATGCCCGGGGACGGGAAGTCGATTGCGCGGACTGAGGGTGCCTGCCCATCCCGCATGCACGCCCAGCGCAATTGTCGAACGCCGAGACAGTGCCGCTCTGACCGGGGGCACTCGAACGAGGAGAGTCCACGAGCTATGTCAGCTAGCGCGGCAATACCGGACGATTTCGTCAGCGGACTGGAAGGCGTGGTCGCGTTCACCAGCGACATCGCCGAACCCGACAAGGACGGCG
>JBCEBZ010000268.1:0-4318 GCA_039206675.1 Rhodococcus sp. (in: high G+C Gram-positive bacteria) | reverse complement strand
TTCGCGATCACCTCCGACCCGATCATCATCGCCCTCGGCCTCGGCTTCGTCGGCGCGATGTTCGTCCGCTCGATCACCGTGTTCCTCGTCCGCAAGGGCACCCTCTCGGACTACGTGTACCTCGAGCATGGCGCCCACTGGGCCATCGGCGCGCTCGCGTTCATCCTGCTCGTCTCGATCGGCGTGCACGTCAACGAGAACATCACCGGTCTCGTCGGTGTCGCCCTGATCGGCGCCGCCTTCATCTCCAGCATCGTCCGCAACCGCAAGGCCGCCGCGGCGGCCGGCGAAGCCGCAGACGACGTGGACGAGCAGAAGTCGGTGTCCGTCGGCTAGGTTCTGCCTGTACTCACATCCAGCGGCAGTGCACGTGACTCGGTCACGGGCACTGCCGCTCGACACTGGAAAGGGCACCATGGGCCGGCTGCTCGAGAAGTCGAAGAAGGTGGTGGAGGCGCAGCTCGCCGGAACCACCATCCGGGCGATTCAAGGTTCGATGATCGCCTACGAGGGCAATGTCAGTTTCAAGTCGGCAGGCTTCGGCGGCGGCGACGGTGTCCTCGCCGGGATGAAGCGGCGTGCCACGGGCGAGGCGCTGTCGCTGATGGAATGCTCCGGCCACGGAGTCGTGTATCTCGCGGTCGGCGGACAGTACGTCTCGGTCGTCGACCTGGCGAACGAGACCCTGCAGGTGGAGTCTCAGCAACTTCTCGCGCTGGGCGGCAACCTGAACACCAACGTCACGTTCACCGGACTGCGCGGCGGGGTCGGCGGTCAGGGCCTGTTCACCACGACCGTCTCCGGTCAGGGCCAGGTGGCCCTGCTGTCGGCGGGCGGACCGCTCATCCACCTCGAGGTGTCGCCCCAGTACCCGCTGGTGGTCGATCCCGACGCGTTCGTCTCGGCGCGCGGGCAGGTGACGCAGTCGTTCGTGACCGACGTGTCGTGGCGCAACGCCGTCGGCCAGGGCAACGGCGAGGCCTTCTCCCTCAAGTGGGACGGTCACGGCGTCGTCTCCATCCAACCGGCAGAGCGGTGAGCCCCATGGTCTTCTCGAAAGTGAACTCGAAGGTCGTCAAGGTCGACGTCGGCGCCGCAGGCGGTGTGGTGGCCCGCACCGGCGCGATGCTGTTCTACACCGGTCAGGTCCAGTTCTCACCGCACCAGGTGCCCGGTTCCCAGTCCATGGCGGGCATGGGCGGATTCACCCGGATGGCCGGACGCATGATGCAGGGCGAGCACGAACGCACGATGCTGGCGCAGGGGCAGGGCGAGGTGCACTACGGCCACGCCGGGCTCGAGGTGCACGTCGTCGACATGTCGCAGGGCGGCGCCCTGTGCGTCGAGGCGTCCCGGCTGCTCGCGCACAATGCGGGACTGCAGAGTTCGGTGGTCTCGGTGGTCAGTCAGGGCGGCGGTGGCGGCGGTCGCGGCATGCTCGGCGCGCTGCGCGGTGCGGCGGCAGGAGCCCTGTCCGGTACCGGAATGTTCACGACGCAGCTGTCCGGGTACGGGTCGGCGGTGCTCCTCGCGCACGGCGGCTTCATCGAACTCCCGGTGGGCGGACCGAATCCGGTGTTCGTCGACCCCGACGCGTTCGTCGGCACGTACGGGAGCGTCCAGGTGGAACTGAAATCCGCCGTCGGCTGGCGCGAGGCCATGGGCCGCGGCGTCGGGGAAGCGATGCAACTGCAGTGCACCGGTCAGGGAATCGTCTACGTTCAGGCCTCGGAGGAGAAACTGTGACCGCCATCCACAATCCGTCGACGCTGGGCGCCAGCGACAACATTCCCGACAACAGCTACGCGTTCTGCATCGACCTCACCGCGCCCTGGTTCATCCGCATGGGTGCGATGATCGCGTACTACGGCCAGATGCAGTTCCAGGCGCTGACCCACGGATTGCACGGCGCCGCACTGCACATGGTGGCCAACCAGTTCTCGGCGCCGCTGTACATGGGCGACTACGCGGTGGCCGAGGGATTCGGGAAGCTGATCATCGGCGACCGCGGATACGACATCAACTCGTACGACCTCGACGAGGGCAACCTCACCATCCGGGCGTCGAATCTCCTTGCGTTCGAACCGGGTCTGTCCCTGAACCAGTCGATCGTGCCGGGATTCCTCACCCTCATCGGAACCGGCAAGTTCCTGGCGTCGTCCAACGGCCCGGTGATGTTCGCCGAACCGCCGCTGCGGATCGACCCCGAGGCACTCGTCGGGTGGGCCGACTGCCCGTCCCCGAGCCACCATTACGACCAGGGATGGATCAGCAACTTCCTCGCGGCGGGCGCCCACATGATGGGCATCAACTCCGGGGAGGAACGGCAGTTCGACTTCACCGGCGCCGGAACGGTTCTGATCCAGTCCAGCGAGAAGGTCCTCAGCGACACCCATGTCGTGCGCAGCATCGAGGGCCAGATCCACGGGATCACGCCGAGCGGTCTGCAGCGACTCAACGGGGTGATCTCTGCCAAGCTGGCGGAGCAGCCGCGCTGACGTGCAGGAGATTGCCAGGCTGAGCGAAGAGTTGTGGCAGGGACGGGGAGCACTCTGATCTGTGTCAGGAAGTTCTGACACAGCATCCGATACGTTCCAGGAGGAACCGCATGAAGTCCGTCGTGACCAAGGCCGTCGCAACCGGTGGTATCGCCCTCGCAGCCCTCGGCATCGGGGCAGGTGTTGCCAGCGCCGACCCGGTGAACCACAACCCCGCCCCCGCCCAGCAGCAGCAGGCACCGCAGCCTCAGCCGCAGCAGCAGCACGCTCCGCAGCAGCAGGCTCCCGCGCCGAGCCCGCACGGATTCTGGTTCTTCGGCACCTGGGTTCCCCTCCCCTGATCTGCGTTCCCCTCGCAGGGCGAAGGTGCCCTTCGACGCTCCCACGGCGCCGAAGGGCACCTTCGTATTTCTACCGGGCGTATCGCTACCGGGTGGGCCGCATACTCGGATTCGGGCCGAGTGTGATCGTCCGGGTTCTCGGCACCAGACCGATCTCCTTCCACCCCGCGGTCAGCGTGATCGTCCCCGATTCCGGGTAGTCGCTGATCCAGTAGTGCGGTGCGGAGTGATATTCGGACGCGTCGGCGGCCGCGGTCTTCGACGTCGAATGCGGGTGACGGGGATCGGCGACGCCCTCCATGTCGTCGACCCGGACGTTCACCGCGAGGTACGACCACCGCGCCGAGGGGTCGTCGGGATCGTCGAGCGGACGCGTCTCGTGGCGCGCCAGATCAGCGGATCTGCCTCTCGCCGTCAACTCGATGCGCAGCAGCATGCCCTTCGGGTGGGCGACGACCTCCGACAGGCGCAGGGTCACATCGCGGCTCGTCACGAGCTCGACCGGCCCGTGCACCACGATTCCCTCCGTGGCGGGCGGTGGTGCCGCCGGCCACCGCCTCCTGCGCATGACTCAATCGTCCCACCGGCTCCGATCGGCTGCCACAGCTACGTTTCGCCGGGTCAGGGCAGCTGGGCCATGCCGTACACGTTCGTCGCCCGGACCCGGAGCACCTGCCTGCGCTCGGACACCATCGCGCGGCGAAAATCTTCCCAGTCTTCGTGCTCCTTCCCGGCCGCCTGCCGGAACACCTCGACGAGTTCGTCCGCCGCCGCGTCGTGCGGGTCCGCCACGACCGCGCTCAGTTCCGCGTCGCCCTCCACCACCGCGTAGCTCCAGAAGTCGGTCGCGCTGACGTGGAGCGACACCCGGGGGTCGCGTGCGGCGTTCCGGGTCTTGGCCCGATCCGCCGTCACCGACACCCGCGCCGTCCGCGTGTCCGGATCCCAGGCATAGATCACGTTCGACAATTGCGGTCGTCCGTCGCGTTTGACCGTCGCGAGGACGGCCCGGTTGTGTGTGGCGACGAGGTCGAGAAGTGGACGCCGGTCGTCTTGCGCATCGAGACTCATGTCTCACCCAACCACGGACGCCGCCGCGGTGTTCCCGCCCGGGGCCGGGGCGTCCTGGTCGCCGGCCGGGTCGCTCCTACCGACGAGTAGGGCGATCGCGACGGAAAACATTGGCCGATAACGTGTTCCAGGACGTGCCCGGCTACTCGCGGGTACGCATTCCCGGGTGGGATCCGCGGTTCTTCTCGGGTACGCTCTCGTGATCCCGAGCCGGAAGGACCACACGTGAGCGACTCATATCTCGTCATCGGCGAAACAACCGTGGCCCGACGGGTCTGTGCATCCCTTCGCGAAAGGGACTTCGACGTCCGCCATCTCGTCGCTCCCGACGACGACGAGCTGCGCGAGGCGATGGCGGACGAGCCGCGCGGGATGGCGGTCCTGGTGCGCGACGACGTGGTCGCGCTA
>JBCEBZ010000267.1:0-4347 GCA_039206675.1 Rhodococcus sp. (in: high G+C Gram-positive bacteria) | reverse complement strand
GGAACATCTCGGCGACGTACACCAGCAGCACCGATGTCGCTGCCTGCACCCCGACACCGGTGATGAACCGGGCGAGGATCATCGACTCGAAGTTCGGCGCGAATGCGGTCGCGAGCGCCCCGAGTGAATACAGGACGGTGGACCACACGAGGACCTGCCGTCGCCCCAGCCGGTCTGACAGCCACCCGCCGGCCAGCGCGCCCGCAACCATGCCCACGAAGAAGGCGCTGCTGACCGTACCGAGTTGCCCCAGGCTCAGACCGGTGCTGTCCGCGATCGCGGGCATCGTGTAGGCGAACAGTGCGTTGTCGTAGTACTCGAGTGCCAGATTGATGGCCAGAATCGAGATCCAGACGAGGTGCGGCGCCATGACCGGCAGGCGGTCGAGCCGGGCAGGCACGGTCGCTGACTTCCTCATTCGGACAGTGTTGTCCGCGGTATCCAACAAATCCATTGTTCTGCCTTTCATGCGACAGCAATTCGTCCTCGCGGACGAGAAGGGGATGGCACACGTGCCTGTAGACCGGAGCTGAGAATGGCACTCGGAGAAGCGATCGGTGCGGGAAGCGGGCCGGGCTGAAGGTGCCGGGTGTGCCGCCGGCGAGCGCGCGCCCTGTGTGAGATCAGGGCCAACGCGAGTCGATGGGTCGCACCGTGTCCGAGGCGCCCGGTGTTCCTCGGGCACAGTGCAACTCGGACGAGGTGTCGCTGTGCGTAAACCCGGAAGTCGCCCGCGGCTGTGCTCGACTGTGTGATGCGAGCAGTCGGATCAGGTGTTGCCGCTGCCGGCGGCTGCGACGACGCGGATTTCGACCAGGAATTCGGGGCGAGCGAGTTGGGTGACTCCGACCGCGGTCCACGAGGGGTAGCGGTCGGGGAGGTACTCGTCCTTGACTCGTACAAACTCCTCGATGTCGCCGCGGAGGTCGGTGTGGAATGTCGTCAGCTCGACGATGTCGCCCAGGCCGGCGCCGGCGGCCTCGAGGACGGATTGGACGCCTTCGAACGCGAACCGGGCCTGCGCCTTCATGCCGTCGGCGGTCATCCGGGTGGTCGGGTCGATCCCGACCTGGCCCGACACCCAGATCAGGTCGCCGACCCGGGTCGCCTGAGAGAGGTGTAGCCGGTCGTAGGTCGCCTCGGTGCCGGGCGGGTTGATCAATTGACGCTTCATGTTCTGAGAGCTCCTGGTGGGTTGGTTACACGACCTGGCGGAAGATGTTCGAGCGGAACGGATCTCCCTCGTCGAGCTTCGCCATTTCGTCGGCGAAGAGGACGCCGTTTCGGGCGTAGTGCGGGTTGGCCTCCGGAAGTGGGCGGAACGTGGCGTCATCGCCGAAGAAGCGGAGAACCAGCGTGTGGCGGTCCGGGCACGCCGCGTCGACGGGAGCGCCTCCGTGCAGCGAGCGGGGGTGCAGGACAAGGACATCGCCGGGGTCGATGGCCCAGGAGAGCACGTCGTAGGAGTCCGGGTCGGAGGCGCGCTCGGCTTCGATGTCCGGCAGTCGCGGGTAGGTGCCGTCGCCGTAGAGCGGGTCGGTGGGATCGTCGGCATTGGCGAAACTCGCCCCGTCGTACTGGATGCCGCGATGGGAGCCGCGGACGATCTCCAGGGAGTTCTGCTTGGGAATCTTCTGGAAAGTGATCCATGCGTTGCCCCAGTGCTCGCCGGCCCACGGCAGGTTCGCGGTGTCCTGATGCCACGGGCCGCGGCCGCTCATTCCGCCTTGCTTGAGGAAGATCTCCTCGGCGAAGTACCAGACATTTTCCGAGCCCCACAGGTCGGCGAACAGTTTCCCGAACGGCAGTGACATCACCAGGTCGTCGAGCCGGTCCTTGGCGAGGGGGTTGGCGTTGTCGATATGGGTCTGCAGGGTGGTCCCGTCGAGGCGATTGAACACGTAGGGGCCGGGGTTGTCGACGGCCCATGTGAATGCCTCATGGCACTGCGTCAACTGTGCCTCGTCGAGGCAGTTCTCGATGAGGACGGCTCCGTCGTTCCGGAACGCTTCTCGCACTGTCTGTTCCATTGTTGATCCTTCCTTTTGCTGGGGGGTGGTGCAGATCACTGTAGTGAGAAGGCTCATTTTTCACAACAGGTGTTTTGTAAATTGTGTGACACAATCAGGAGGTGCTGAAGAGGGAGACCCGACAGGCAAGCGGTGAGGGCAAGGTCGAGGCGGTTGCGCAGCGTGGCCGCCCGACCGGTGACCACGATGCGAAGCGTGCGGAGTTGCTGAAGGCCGCGACATCGGTAATCGCGCAGGAGGGGTACGCCAACACCTCGCTGCGCAAGGTGGCCCAACGCGCGGGGTACACCACCGGGGCGGTGACGTACTACTTCGCGAACAAGGAAGAACTGGTCATCGCGTTGGCGAGGAGCCGGTTCGATCGTTACGACGCGATGCTCGCCGAGGTTGCGGCGGAGGGGGACGTCAGGGGCCTTTTCGAACGCTGGCTGAATCTGACCACCGGCGATCCCGAATTCGGGTCCGTGATGTCCGAGCTGCTCGCCCACGGGCGGCACGAACCGGTTCTTGCCGCCGTCATCGCGGAGCGCTATGCGCACTTCCGTCGCGTGCACACCTCGATCGTCGCGGCAGGACAGGCGCGGGGCACTATTCGTGACGACATTCCTGCCGACCTGCTCACCGACCAACTCAGTGCCATGGGCGACGGCTGGGCGTTGATGTTCCCCCTGGAGTCGGAGAGATTCACGCCGAGCCGCGCCCGGGCGCTCGTCGACGCCGTGATCGCCTTGATCGCCCCCGTCCCGGGCGCACGCCGGCCGTAGTCGAACCATGCGTCGGTAATGACTGGGCGCGGTCAGTGTTCGGCGGCGGCCAGCATTCGGGCGATGTCGCGGGCTGCCCTGGTTCCGGTCTCGATGGCGCCGTCGATGCCGCCGACGCCGATCTTCGCGATGTCACCGCCGGCGAAGTGGATGTGGCCGTGGGGTTCCCGGAGCCGCGGCACGGCCTGGGTGAGGTTCCCCGGCCGGTGGTGCACCCAGGTGCCCTGCGAGAACGGGTCACTCACCCAGTCGTGACAGGCGGTGTCGACCACCTCGATGTCGGGAACGAAGAGTCGCAGCGCGCGTTGCACGGCCTCGCGATCTGTGCCGTCGATCGCGGAGGCGTCGGAGCAGAAACACACGATCAGCGTGTCACCGTCGTGCCGGTATTCCGTTCTGGCGGTGTTGACGGGGTGTTTGCCGGCGGGAGCGCTGGCGACGAAGGTGTCGATCTCGCCCTTGACCCGCACCAGAATCTTGGTGGTCTTCATCGGGTGCTTGTCGTCGATCATCGTGCGGACCGAGTGGGGGAGGGGCGGGGTGATGGCGATATCGCCGAGGGTGTTGAGTGGGGCCGCGACGACGACGTGCCGTGCACGAATATTCTCACCCCCGCGCGTGGTCACGAGAACGCCGTGTCCATCATCTTCGATCGATTCCACGGGTGTGGACAGGCGCAGCTCGGCCGTCGACTCGCCATGGATCGCCTCGAGCAGCCGCCGGGTTCCGCCCTCGATCGGCCAGTGGCCGGCCCCTTCCATGAACGCATCCCAGTAGCCGAAGTTGCTCGAGGTCCACAACAGGAACTGCGCGATGCCCTGCTCGCTCTCGGAGTGGACCAGCGACGACATCACCCCGCCGAGCACGTCCCGGTCGTGAGTGGACAGGTTCAGCGAATCGATCCGGTCCGCCAGGGTTTCCTTTTCGATCGCGCCGGTATCCACGGCGGAGACATCGCTCGGCAGTGGGAACCACTCCCGGGCATCGGCCAGGCATCGCGCCATCAACGGATCGCCGGCCGCGGCGTACTCGGCCGGGGTTCCGGAGTGGACGACGCCATCGGCGAGCCAGTAGATCGTCTCGATCGGCATCGGGGTGGACAGGGCGATGCCGTAACGCTCGAGTTCGTGCCAGACGTGTGCCTGGGTCCAGTGCACGTACGTGCCGCCGAACTCCACCGACCGGCCGAACGCGTCGCCGAGGAAGGTTCGGCCGCCGATCCTGTCACGCGCTTCGAGTAGTACGACCGAGTGGCCCTGGGTGCTGAGGTCGCGCGCTGCGGTCACGCCGGCGAAACCGGCGCCGATCACAGCGACGTCAAACATGTTGTTCACGAATAACTCCCACCGTAGGTGTCGGTTGAATGGGAGGACTGTATCGCCCACCGAACATTTAGACAACGGGTGTTATGTAAAAATGTCGAGAGATGCGCCGCCTACTTGATGGTGACGTCGACTTCATGTATACCGTTTGTGAGACCCACGCCACAGCTGTGCACGTTCTCCCGGAAGGCTTCCTTCATGCCCAATCTGATCGACCCGGTCACCCGGCAC
>JBCEBZ010000266.1:2222-4348 GCA_039206675.1 Rhodococcus sp. (in: high G+C Gram-positive bacteria) | reverse complement strand
GATAGAAGGCGTGCTGCCCGTTGGTGCCGGGCTCGCCCCACCAGATCGCCCCGGTGGCGACGTCGGCCGGGGTCCCGTTCAGCTGCACGGACTTCCCGTTCGACTCCATCGCGAGTTGCTGCAGGTATGCGGGCAGGGCAGCGAGGTCGTTGGCGTACGGCAGGACCGCCCGGGTCTCGGCGTCGAAGAAGTTCGCGTACCAGAAACCCAGCAGCGCCAACAGGACCGGGGCGTTCGACTCGAGCGGCGCCGTCGCGAAATTCCGGTCCACGGTGTGCATGCCGGCGAGAAAGTCACCGAATGCGCCGCGTCCGATCGCGAGCATCACCGGCAACCCGATCGCCGAGTCGACCGAGTACCGGCCGCCGACCCAGTCCCAGAACTCGAACATGTTGGCCGGGTCGATACCGAACTCGGCCACCTTCTCCGCGTTGGTGGATACGGCGACGAAATGCCGGTCCACTGCCTCCTCCCCGAGCGCGCCGGTGACCCAGGACCGGGCCGCCGTGGCATTGGTGAGGGTCTCGATGGTGGTGAAGGTCTTCGACGCGACGACGAACAGGGTTTCCGCCGGGTCGAGGCCGTCGAGGGCGGCCGACAGGTCGGCCGGATCGACGTTGGAGACGAACCGCACCGACAGGTCGGGGTGGGAGTAGGGGCGCAGCGCCCGGCACACCATCCGCGGGCCGAGGTCGGAGCCGCCGATTCCGATGTTGACGACGGTGGTGATGCGGCGGCCGGTGGCGCCTCGCCACCGGCCGCTGCGTACCCGGTCGGTGAAGGCGGCCATCCGGTCGAGCACCCGGTGCACGTCGGCGACGACATCGCGCCCACCCACGGACAGTTCCTCAGTTGCGGGCAGCCGCAACGCGGTATGCAGGGCGGGCCGGTTCTCCGTGGTGTTGACCGGGTCCCCGCGGAGCATGCAGTCGCGGTGCTCCTCGAGGCCGGCCGCACGAGCCAGCGCAACGAGCAGCGGCAGCGTGTCGCGGTCGATGCGGTTCATGCTGTAGTCGATGAACAGATCACCGGCGGTGACCGTCAGATCCCGGCCGCGCCGGGGGTCGGCGCCGAACAATTCCCTCAGATGCACCGACGCGATGTCGCTGTAGTGGTCCTGCAGGTGCTGCCATTCGAGAAACGCTGTGATGCTCGGTGCTACGGACGTCGCGGTCACGGGTTACGCGACCTCGACCGGCGCGGCGCTGCGGACGGCATGCCCACCGAACTGCTTGCGCAGCGCGGAGACCGCCTTCATCGCCGGGGAGTCGTCCTGACGGGACGCGAACCGGGCGAACAGTGCCGCGGAGATCACCGGGGCGGGAACGGCATGGGCGATCGCTTCCTCGACCGTCCAGCGGCCCTCGCCCGAGTCCTCGGTGTACCCGGAGATCGAGCCCAGCCCCGGGTCCTCGGACAGGGCCTGGACGAGCAGGTCCAGCAGCCAGGAGCGCACGACGGTGCCCTGCGACCAGGCCCGCAGCACCGCCGGGACGTCGGCGATGGATTCCTCGGCGGCGAGGAGTTCGTAGCCTTCGGCATAGGCCTGCATGAGCCCGTATTCGATGCCGTTGTGCACCATCTTCGCGTAGTGCCCGGCTCCGATGCCGCCGGCATGGACGAACGAGTCCGCACGGTCCCCTTCGGGACGGAGTGCGTCGAAAATCGGCAGCAGCCGGGCAATGTCGTCCTCGTGGCCACCGGCCATGAGCGCGTATCCGTTCCGGCGTCCCCAGACGCCGCCGGAGACGCCGCAGTCGACGTAGCGGACGTCGTGCTCGGCGAGCAGGGCCGCGTTCACCTTGTCGTCGGTGAAGCGGGAGTTGCCGCCGTCGACGACCACGTCGCCGGGTGCGAGAAGCCGGGAGAGTTGCTCGATCACCTGGCGGGTGGGCGCGCCGGCGGGCACCATCACCCACACGGCCCGGGGCGCGGGCAGGGCCTCGACGAGCGCCTCGAGGCTGCGGACGTCGCTGACGTCCGGATTCGGATCGTAGCCGAGTACGTCGTGCCCCTTCTCACGCAGACGCTCGCGCATGTTCGATCCCATCCGGCCGAGCCCTACCAAACCGAGTTTCATCGTCACCGTTTCACTTTCGCCGTCGATCCGTCCAGTACCTGCTCTA
>JBCEBZ010000266.1:0-2122 GCA_039206675.1 Rhodococcus sp. (in: high G+C Gram-positive bacteria) | reverse complement strand
GTCCAGTACCTGCTCTATGTGTAGTGCCGGGCGACGCGTGGTTCACCTGACCGGATGGGGAGCCGATACTGGTCACCCGGCCAAGTGTTTTCGCCGCTCGCCGCTTCGACACTGATAGCCGACGCATTGTCTGAATGCGCCTGTCGAGGAGCGAACTTACGGAGTGCAGCAGAAGTGACCGTGTCTGAAGTGCAGCAGAGCGTCCCGCTCGCAAGCGAGGTCGGTGGCCGCGTCGGCGGGGAACTGGTGATCGGTGACATCGGCCCGGTGGCCGACCTGTCCTCGCTGGTGATCTTCGGCATCACCGGGGACCTGGCCCGCAAGAAACTGGTTCCCGCCATCTACGATCTCGCTCATTGTGGGCAGCTACCCGAGGGGTTCGATCTCGTCGGATTCGCCCGCGACGCCGCACACAGCGAGCCGGTGTTGCGGGATTCGGTGATCGCTCACGCGCGGCGGCCGTTCGATCCCGCTGTCTGGCAGGCCCTGACGCAGCGCATCCATCTGGTCGAGGGGTCCTTCGACGATCCGGGCGGGTTCACACAGCTGGCTTCGCTGCTGGCCGTCCTCGATCAGCGCCGCGGCAAGCCGGACAACTACGTCTTCTACCTGTCGGTCCCGCCGTCCGCTTTCGCCACCGTGTGCGGACAGCTCGCGGTCGTCGGGTTGAATCGGCCCGCACGCGGCTGGCGACGAGTGGTGGTCGAGAAGCCGTTCGGCCACGACCTGCCGAGCTCCCGGGCGCTCGAGGTCGTACTGGCCCAATATTTTCCGCCGTCGTCGATCTACCGGATCGACCACTATCTGGGCAAGGAGACGGTACAGAACATCCTCGCGCTGCGGTTCGCGAACGGGATGTTCGAGCCGCTGTGGAACAACCGGCACATCGACCACGTGCAGATCACGATGGCCGAAAGTGTCGGCGTGACCGGACGGGCCGGCTACTACGACGGCGTCGGCGCCGCCCGCGACGTCATCCAGAACCACCTGCTCCAGTTGCTGGCGCTGATCGCCATGGAGGAGCCCGTCGGCTTCGACGCCGACAGCATCGCCGCCGAGAAGGTCAAGATCCTTTCCGCCACCGAACTACTCGGCCCCTTGGATCAGACTTCGGCCCGCGGCCAGTACGGGCCCGGCATCGACGGCGAAGTTCTGCTCCCCGGTTTGACGGACGAGGACGGGTTCCCCGCCGACTCGTCGACCGAGACCTTCGCCGCCCTGACCGTCGGGATCACCACTCGCCGCTGGGCGGGAGTGCCGTTCTACATCCGCACCGGAAAACGGCTGGCGCGCAGGACCACCGAGATCGCGGTCACGTTCACTCCACCCGCGCACGGGTCGCCCGCGGCCCGCGCCGCCGGCGTCTCGAACGTTCTGGTGTTCCGCGTCCAACCCGATGACGGGATCGAATTGCACATCGGCGCCAAGCGCCCGGGCGGCGGCATGAAGATCCAGCCGGTGAGCCTGGGCATGGATTTCCGGTCGGTGTTCGACCCGGCGCCGGAGGCGTACGAGCGGCTGATCGGTGACGTTCTCCGCGGGGACGGAACGCTGTTCCCCCGGCGCGTGGAAGTCGAGCACTCCTGGCGGATCATCGACCCCCTCCTGCAGCACTGGGCCGCGCACGGCCGGCCGGAAACCTACCCGGCAGGCTCCTCGGGCCCCGCTTCCGCCGACGACATCCTGAGCCGCTCCGGCCGGGTGTGGCGCACGCTCTAGTTCTCAGCGCACCGGTCCGGTCGACCTTCATCGGGTCGACCGGACCGTTGCGCTGTCACCGGCAGGTCGCGGGCACGCGAAATACCCTGAGCAGCGATCCTGCTCAGGGTATTTCGGATGCCGGACGACTACTTGACGAGTGCGTCCTTGAGGGCCTTCGCGGCAGCGGCCGGGTCGGCGGCGCTGTAGATGGCGCCACCGGCGACAGCGACGTCCGCACCGGAATCACGGACGGCCTTGATGGTGTCGACCTTCACGCCACCGGCGATCGAGAACGGCACACCGGCGATCTTGCCGTCGTCGAGGAGGGTCTGGATGGAGTAGCCGGGCTGGGCCTGCTCGTCGAGTCCGGCGTGGATCTCGACGAACGCGACACCGAGCTTGGCGATCTCCCGGGCCCGCT
>JBCEBZ010000265.1:0-4350 GCA_039206675.1 Rhodococcus sp. (in: high G+C Gram-positive bacteria) | reverse complement strand
CCGGCGGTTAAGAAGTACTCACGGGTGGCGGAGCCGCAACCGCCAGATACCGAGGTCGGAGGGCACCCCGCTGGGGGCGGGGGCGAAGAAGGCGCGCCGCCACGGCTTGACCCCGACCCCCAGTTCGTCGAGGGTGCCCGGCTGCAGGCTCGACAGCGTGGCCGACGACGCCATGACGTTGCCGTCGCCGCCCAGTTCCATCATGCGGGCGGCGATGGTCACGTCGACGCCGAGCCAGTCGCTGCCGATCTGCCGGGGCACACCGGTGTGGATGCCGACGCGCATGCGGGGGCGGTAGCCGTCCACCTCGACCTCCGCGAGCGCTTCCTGCGCGGCGAAGACGGCGTCGATCGCGCGGTCCGGGCTGGAGAACACGGCCATCACGCCGTCGCCGAGTCGTTTCACCACGTGCCCGCCCCGATCCACGATGGGGGTCTCGACGGCTCGGGCGACGTCGCGCAGCAGCGCGAGGGTGGCGCCGTCACCGGCGGGCAGCGACCAACTGGAGAACCCCACGAGGTCGGTGAACACGATGGTCACCTCCTGGGTTCCCCGGCCGCGTCCGGTGCGCTCGAGCAGCGCCTGCCACACCTGCAGCGCGCCGAGGCTCATCTCGCGGGACGCGCCCGGCTGGTGGTCGAGGAAGCGGTCGGCGACGCGGGCGATGGCCCGGGCGCTCCCGGGACCCGCCGTGGACAGTGGGTCGCCGAACGCCGGATCGCCGGGGAGCGCGCGACGAACCCTCCGCAGCCCCTCGATCAGCTGCGGTTGACGGTTCACCGCTTCCACCCAGCCCAGCACCTTGTCGCCCCGTTTCGGTGTCTGCGCAGCGCCCGGCGCGGCACTGTTCTCTTCGACCGGGTCGTCACTCACGAGAGTAAGAGTAACTCAGCGTCACATGCACAAACCCGTGACGAATCGGACATCACTCGGTGGCCCGCGCCTTCTCCCGGTCCGCGCCGGTGGGGACTCCGTTCGGCCCCGAGAGCGACTCCGCGTACACCCCGACGGCATACGCGACCGCGGCGGCATTCTTGGCGAGCGCGGCCCGGTCCACGTTCTCGAGGGTATCGGTCGCGCTGTGATAGTTCTTGTCGTACACGACACCCGGGGTGCCGCCCCACTTCTGCGCCTGCTCGGGGGTCTTCGTCTCGTCGGCGCCGCTGAACACCCCACCCGAGGGAATGCCGTGCTCGATGAACGGACCGTAGTCGGATCGGCCGTCGAAGTCCGTGCCGTCCGCGGCGATGCCGTCGCCCTGGAGGAACTCGGTGAACGTGCGCTCGATGCCCGCGGACCCCTCGGGTCCGGGGCCCTCGCCGACGTTGTCCGAATTGTCGCCGTCGTAGGCGAGGTAGCCGGCGTTCTCGGAACCGAGCATGTCGAAGTTCAGATACAGCGCGATGTCGTTGCGCTGCTCCTCGCTGAGGCTGTCGACGTACGCCTCCGATCCGAGCAGACCCAATTCCTCGGCGCCCCAGAACGCGAAGCGCACGGCGTTGTCGACATCCGGCGAACCGCCGAGTTGCACCGCCGTTTCGAGGGTCGCGGCGACGCCGGTGCCGTTGTCGTTGATGCCGGGGCCGTCGGGGACGCTGTCCAGGTGGGCTCCGACCATCACGACGTCCTCGGTCGAGCCGGTCTTCGTCTGCGCGATGACGTTGCGCGCGGTACTCGACTCGGTGGTGGTGTCGAGTGTGAGGGTGACGTCACCCCCCGCCTGTTCGAGTGCGGCGCCGTCGGCCTTGCTCACCCCGCCCGTGGGCACCTTGCCCACGTCGGGGTCGCCGAGGGTGCCACCGCTCATCGGTCCGTCCTCGTTGTTGACCACGATCACCCCTGCGGCCCCGCGCTCGGACGCCACCTGCTGCTTGGCCGCGAACGGGCACACCCCGCGGTTCACGAGGACGATCGCCCCCGTCACGTCGAGGCCGTCGTAATCGGTGACCTCGCACCCCGGACTGTCGTCCTTGGGAGCGGGCACCAGGCGTGCGGTGAGGCCCTGCGGACCGGTGGACGGCGAATACGACAGCGCACGGACGTCGAAGTCCCGGTCGCCGGACCGCAGGGCCTCCGTCCGCACGTCGAACTTGTGGAACTCGAATTCCGGGGTCTGGACGTCGAAGCCCTTGTCTTCCAGTATCTGTGCGACGTAGTCGACGCTCGCGTCGTAGCCGGACGTTCCGGCCGCGCGGTTGCCGTCGTGACTCTCGGCGATCGACTGCAGTTGCTCGAGGTGCCCCACCACACCGCTCTCGGTGACCGAGGCCGCGAGAGCGCTCGCGTCGACGGGCGGCGAATCGGGTTCGCTCGTCGACGAGCACCCGGCCAGGACCATCGAACCGGCCACCCCGACTGTGAAAACTCCCCGTAGTCGCATGTCGGGAGCCTAACGCAGAAGCACCTGTGGGCCGGCGCGAATGGATTTCGCACCGGCCCACAGGCTCCCGCCCCACCGTCACCCTCAGCCAGGCCTCCCGACGATCACCTGGCGGAGGAGCAGGGCGAGAACACTGTATCGGGTGTCAGGCGTCGCGCTTGTTGACGACCACCAGTCCGGCCCCGAAGATCACGAAGACGAACACCGCGAAGTACACGAGGCTGCCCCACGGGCCCCAGTGGAATTCGACCCCTTGCGGCGCCCCCAGGAAGTTGTTGGCGTTGAGGAACGGCAGGAACGGCATGATCTTCTGGCCGAACGAGCCGAACAGGTTGAACAGGCTCTCGATCAGCAGCGGCCACAGCAGCAGCAGGGCGATCGCGCCCGCCGACTGGCGCAGCAGGGTGCCGACACCGACGGCGAGAACCACGCACAGGAACGCGTAGATCGGGACGCCGTAGATCGACCGCCAGGCGTCCGCACCGGTCAGTGTGAGTGCCGCTCCCGCCTCGTCGCCGGCCGTCGCCTTCGCGATGGCATACGCACCGAACGTGAGGACGAACGTCAGCACGGCGCCGAACGCGCCGATCAGGCCTGCCTTCGCGATCAGGACGGACGCCCGGTTCGGGATCGCCTGGAACGTGGTGCGGATGACGCCGAACCGATATTCGCTGGTCACGGCGAGCGCAGCGAGAATCATCAGCACCAGCACGCCGAAACCGGACACACCGCCGACGGCGTCCGCCATCTGCGGCAGGAACGGATCGAAATCCGGTTGCTTACCGTCCGCGATCTGGTTGTTGAAGGAGTTGATGCTGGCCTTCGCGCTCAGCCCGATGACCGCGGCGAGGCCGAGTCCCAGCACGATGATGATGACCGTGCACCACCACGGCGACCTCGTCGACGTGATCTTGATCCGTTCGGCATTGAGAACAGCCATTACAGTGCACCCCTCATCACATCTTCGACGCCCTCTGCGTGGTACTGCACGTCGTCTCCGGTCAACTTCATGAAGGCGTCCTCCAGCGATCCGCGCTGAGATGCCAACTCGTGCAGGACGATGCCCTGCGAACCGGCGATCCCGCCGACGACGTCCGTCGACGAATCCACCACGACGAGCGCCTGCTGCCCGTCGGATCCGTCCTCGCGCACGGTGAGTCCGTTGGACGTGAGCGCGCTGCGCAGCGCGTCCAGCTGTGGGCTCCGCACGCGCACCGTCGATTCCGAGGACTTGCTGACGAACTCGGACACGGTGGTGTCGGCGATCAGGCGGCCGCGGCCGATGACCACCAGATGTTCTGCGGTGAGCGCCATCTCGGACAGCAGGTGGCTCGACACCAGCACGGTGCGGCCCTCGGCGGCGAGGCGCTGCATGAACTTCCGGATCCAGACGATGCCCTCCGGGTCGAGCCCGTTCACCGGCTCGTCGAACAGCAGCACCTTCGGGTCGCCGAGCAGCGTGGCGGCCAGGCCCAGTCGCTGGGACATGCCGAGCGAGAACCCGCCGGCTTTCTTCCCCGCCACCTCGGTGAGCCCGACGAGGTGCAGCACCTCGTCGACGCGGCTCTTCGGCAGCGAATTGGACGCCGCCATCCACTGCAGATGGGCGCGGGCGGAGCGGTTGGGGTGCACCCACTTCGCGTCGAGCAGGGCCCCCACCGTGCGCAGCGGCTGCACCAGGTCGCTGTACGGTTTGCCGTCGATCAGCGCGCTGCCCGCCGTGGGGCGGTCCAGCCCGAGGATCATGCGCATCGTCGTCGATTTGCCTGCACCGTTCGGGCCGAGGAAGCCGGTGACCATACCCGGCTTCACGTTGAACGTCAGGTTGTCCACCGCCTTCGTCGCACCGAAGGTCTTTGTCAGTCCCCTCACTTCAATCATGATGAGAAGGATGCCGGAACCTGCGGCCGGCGCGCATCGGCCGCAGGTCTACTCCCGACTCGTCCCCTGGTACCGGTCCGACCCTGAAC
>JBCEBZ010000264.1:0-17373 GCA_039206675.1 Rhodococcus sp. (in: high G+C Gram-positive bacteria) | reverse complement strand
TGATGATGTTGTTGCTGACCGCATTCGCCGCGGTTCTGGCGATGCAGACCGACGGCCAGTTCCGGTCGCGGCGCTGACCTGCGCAGTGGCGGACCAACCCGGTGTTGGTCTCTCGAGAGAGTGTGCTGAGCAGTTCGAACGCCTGGACGGCATCGATACCGAATCGTTCCATCAGCAACCCCTTTGCCTGCCCGGTTAGATCGTGTTGAGCACCGCCGATTGCAGCTGTCCCCGGTCCGTGCGACGGCGGGGCGGGACGGCGGCCAGGGCACACTTCGGTCGGCGCACATCGGTGGGGTGGTCAGGCCAGGACGTCGGACAGATCGTCGATCAGCGACGCTTTGTCCTTGGCCCCGACGATTTGCTTGACTGCCTTGCCGCGGTGGAAGAGGACCATGGTGGGAATCGACATGATCCGGAAGTTCCTCGTGGAGTCCGGGTTTGCATCGACGTCAAGCTTGGCGACCATGATTTTGCCGGCGTGCTCGGCGGCGATTTCGTCGAGAACCGGGGCGATCGTCTTGCACGGACCGCACCACTGCGCCCAGAAGTCGACCAATACGGGCTTGTCGCTGCCGAGAACAATCTCGGCGAAGGAATCATCGGTCACAGTGACCGTGGTCGTCATGTTCCGCATGAGCAAATCTCCTCGAGATGTGTGGAACTCACCGGGGGATCGGTACACCCTCGGCGTCAGGCGAGAATGTTGACTTCTGGGTCGAGCTTGATATCGACCAGACAGGGGCCCCGCAGGTCGCGGGTCAGGCAAACGAGGTCGTCGATCTCCTCGATCTTCCGGATGGAGACGGCGGTAGCACCCATCGCTTCGGCGATCGGCACGAATTCCGGCCACACATTCAATGAATGGGCGGGGTCGGCCCCGTACCGCTGCAGCTTGTTGTGCTCGGCTCCGTAGGCGCTGTCGTCGAAGACGAGGACCACGAGAGGCAGGCGGCGACGCACCGCGGTGGTCAGTTCACCGAGATGCATGATGAAGCCGCCGTCGCCGACCACGGCGACCGTCAGCTCCCCGGGGGCTGCGATGGCAGCGCCGATCGCGCCGGCAAGGCCGAGTCCGATGGCGCCGAAGCCGCCCATGGTGGTGAACCGTCGCGCGTCCTCGACAGCGATGCGAGGCCACACGGCGTTGGTGAAACGTCCGATGTCACTGACCATGATCCGGCCGGCCGGCAATGTACTGTCCAACGCCAGGCAGGCCGTTCGCACGTCCACGGTGTCGACCGCGGTGCGGTCGGTGTACTCGTCGCCGGGGGTGAAGCGCGCCAGTCGTTGTTCGACGGACTGCAACCAGCCGGGCTGGACCGGGGTGTGCTCGACCTCGTCGAGAGCGGCACCGATGGCCTCGGCGACCGCGGTCGCGTCGCCGGCGATGTATTCGTCGGCCGAGACGTACCAACCGAACCGGCCGGGGTCGACGTCGATCTGAACGAGGTTCTTCTCGGCGACCCATTCGCCGTGGAAGGTGGTGTAGACGTTCAAACTGGCACCGAAGGAGATGATCAGATCGGATTCGGCGATCGCGGCAGAGGCGACGCTGTGCGACAGACTTCCACAGATCCCCAGGTTGGCCGGGTGTCCCCGGAACAGGTCCTTCGCCAGCACCGAAGTGGCGACTGGCGCGGCGAGCTTCTCGGCGAGCGCAACCAACGTGTCGCGGGCGCCGGAGAGGACCGCGCCCCGGCCGGCCAGCACGATCGGGCGTTTGGCGCTGGCAATGAGCCCCAGCGCCGCGTCGAGGTCGTCCAGGGCGGGAACCATGGGGGCAGGCGGCACGGCAACATGCACGGCCGTCTGTTTACCGGCGTCGTCGAGCATCAGATCGGCGGGAATGTTCACCACGATCGGGCGACGCTCGGCGACCGCCCGCTGAAACGACCGGTTGAGGTCCCGGACCAGGGATTCCTTCCGGTAGACCTTCTCGTAGCCCGCCCCGGCGGCCTCGGCGAAGGAGCTGATATCCAGGCGCTGGAAGTGGGTGGGTTCGGCAGGGGTGTCCCCGGTGAGGAGGAGAACCTGGCTGCGGCTGCGCACTGCCTCGATCAGGGCTGTCATGGTGTTCGACAGGCCGGGCCCGTGCGTGACCGTGGCGACCCCGACCCGTCCGGTGAATCGAGACCAGCTGTCCGCCATCGCGACTGCGCCGCTCTCGTGCACGGTGGGGACGAAGTCGCCGCCGTTTTCTCGGTAGTGGGCGACGAATAGCATGTTCGCATCACCCATCAGCCCGAACATGACCTCGACGCCGTGGCCGAGGAGCGAGTGTGCGCAGGCTTCGAAAATCTTCATCCGACCGCCTCCTGGGACGCATCGATGTCGGCGAGGAACCGTTCGACGTCGAGCGCTGCGCTGCAACCGCTTCCGGCGGCAGTGATCGCCTGTCGGTACGTGTGATCCACGAGATCACCGCAGGCGAACACGCCCGGGACCGCCGTACGTGACGACCGGCCCTCGGTCAGGACGTAACCGGCCTCGTCGAGGGGGATCTGTCCGTGCACGAGTTCGTGGCGGGGATCGTGCCCGATCGCGATGAAGACCCCGGTCACCCGCAGTGTCGAGGTCTGATCGGTCACGCTGTCCCGGACGGCGAGCCCGACGACCTGTTCCTCGCCGACGACGTCCTCGGCCACCGTGTTCCACTGGAACCGGATCTTCGGATTCGCGAAGGCCCGCTCCTGCATGATCTTCGAGGCTTTCAACGTCTCCCGGCGATGCACCACGGTGACACTGGCGGCGAATCGTGTCAGGAAGTTGGCCTCCTCGAGCGCGGAATCCCCGCCGCCGATCACCGCGATGTGCTGATCACGGAAGAAGAACCCGTCGCAGGTCGCGCACCAGGACACGCCGTGCCCGGACAGACGTTTCTCGTTGGGCATCCCGAGGCTGCGATAGGCCGACCCCATGGCAAGGACCACCGCGTGTGCTTCGTAGCTGCGGCCGTCGACGCAGACCCTCTTGACCGGGCCGTCGAGATCGACGGCGGTGACGTCCTTGGCGAGCAGTTCAGCCCCGTATCGTTCGGCCTGCTTGCGCAGGGTGTCCATGAGTTCGGGACCCTGAATGCCTTCGACGAAGCCGGGGAAGTTCTCCACCTCGGTCGTCTGCATGAGGGCCCCGCCGAACTGGGTGCCCTCGAACACCAACGGGTTCAGGTTGGCGCGGGCGCTGTAGATCGCGGCGGTGTAACCGGCCGGTCCGCCGCCGATGATGATGACGTTGCTTGGGGAATCCATGACTGCTCTCCGAGTCAGTTGAAGGCGGCTACGCCCGTGATGGCCTGGCCGATGATGAGTGTGTGGATCTCGCCGGTTCCCTCGTAGGTGAGGACAGATTCGAGGTTGGCCATGTGGCGCATGACCGGGTACTCGAGAGTGATGCCGTTGGCGGCGAGAATCGTGCGGGCGCTTCGGGCCACGTCGAGGGCGTTCTGGACGTTCAGGCGTTTGGCGAAGCTGACCTGTTGCGGATGAAGCTGGCCGGCGTCCTTGAGACGACCCAGATGCAACGCGAGCAGCAGCGAGGTGTTGACCTTGGTGAGCATCTCGACGAGCTTGTTCTGGGTGAGTTGGAATCCGGCGATCGGGCGACCGAATTGGGTGCGGGTGGTCGCGTAGTCCAACGCCGCTTCGTAGCACGCGCGTGCGGCCCCGACCGCACCCCAGATGATCCCGAATCTCGCCTCGTTCAGACAGGACAGCGGGCCCCGCAGACCGATTGCCTCGGGAAGGATGGCACTCTCCGGTAGGCGGCATTCCTCGAAGACGAGTTCGGAGGTTGTCGAGGCACGCAGCGACAACTTGTGCTCGATGTCGCGGGCGGAAAAGCCCGGGGTGTGGCGGGGGACGACGAATCCGCGGACCCCGTCGGAGGTCTTCGCCCACACGACCGCGACGTGAGCGATGCTGCCGTTGGTGATCCACATCTTGGCGCCGTTGAGCACCCAGCGCCCGTCCTCGAAGCGGGCGGTGGTCCGCATCCCGGCCGGGTCACTGCCCGCATCGGGCTCCGTGAGCCCGAAGCACCCGATTGCCTTACCTTCGGCCATCGCCGGCAGCCACGTCTGCTTCTGTTCTTCGCTGCCCCACCGCCGGATCGCGAACATTGCCAGCGACCCTTGCACGGAGACGAAGCTGCGCAGGCCGCTGTCGCCGGCCTCGAGCTCGAGGCACGCCAGACCATAGGCGACCGCGCTGGTGCCTGGGCATCCATAGCCCTCGAGATGCATGCCGAGCAAACCGAGGTTACCGGCGCTGCGGGGGAAATCCTCGGGCAGGTACGCGTTGTCGAAGGCGTCCGGAAGGCGGCCGAGCAGGTCTCGCCGGACGTAGTCGCGGACGGTGTCGCGGATGAGACGCTCCTCCTCCGAGAGCAAAGAATCGATATCGAGGAAGTCATGTGCGTTGAGCGGTCGCAGCTCCTGGTGGAGGGCGGATCCGGTGGTGGTGGTCATGGTCGTCCTTCAGTGGGAATGGGATGGGTCAGGCGGTGCGCCGTCGGAGTTCGAGTTCGTCGAGCCACAGCCGGAGGTCGGCGCTGTGTTCGCCGAGACGCGGCGGCCTGGTTCGGTACGTCACCGGAGTCTCCGACAGCGTGATCGGGTTGGCGACCTGTCGTCCGAAGCGGTCGTCGCCGTCGTCGGTGAGCTTGATCGGGTCGAGACCGAGGTCGGTGGCCAAACCGAACGCGTCCGCGATGGTGTTGACCGAACCGGCCGGAACTCCCTTCGCGGTCAGCAACGCCGTCCACTGCGCTGCCGGCGCGGCGGTCAAGGCTCGTTCGAGACCTTCCCGGAGCGCGTGCCGATTGAGGACCCGTTGCTCATTGGTGAGGAACCGGTCGTCCTCGGCGAGTTCGGGCGCACCCACAGTACTGCAGAGATCGGTGAACTGGCGGTCGGTGCCGACGGCGAGGACGATGGTGCCGTCCCCGGTCGCGTAGGTGTCGTAGGGGGCGATACTGGGATGGCCGTTGCCGATGGCATGCGGGATGTTGCCCGCGAGGACGTATCCGGAGGACTGGTTGGCCAGTGCGCTGAGCAGGGCCGACATCAGGTTGACCTCGACGAGCTGGCCGATTCCGGATCGTTGCCGCTCGTGCACCGCGGCCAGAATGCCCACCGTCGCGAACAAGCCGGCGAGGACATCGACGACCGCGACCCCGACCTTCGTCGGCGAACCGTCGTTCGCGCCGGTGATGCTCATCAGACCACCGAGTGCTTGGACCAGCAGGTCGTAGCCGGCGAGTTCACGTCCCGCGCCGGTGCCGAACGCGGAGATGCTGCAGTACACCAGCTCGGGATTGGCCTCTCGCAGAGAGGTTTCGTCCAAACCGAAGCGTTCCATGGTGCCGGGTCGAAAATTCTCGATGAGAACGTCGGCGTGTTCGGACAGAGTCCGGGCGACCTCGAGGTCGGCAGGGTCGCGCAGGTCGAGCACGAGGCTGCGTTTGTTGCGGTTGACCCCGAGGTAGTACGTGCTCTGATCGTCGACGCGTGGTGGGCCCCAGGCGCGGGTGTCGTCGCCCTCGGGGCGCTCGACCTTGATGATCTCCGCTCCGAGGTCGCCCAGTGTCATGGTGCAGAACGGTCCAGCCAGGACTCGGGAGAAATCAGCAACGAGCAGCCCGGACAGAGGTGGGGTGGTCATAGGGTCTCCTACGGTCGGTGCGGCGTCGAGATATGGACAGTGCGCGGATGGCACAGGCGGTGGGGTGCCGTTCGATCTCGCCGCACCCCACCGCTGTGTCCTAGACGGACGAGGCCGCTGCCCTGCGCCGTGCCGGTGCCGTGTTGAACCAGATCTCTCGTGCCTGGGGCGCGACTTCGGCTGCGCGACCGTCGAGTTGCTCGAGGGTCAGGCTGCTGATCGGGTGGGTGATGACGACGGGCTCGAGGTCAGCCATTCCGCGCGCGTCCCGCTGTAGGCGAGCCTCGCGCTCGAATTCGGTGGTCACGATGACGGCTGTCGGCAGGCCGGCCTGTTCGAGGCGGACACCGTCGTTCACGCAGGCCGAGCAGCAGGAGCCGCAGTCGCCGATCGCGGTGATCGCGATGTCGTTCTCGGCCGCGATGCGGTTGATCACCTCGTCGCTCGCATCCGAGGAGAAGTGCTCCTTGTCGTAGAACTCGACCGAGGCGAACTTCACGCCCTGTTCCTCGAGCGCTCGGACGGTGGCGCGGAGCAGCTTTGCGGCGTTCCACTTGGTGTTGGACAACACGGCGAGTCGGACGCCGTCGCCTTCGTTCGGTCGTGCCGCCAGGGGCGACTTTTCCACCTCGACGACCCCGCGGGGGTCGTAGATGCCGGGGATCTGTTCGGTCATTGGTCTTTCCTCGCTGTCGAATAGTGCTGGGCCAGAATGTTGATCGGGTCTTTCAGAGGCGGCAGGAACCGTCCGAGCATTCGAGCCCGGTCGGGTCGCCGGCAGGTACGGTGGCGTCGTCGATGGCGCGCAGCACCGGAGTGGTGGCGGTGCTCCAGCCAGGAAGGAAGGCGGAGAACCGTCCGGCCGCGCCGCCGGCGATGAACAGGTGAATGTCGTCGGGGGTGAAGACGATAGGGACTCGTCGACCCTCCTGCCGGGGGTACCACTTCGGGAGATTGCGGTTGTAGGTTTTGCCGCCGGGGGGAGCGTAGCGGTTGCCGTAGCTGACCTCGTCCCACAGGTTCTGGCCGTTGAGCCAGAGGTAGCGGCGGATGTCGTCGCGTGTCCATCCGAACGATGCGATGGTGCGGGCATGCTCGATGCCGAGGACGACGGTGCACGATCCGCCGAGGACGGCATTGTTGTGGCCGATGGTGCTCATCGCCGAGGCAATGCTGTCCAGGATGCCCTGCGGGTCGTCGGCGATGTGGTTGGTCACGCTGTGTGGCGCCTCGGCACCGATGACCAGCACCGTGCTGTCCTCGGGTGCGTAACCGTGTTCGACGTGGTACGGGGCCCAGGGGCTGGCTTCTTCGTTCTCCGCGATGCAGAACGTGTACTTGCCGGGATGGCCGAGTGTGCTCTTGTCGAGTTCGCCCGGGATGCCGCCGCCCACGCTGAGCATGATCAAGCGGACCGCTCGGCCGATCGTGGCATTTGCCCGGTTGCCGGAACCGAAAAGATTTCCGCCCGAGTTCATTCCGATCTCGCGGGCGATGGGGCCGTTGACCACGATCAGAGGTGAGACCACGTGGGTGGTGGCCTGGATGCCGTTGAGGTTGAAACGGCCGTCGGTCAAGGCCAGGACGGCGGCGCGGACCACCGGGGCGTACTCGGGCTTGCAGCCGGCCATCACCATGTTGACGGCGAGAAGCTCGGTGGTCAGGCTGCCCCAGCGCGGCGGGATACGCGCCTCGAGCTTCTTCGGGTCGCCGCCGAGGATGTCGACGATCGCCGCCACCCGGTCCGGGGTGGGCGGAACCACGGGCAGACCGTCGCTCCACGGCTGGTCGAAGTAGTACTCGACCAGGTCACGCCGGTCGATACGCGGTTCTACGGTAGTCATGGGAATGTCCTCCTGGATGGGTCGGATGTGCCTTGTGAAAACCGTAGAACGCATATACCTTCACCGTCCAAGACATGTTTGGTCACCTAATATATTCTGTAGATATGAATGATCCGGAGATGCGTTTACTCCGCTACTTCGTCACCGTCGCCGAGGAACGGCACTTCGCCAGAGCGGCCGAACGGCTCCACATGGCCCAACCTCCACTGAGTCAGCAGATCCGCAAGCTCGAGCATCAACTGGGCGTCGAGCTGATCGACCGTTCCCGCCGGCCCATCGAACTCACCGACGCCGGACGCGCCCTCTACGAGGAAGCGCGGCTGTCATTGGTGCACGGCGAGCGGGCATTCGCCGCGGCCCGCCGGGCGGCACGGGGGCAGTTGGGGCACTTGAACATCGGCGCCCTGCAGGCAGCAGTGGACGGTGTGCTGTCCTACGTCATGCGGGCCCACCGACGTGAGTATCCAGGGGTGAAGATCGATCTCGCTGAACTCGGCACCGCGGAGCAGATCGTGCAGCTCACCGAGCACCGACTCGACATCGGCTTCTTGCGCGGACCGGTCGACGAGCCGTCCCTGACTGTGGAGACCTTGATCGAGGACCCCCTCGCGGCAGTCGTCTGCGACGACGATCCGCTCGTCGAGCACGACCGCATCGCTCCCGCGCTGCTGGCCGATCAGCCCATGATCTTGTGGACGCGGGCGGCCGCTCCGACAACTTTCGCCGACGTCGTCGAGTTGTTCCGGCAGCACAAGATACAACCTCCGGTCGTCGAGGAATCACCCCGCATTCAGACGATCCTCGCTCTGGTCGCCTCGGGGGCGGGGGTCGCTCTCCTGCCGACGTCGTTCATCAATCTCAACCGGCACGGCGTGCGGTTCATCCCGCTGCACGACCCGTTGCCCTACCGCCCACTCGCACTCGCCTGGCGCACCAGCAATCAATCGCCCAGTGTGGGAGGCTTTATCGAGATTGCCCGGCGATCGTCGAGCAGCTATCTCGACGATCTCGCCCTGCGGCATCCACAACTTCGGACGACCGCGCTGTCCTGACGTCCGTGTCGGGTTCGAGCAGGTCGACGTGTGCATGAGAAGGATCGGTCTCGCTAGTATCGGTGTATACGACGCATCGAGCTGGGGTGGACCTCGTGGAGCTACGTGACCTGGAAGCGTTCATAGCGGCAGCGCGGCTCGGCCATTTCGGTCAGGCAGCCGAGACACGATTCATGTCGCAGTCGGCGCTGAGTCGAGCGATAGGCCGAATCGAGACAGAGTTGGGTGTACCGCTGTTCGATCGAGTCGGCAGAACCGTGAAACTCAACCGGTACGGCGAGATCTTCCGTCTTCGGGTGGAAGAGGCATTCCGGGCGATCGACACCGGGTGGTCCGAGGTCACCGATGCCGTCGACCCCGACCGGGGCATCATCACGATGGCCTTCATGCCGACGATCGGACCCACGCTGGTTCCGCGCCTACTGCGCGAATTCCGTAGTGCCCATGCGAATGTCCGCTTCCAGCTCTCACAGGGCGGCGCGGCCACCGTTGTGGAGATGTTGCTCGACGGATCGGTCGATCTGTGCCTGACCGCCCCTGACCCGCAACTGCCGGGCGTGGAGTGGACCCCGCTGTGGACTGAGCCGCTTTTTCTTGCAGTTCCAGACAACCACCCGTTGGCGGACTCGCACGCCGTGCGGCTTGCGAACATCGGAGACCTACCGGTCGTGGCGCTCAAACCCGGATTCGGGATCAGACAGATCACCGACGGTCTGTTCGAAAGGGTCGGTGCCACTCCCACCGTGGTCTTCGAGGCGGCGGATGTACCCACCGTTCGTGGATTGGTCGCCGCCGGTCTGGGAGTTGCTGTGCTGCCCTCCTCGCCCTACAAGGACGAGGTCGGACTTCCGGTGGAAATTCCGATTTGCGACGTCGATGCACGCCGAGTCATCGGAATCGCACGGGTGACGAACCGCTACATGCCGGCCGTCTCGCAGGCGTTTCTCGAGCACATCGTGCGGATGGCCGAGATCCCGCGGACTGAGGGAGTCCGCGGGACCTCGTGGGGAGGATCAGGAGAAGCCGAGATGAGGGATCCAGAGAACCATTCCGACGGTGATCAGAAGGCATCCGATGACGTCGAAAATGCCGCCGGTACGGATCATCCGGTTGACCGGAACGAATCCGGAGCCGAATACGATGGCGTTGGGGATCTGCGCGATGGGAAGCATGAATCCGAATGAGCCACCAAATACCGCGGCAACGGCCGGGATCACCGGATTGAGGCCGGCAGCCATCGCGATCGGCACGACAACCGGGACGACAACGGCAACCGCGGCGGTGTTACTCGCTGCCTCGGACAACAGGATCGACAGCGCCACCGCGACTAGAGTGATGACGAACAGGCTCTGGAATCCCAGTGAGTCGCTGAGGAACTGGCCCGCCGATTTCGCCAAGCCGGTGGAGGACAGCAGTCCGCCGAGGGAGATCCCGGCACCGACCAGGACGATGACTCCCCAGTCGATCCGGACAGCTTGCTCCCAGCTCAGAACGCGGCTGCCTGCCGTCGTGCCGGGAAGTACGAACAGCAGCGACGCGGCAATGACCGCGGTCGCGCCGTCGTCGATGTGGTCGGAGATGAACGCCGACGCGGACGACTCGACCCCGAAGGCCAGGGACACGACGCTCGGGAGCAACCACCCGGCGCAGGCCAGCGAGAACGCGATCAGCGTGCTGCGCTCCCCGGTGGAGAGCTTGCCCATCTGTGCGCGTTGATCTTTCAGATACCCCAGGTCGGGCAGCTGCCGGTTCTCAGGGCGGTTGAGCGAGATGATCACGACACACAAGATGACGAACATGATCGCCACGATCGGCGCCGCCGCTGCCGTCCACTGGAGAAAGCCGATGGACCCGCCCGTGAGCTTCTCGATGTAGCCGATTCCGACCAGGTTCGCCGGAGATCCAATCGGTGTCAGAAGGCCGCCGATTGCCGCGGAGTACGCGATCATCAGCATCAACGCCGTCGCAAACCGGCTCTTCGGCAGCTCATCCGCATCGCTACGAGCGCCCGGCACCATCATCGGACTGATCGTGCGGATCAAACCGATGCCGATCGGCAACAGCATGGTCGCGGTCGCGGAGTTGGAAACAAACGCGGAGATCGCGACACCGATCAGCCCGAACGCGGCGATGATCCGATACGACGACTTGGCCACCCCGGGCAATGACAGCACACGGAGGGCGAAGCGAGTGTCGAGACCATGGACGTTGATCGCCTTCGCGAACAGGAACCCCCCGATCAGCAGGAAGATCACCGACGACGAGAATGACGAGAAGACAAGATCGCTTCCGCTGCCACCGTCGTCGCTCTGTGCGATATCGAGCGTCGCCGCAAGACCGATGGCGAGCAGCGAGGTCACGGCGAGGGGTAGGGCCTCGGTCATCCAGAGGACCACGGCCAGGAAGAGGACAGCACTCAGTCTCTGCTGAGGCCCGCTCAACCCGGTCGGGATCACGAGTAGGGCGAGGAAGCCGAGGCTTCCGACGAGAAGTCCGATGCTCTGGGCCCGAGTGCGGGAGCGAACCTTCGGCCTCGGCGGCAGGACTTCGCCCTCGGTCGGTTTCGTTTCTGTCGTAGACACCGTCATTCTGGCCTCCGCTGGAACGGCGGCCGCCCAGCGACCCGAGGGGTGGGCGGCGCTACCGGATGGGATTCTTGTGGCTTGTGCGCTCCGTCACAGTAGGCAGACGCCACCGTTGCGGTCCAGTGAACGATTTGCCATTAACCGATGCGTCGGGTGCATCAGTCGGTTCGGTCCGACAGTGCGCGGACACCGCGGACAGATGTGCCGACCTTCCGGCAGGCCGGAAACTGTCCTGCCGTCCACAGGCCCGTTCCGGTGCACCGGAACTAAGCTGACGGGTACCGGTATGGCACGGACGGTGCCGGTGCGGCACTAGTGGTGGCGAGGGGCGACCCCGGCACCGCGCGCGGACACGCGTGAGAGGTGAGGGCACGATGGGTGACGTCGACCCCTTCCGAACCCAGCGGGCCGACCCCGGAACCGATTACTCCGAGGAACTCGCGGTAGAGGGCTTCGAGGACGCCCAGGAAATCGGGCGCGGCGGCTTCGGCATCGTCTACCGTTGCGTGCAATCTGCGCTCGACCGCACGGTGGCGGTCAAATTTCTCACCGCCGACCCGGATCCGGGCAACCTGGAACGGTTCATTCGCGAGCAGCGCGCAATGGGTCGACTTTCCGGTCACCCCAACATCGCCAACATCTTGCAGGTCGGGACCACCACGAGCGGACGACCCTATATTGTCATGCAGTTTCACCAGCACGGCTCACTCGACTCGCAAATCCGCCGCAGCGGACCCCTCGCCTGGGATACGGTGCTGCACTTGGGGGTAAGGCTGTCCGGTGCCCTCGAGATCGCCCACCGCTCGGGCATCTTGCACCGCGATGTCAAGCCCGCCAACGTGTTGCTCACAGACTACGGAGAGCCGCAGCTGACCGACTTCGGTATCGCCCGGATCGCCGGCGGATTCGAGACCACCACCGGCACCGTCACCGGATCCCCGGCCTTCACCGCGCCCGAGGTCCTGCGCGGCCGGACACCCGAACCCCACGCCGACGTCTACAGCCTCGGCGCAACTTTGTTCTGCGCCCTGACTGGGCACGCGGCGTTCGAACGCCGTGACGGCGAACAGGTCGTCGCCCAATTTCTGCGGATCACCTCGCAGCCGGTCCCGGATCTGCGCGGGGGCGAGGTGCCCGACCCGGTCTGCGCGGTGATCGAGCATTCCATGGCCACCGATCCCGCCGACCGGCCCTCCAGCGCCGCCGCATTCGGGAACGAACTTCGCGAGGCGCAACGCCGCAGCGGCACCGGGGTCGACCCGATGCCGTTACCCCTCGATGTGGCCCAGCAAGCGAACCTCACCTCCGGCTCATCGACAGCCGCCATTCCGGCTCGGCCCGGCCGCGGCCTCACCTGGTCGGCAACCCCGACGCCGTCGCCGGTCGGCGGTCGCGGGTACGCCTCGCCGACGACCCCGCCGCCCTCCCCGGCGACGAAGTTCCGACCTCCCGCCCCCGCGCGCTCGCTCGTCACCCGCACCCGCCTGCTCGCGACGCTGAGCGCGGCCGGGCGGCGTCGGTTGATCGTCATCCACGCCCCGACCGGCTACGGCAAGAGCATCCTGGCCGCGCAATGGAGGCAGCTTCTTGCCGAACAATCCACCCCGACCGCGTGGCTCACAGTCGACAACGACGACAACAACCCGGTGTGGTTTCTCGCCCACCTGCTCGAGTCGGTCGAGAAGGTGCGCCCCGACCTGACCGGCACACTGCGACAGGAACTCGAAGAACACGGCGCGGACGCCGAACGATTCGTGCTGACTACCTTGCTCGACCGGATCCACGAAAGCGGTGAGCGGATGGTGCTCGTCCTCGACGACTGGCATCGAGTCACCGACCCCGCGCCCCTGGCTGCCCTGCGCTTCGTCCTCGACAACGGTTGCCACCACCTTCAGATTCTCATCACCAGCCGTACCCGTTCCGGGCTGCCGCTGAGCCGGATGCGGATGCGTGACGAACTCGTCGAGATCGACTCCGAGGCTCTGCGTTTCGACACCGCCGAGTCACAGTCCTTCCTCGTCGACGTCGGTGGACTCGACCTCGACCGCGCCGATGTCGCGACCCTGACGCATACGACCGACGGGTGGGTCGCCGGTCTGCAGCTGGCCTCACTGTCCCTGCGCGGGCGTGAGAACCCGGCACAGCTGATCGAGCAGCTCTCCGGACGCACCCAGACGATCGGGGAGTTCCTGGCCGAGAACGTGCTCGACAGTCTCGACCCGGCGCTGCTCGAGTTCCTCCTGTCCACCTCGGTGTGCGAGCGGCTGTGCGGATCGTTGGCCTCCGCGCTGTCCGGGACCGAACAGGGTCAACTGCGGCTAGAGCAGGTCGAGGAACGAGACCTGTTCCTGCGCCGCACCGACGAGGACGGCAGATGGTTCCGGTACCACCATCTGTTCGCCCAGTTCTTGCAGCATCGCCTCGAACGGGACCAACCCGACAAGATTCCTGCCCTGCACCGCGCTGCCGCCACCTGGTTCGCCGACCACAATCTGCTGGGCGAGGCCGTCGACCACGCCCTCGCGGCCACCGAGCAGGCCTGGGCGGTCGAGTTGGTCGAGCACCACGGCATGGATCTACTCGAGCACGCCAGGATGTCGACCCTGCTCGGCCTGATCGCCAAACTGCCGTCGCACTTGGTGTCCGACAGTGTGCGTCTCCAGCTGATTCTGGGGTGGGCGAACAGTGAACTGCTGCGGCCCGAGCCCGTTCACGCCGCGCTAGACCGCATCGACGACCTCCTCGCTCACGACGATGTGACCCCTGGCGCCGCGGCGGACCTGCGCGCCGAAGCCGGTGTCGTCAAGGCGGAGTCGTTGTTGTTCGCCGATCACGTCACCGGCATCAAGGACCTGATCGCCGACTGCCTCGCGCATCCGGACACGCTGCGACCGTGGGTGGTGTCCGCAGCCGCCGGTCTCGCCGCCTTTGCCGAGATCTACCGCTTCGACTTCGACGCTGCCCGCGCGATCCACGACTGGGCGCGGCCCTATTACGATCGCGCAGGCGGCCCCTACAGCGTCGTCTGGGGGCACTGCATCATCGGGGTCGCCGACAACGAGCAGCTCCGCATCGACAGCGCCGAGCGCCACTTCCGGGAGGGCTTGCGGATCGCGACCGACGCCGGCGGACCGCACTCGCATCCTGCGCGCCTGGCGAGTGCATTGCTCGGCGAGCTGCTCTACGAGCGCGGCGACCTCGCGCAGGCGCAGCACCTGCTCGACGAGAGCTACGCACTCGGCTCCGAGGGCGGAGTCGACTTCATGCTCGGCCCCTACGTCGTCGGTGCCCGCATCAAAGCGCTGACCGGCGACCTCGACGGCGCAGCGACTCGACTCGACGAGGGTCGCGCGATCGCCCGCACCCTCGACCTGCCCCGGCTTCGTGCCCGCATCGACAACGAGCGAATCCGGCTCGGACTGGAGCACTCCGGGTCTCCGGCCCGTGGCAGGATGCGGCCCACTCGTGACGGTATCGACGAGATCGTCGCCCAATACGACGATTGTTCAGCCATCATGACCATGCTCGACGACCCCACGCCCACGCCGCGGACCGCCACGGCCGCGGCGTGGGCGAGCGAGTGGGTGCATCATCTCCAAGGCGGCGGACGCGACCGTGCCCTCCTGCAGGCACGGCGCCTACTCGTGGCCTGCCTGGCGTCCGCCGGCCGCGGCGACGAAGCCCAAGCACTCCTCGCCGCGCTGGCGGCTCAGTGCGCCGCGCACGGACTCAGCCGCTATCTCGTCGACTCCGGACCGCCCGTCGCCGCAGTCCTCGACATCCTCTGGCAGCATCACAACCAACATCGGTGGCCCCCGGAGTGGGTACCGGTGCCCGGGCAGTTCCTCATCGCCCTCCATGCCGCTGCAGCAGCCTCGACCTGATCGACTCTGCCCACTGCTTCGCCACCCAGGCTGCCGGGGCATGCGGGCGACGAGTTCGTCAGCCACCGATCGCTCCCATGCTCCGCGCCGGCGGTGCGAACCCCGCCGCGTCGATGCCGTGCCCCGCCGACTTGTTCCACATCGCCCCACGCCACAGCTGTGCCAGCTCCTCGTCCCCGGCCCCGGACCGTAGCGCCCCGCGCAGGTCGATCTCGGCGTCGCTGAACAGACACGACCGCACGGTGCCCTCCGCGGTGAGCCGGGTGCGGTCACAGTCGCCGCAGAACGACCGGGTCACCGAGGCGATGATCCCCACCGTCGCCGAGCCGCCGTTCACTTGCCACCGCTCCGCCGGTGCCGACGGGTCCTCCCGCCCGATCTGCGCGAGGTCGAACCGTTCCCCCAGCACGGCCAGCAACCGGTCGGCGGGCACCATGTTCTCGCGCGCCCAGGCTTGGTCGGCGTCGAGGGGCATCTCCTCGATGAACCGCAGCGCAACCCCTTCCGCCAGGCACCAGGCCAGTAGATCCGGTGCACCGCTGAGGGTCTCGGGCATGAGAACGGCGTTGATCTTCACCGGCGCCAGCCCGGCGTCGACCGCCGCTCGGATGCCGGCGAGCACCGACGGCAGCCGGTCCCGCCGTGTCAGTGCCGCGAAATGCTCCCGGTCGACGGTGTCGAGCGAGACGTTGATCCGCGTCAGCCCGGCGTCGGCGAGCCGGCGCGCCCGATGCTCGAGACCCACCGCGTTGGTGGTCATCGCCAGCGGAATGCCCGGCACTGCCTGCGCGCAGCCGGCGATGATCCGCTCGAGATCCGCGCGCATCAGTGGTTCACCGCCGGTGAACCGCACCTCCCGCACCCCGAGGCGGTGCACTGCGATGTCGACCAGTCGGACGATCTCCTCCGGAGTAAGCAGCCGCTCCGCCGCGATGACCGGCAGGCCCTCCTCCGGCATGCAGTACGTGCACCGCAGCGAGCACTTCTCGGTGATCGACACCCGCAGATCGCGGGCCACCCGGCCGAATCTATCGACCAGGTGCGCGACCTCCGGCCGTCCCGCCCGCGAGGCCGACGACCGCAGGGTGGGGATGCCCATCTCCACCGTCGTCATCGGTGACCTCGGCGCCGGGACGCCGGCCACGGGGGAGGGGGCCCGGTCACCGGGCTCGGCCGATGATGCGGTGGCCATGGGTGTAGATGTTCATGGTGTCGTAGCGCAGGAACCCGATAAGGGTCATCCCGGACTCGTCGGCGAGGTCGACGGCCAGCGACGAGGGGGCGGAGACGGCGGCGAGTACGGGAATTCCGGCCATCACCGCCTTCTGGGCGAGTTCGAACGAGGCGCGGCCGCTGACCATCAGAACCGTTCCGCGGCACGGGATGCGGTGGCGTTCTGCCGCCCACCCGATGATCTTGTCGACGGCGTTGTGGCGGCCCACGTCCTCACGGAGGGCGAGAAGTTTCCCGGTGGCGGTGAACAGTGCGGCAGCGTGCAGGCCTCCTGTGCGGTCGAACACCTTCTGTGCGGTGCGCAAAGTGTCCGGCATGGTGGTCAATACGCCAGCGTCGACGGTGACGGGATCGTCGGCGGGTGAGTAGCGGGTGCGTTGCCTGATTGCATCGAGAGACGCCTTCCCGCACACCCCGCACGAGGAGGTCGTGTAGAAGTTGCGTTCGAGCCCGGTGTCCGGCAGAGCAACGCCCGCCGCCAGGTCGACGTCGAGGACGTTGTAGGTGTTGAATCCTTCCTCGTCGACGCTGTTGCAATAGCGGATCGCCGCAATGTCGTCCCGGTCGGCGACGACCCCTTCGGTGAGCAGAAAGCCCTGCGCCAGTTCGACGTCCGCACCCGGGGTCCGCATGGTGACAGACAGGGGTGCGCCGTTCACGCGCAGTTCGAGTGGTTCCTCGACCACCACGGTGTCCGGTCGGGTGCTGCTCCGCCCGGCAGCGACGCGGGTGACCTTGGTCCGGGCGGTCACCCGCCCCACGGGCCACCGCCGGGTGCCGCGTCGCCCCGCGCCTCGAGCCGGATGGTGACGGCCTTGGAGACGGGGGTGTTGGACTCTCGTGCCACGTGGTCGAGGGGGATCAGCGGGTTGGTTTCGGGGTAGTAGGCGGCGACGTTGCCGACCGGCGTCGGATACGGCACCAGCTTGAAGTCGTCGGCGCGGCGCTCCTCGATGCTGCCGTCGGGGCGGGTCCATTCGGAGATCAGGTCGACACGGTCGCCTGCGGTGTATCCGAAGGTCTGCAGGTCGTGGTCATTGATAAACAGCACCCGCCGACCTCCCTTGACACCGCGGTAGCGGTCGTCGAGTCCGTAGATGGTGGTGTTGTAC
>JBCEBZ010000263.1:0-17547 GCA_039206675.1 Rhodococcus sp. (in: high G+C Gram-positive bacteria) | reverse complement strand
GAGTTCGATGCCCGAGGTGTCGTAGGCGGCTTCGGGGAAGTAGAAGATGCCGTAGGACATGCCGAGTTCCTTCAGCGCCGTCAGTTTCTCGACGATCTGTTCCGGCGTTCCCACACCGGGCATGCCCCGGAAGGCTCCGAGCGCACCCTCGGCGGCGTCGGCGCCGACGTGGGGGGTGAGCCGGTCCTTCAGGGTGAGCAGCCGCTGCTCGACCTCCGCCTCGGTGGTGCCGATCGCGACGTTGTAGTTGGCCGACCGGACGATGGCGTCGAAGTCGGTGCCGACGGTGTCGCAGTGCTTCCGCAGGATCTCGGACTTCTGCGCGAACCCGTCGGGTGTGCCGTCGAAGTTGGTGTACTGCGCGTACTTTGCCGCGATCTTCAACGTCACCTTCTCGCCGCCGCCGGCGATCCACAGCGGAATGCCGCCGTCCTGCAGCGGAAGTGGACGGACGATGGCGCCGTCGACCTGGTAGTGCTTGCCTTCGAGGGTTGCGGTGCCGTTGGCCCAGGCCTGCCGCATGATCTGCACGCCCTCGTCGAGGCGGCCGAGACGCGTACCGGCGGAGGGGAATCCGTACCCGTAGGCCCGCCATTCGTGCTCGTACCAGCCACCGCCGATGCCCATCTCGACGCGTCCGCCGGAGATGAGGTCGGTCGTGGCGGCGACCTTGGCGAGGTAGGCGGGGTTGCGGTAGCTCATCGCCGTACACATCTGGCCGAGACGCACCCGCGACGTGACGGCCGCGAACGCGGACATGAGGGTCCACGCCTCGTGCGTGGCCTCCTCGGTGGGTGCCGGGACGGTGTGGAAGTGGTCGTAGACCCACAGTGAATCCCAGGAGGAACCCTGGTCGGCGCGCAACGCGAAGTCGCGCATCACCGACCATTGATCCGCGGGATCGATTCCGACGAGATCCAGACGCCAACCTTGGGGAACGAACAATCCGAAGCGCATGAAACGAATGTACCTATGCTTCCTGTTTTTCGAGCGGTGAGGAACCGGGCTCCGCCGCGGGCGGCGGTGGCCAGGGGGAATAGACCGGGATGAACCGGAACAGGAGTCCGGCGCCGAGCAGCGCCGCTCCCCCGATCGCGGCGACGGCGGCGCCGAGCGGGACCACCGCGGCGAGCGCGCCGACCCCGAACGGTCCGGCGAACATGCCGGTGTCGTGGGTGAGCCGCCACGCCGCGAGAAATTCGGCGCGTGTAGCCGGTGGGGCGATGTCGGCGCCGAGCGTCATGATGACGCCGTTGCCGAGTCCGTTGCCGATTCCCATCACGACGGCGACGATCCCGATCGTCCACAGGTCGTGCGAGAACGGCAACGCCAGATACGACGTGCCGATCACCAGCAGCGACGGCACCGCGATGAACCGGCGGCCGTACCGGTCCATGAAATGTCCGGCCGGATACGAGCACAGCAGGTCGACGGCCGCACCGACACCGAAGACGAGGCTGACCTGGGCGGCGTCGAGTCCGAGGTGGGCGGCCCACAGCGGGAGCACCGCCTCCCGGGAGGCGCGGGCCGCACCCATCAGGAGCGACCCGGCGCCGAGTGTGGCCAGCAGTTTCCGGTGGCGACGCAGGATCGACGGCAGCGTCGCGTGCCCGCCCGCCGCGGCCGCACTGCGGCGCGGCGGGTCGGGGACCCGCGACATCAGCCATCCGGACAGCACGACGCCGACGAATTGCACCATGAATCCGCCCCGGGCGCCGACCACCAGGATCACGGCGGCACCGAGCAGCGGGCCCACGAAGAAGCCGAGCCGCCACATCGCCGCGAACGACGACATCGCCCGGGCCCGCAGTCCGATCGGCACGGCATCGGCGAGGTAGCTCTGGCGGGCCAGCCCCCACACGGCGTTCGCGAGCCCGGTCAGCAGGGCGCCGACACCGAGCATCCAGGGTGTCTGCGCGAGGAGGCAGACCAGCACTCCGGTGGCTCCGACGGCACTGCCGCCGATGATCGACCGCCGCTCCCCGAACCTCGCGACGATCCGGCCCGCGGGCAGGTCGCCGAGGACGGCGCCGAGCCCGACGACAGCCACGATCAGCCCGGACACGGCCACCGACGCACCCAGTTCGCGGGCCGTCAGTGCCATGACCGGGGCGGCGGCCCCCTGGCCGATGCCGAAGATCGCGGCGGGGACGAAGACGGTGGTGACGAGAGGCTTCAGACCGGTCTCGCCGCTCATGCGCTCGCTTCGTCGGCCGCGTCCACGAACCGGTTACCGACGTCCCCGAGGCCGTAGTGGCCGCGGAGCGTCGTCCCGGTGTACTCGGTGCGGAACAGTCCGCGCTGCTGCAGGATCGGGACGACGCGGTCGACGAAGTCGTCGAGTCCGCCGGGCAGGTACGGCGGCATGATGTTGAAACCGTCGGCCGCGCCCTGCTCGAACCACGTCTGCAGTTCGTCCGCCACCTGTTCCGGGGTGCCGGCGAACGTGCGGTGCCCGCGCCCGCCGCCGAGCAGCCCGATCAGCTGCCGGACGGTGAGCGATCCGTCCGCCGCGAGATCCTTCACCAGCTGGTACCGGCTCTTGTTGCCCTGGATCTCGTCCAGCGGGGGAAGCGGCGGCAGCGGCGCGTCGAGGGAGTGCTTCGTGAGGTCGACCCCGAGCATCGTCGACAGCTGGCGCAGCGAGTACTCGGGCGAGATCAGGTCGGTGAACGACTGCTCGAGCGCCTTCGCCTCCTCCTCGGTGTCGGCGATGAACGGCACGATGCCGGGCAGCACCTTGAGGTCGCCGGCGTTGCGGCCGTGCTTCACGACCCGCGCCTTGAGATCGCGGTAGAACTCCTGCCCCTGCTCGAGGGTGCGCTGCGCGGTGAACACGGCCTCGGCGTACCGGGCCGCGAACTCCTTGCCGCTCTCGGACGATCCGGCCTGCACCAGCAGCGGCCGCCCCTGGGCGGACCGCGGCGAGTTCAGCGGACCCTTCACCCGGAACCGCGGTCCGTCGTGGTCGATGGTGTGGACCTTGCCGGGGTCGGCGAACGTGCCCGTCTCCGGGTCGAGCACTACCGCGCCGTCCTCCCAGCTGTCCCACAGCGCGAGGGTGACGTCGACGAATTCCTCTGCGCGCTCGTACCGTCCGCTGTGGGCGGGGATGCCGTCGACGCCGAAGTTGGCGGCCTCGTCCGCGCCGGCCGAGGTCACGATGTTCCACCCCGCCCGGCCGCCGCTGATGTGGTCGAGTGAGGTGAACTTGCGGGCCAGGGTGTACGGGTCGGAGTAGCTCGTCGACGCCGTGGCGATCAGCCCGACGCGTTCGGTGGCGACGGCGATCGCCGAGAGCAGCGTGACGGGTTCGAAGATCGCCTGCGTGTTGTGCTTGATCCGCGGTCCGACGGCGAGACCGTCGGCGAAGAACACCGAATCGAGCTTGCCGCGCTCCGCGATCCGGCCGAGTTCCTGGAAGTGCGCGACGTCCAGTACGCGGTGCGCCTCGGTGCGGGGGTGCCGCCACGCGGCCTCGTGATGTCCCACACCCATGAGGAAGGCGTTGAGGTGGAACTGGGAATCCTGTGACATGTGGAGTTTTCTTTTCGGTAAGTAGCTAGACCCGCCAGCGGGACAGCCTGCGTTCGATCAGGACGAGGACGGCGTTGATCGTCAGGCCGAGGACCGAGATCGCGACGATGCCCGCGTACATGTTGGGGATCTGGAAGTTGAACTGGGAGGCGGTGATCAGGTAGCCGAGTCCGGCCTTGGCCCCGACCATCTCGGCGGCGATCAGCACGAGGATCGACGACGCCGCGGCCATGCGGATTCCGGTGAAGATGGTGGGAACGGCCGCGGGCAGCACCACCTTCTGGAACAGGCGCACCGGCGACAGTCCCAGCGAGGACGCCGACTTGATCAGCAGCGGGTCGACGGTGCGGACACCGGAGATCGTGTTCAGCAGGATCGGGAAGGTGCACGCGTAGATCACCAGGGCGATCTTGGACTCCTCACCGATGCCGAGGATCAGGATGAAGACGGGGAGCAGCGCCAGTGCCGCCGTGTTGCGGAACAGCTCCAGGATCGGGTTCAGGAAATCCGACACGGGCCGGTACCAGGCGATGGCGATGCCCAGCGGAATCGCGATCACGACGGCGACGAAGAAGCCGATCAGTGCGCGGGAGAGGCTGGCGGACACGTGCTGCCACAGCTCACCGCTCTGGAGCAGGTCGAAGAACGCCTCGATCACCGTGCTGAACGGCGGCAGGAACACCTCGTCGACGAGACCGACGCGGGGGGCGATCTCCCACAGCGCCAGGAACGCGACGATCGCGACGGACGGCTTCAGGATCCGCCACGCGAGCGGACGCAGCGCCGCGCCGGCACGTTGGACCGCACCCGGCTCCGGTGGGGTGGAAGCGGGCGCCGGAGCCGCGGTCCGGGCCGGATCGGTGGTAACGGGACTTTCCGGTGTCGCGAGTGCGCTAGACATGTGCTTCCTCCTTCTCGATTACCTGTGCACGCTCCACTTCGCCGTGCAGCAGCGTCCAGATGCGGTGTCGGTAGTGCCGGAACTGCTCGTTGGACCGGACGTCCTCGCCGCTGCGGTCGATGTCGATGTCCACGAACGTCTTCACCCGGCCGGGGCGTGAGGTCAGGACGGCGACGCGCTGCCCGAGGTAGATGGCCTCGTCGATGCCGTGGGTGATGAACAGGATGGTCTTGCCGGTGGCCTTCCAGATGCGCAGCAGTTCGTCCTGCAGCGACTCACGGGTCTGCGCGTCGAGCGCGGCGAACGGCTCGTCCATCAGCAGCACCTCGGGGTCGAACGCCAGGCTGCGGGCGATCGCGACGCGCTGCTTCATGCCACCCGACAACTCGTGCGGGTAGCGGTCGCCGAATCCCTTCAGACCGACGAGTTCGAGGTAGTGCTCGGCGAGTTCACGTCGCTCCTTCTTGGGCAGCCCCTTGGCCTCGAGCCCGAACTCGATGTTGTGCCGGGCCGTCCGCCACGGCAGGAGTGCGTACTGCTGGAAGACGATGCCGCGGTCGAGACCGGGGCCGGTGACCGGCTGGCCGTCGAGCAGGATCCGACCCGACGTGGGGGTGCTGAGCCCGCCGAGCAGGTCGAGCAGCGTGGACTTTCCGCACCCGCTCGGCCCGACGAGGACGAGGAATTCGCCGTCCGCGAGATCGATGTCGATGTCTTCGATCGCGGTGAACTTGTCCTTCGACCCGCGCACGTCGAACTGTTTGGTGACGTGCTCGAGGCGGAGCTTGGGCGTCTGAATCCGGTCGGGATCCGATGCGGTGGTGCTCATTTCTGTCCTTCCAGTACTTCTCCGTCGGGCCCGCTCTCGGGCTGGAACGTGCCGTTGGCGTACGGGTTGAATTCGTTGGTGTAGAGGTCGGTTGCGGTCAACTTGCCCTCGTCGAGCTCACCGTTGCGGACGAGCCAGTCGATCCAGGTCTGCAGTTCCTTCTCCTGGATCACGGCGCCGGCGATGGGAATTCCGGAGCTGCGCCAGTAGTCGATGGCCTCGTCGCTCTCGTTGCGGCCACGCCTGTCGATGATGCTCTTGAACCGTGCGACGACCTCTTCGCGCGGGGTCACCTGGGTCCACCGGATGGCCCGGGCCGTGCCCTGCACGAAGTCGGCAACGGCATCCTTGTTCTTCGCCAGGAAGTCGTCGCGCACCACGTAGGTGCCGTAGCTGAACGCGCCGAACAGATCCCGGTCCGTGAACAGCGGCCGGATACCCCCGCGCTCCTGGGCTGTTTCGCGGAAGATGCCGTTGATGGCGGCCACGTCGATCTGGCCTTCCCGGAGGGCCGTTTCGTTGTTCACCGGCGGAACGACGGTCAGCTCCACCTGCTTGATCTCGTCCTGAGTCAGGCCCTGCGTGGCCAGCCACTCCCGGACCAGGAACTCGTGGTGCGCGCCGAGCGTGTTCATCCCGACCTTCTTGCCGATCAGGTCCCGCGCCGAGCGGATGGGGCTGCCGTCCAGCACGAAGTATCCGGTGTATTCGCCGGCGTCCGCACCGTAGGAACTCAGCACCGACGTGATCGGCGCTCCCGCCGCGTTGAGTTTGACGACGGCTCCGTTGAAGGCCGAGCCGAACTCGATGTCCCCGGTGGCCGCCGACTGGATGTCCTGCGGACCGCTGGTGGTGTCGCCGACCCATTCGAGCTTGATCTTGTCGTAATACCCCAGATCCTCGGCGAGTTCGTGGAATCCCACGTCCCCGGCCCACCCCTGGTATCGCAGGACCGTCTTCCCGTCCTCGGTGGTGGCGGTATCCGACGAGCCGGCACACCCCGCCACCCCCGAGGCCAACGTGAACAGTGCTGCGGTCGCCGCGAGTGCGCGCACGGCGCCGCGCCGGAACCGGGAGTGGGACATCGATTTCACTTTCTTCTCGTGGGGATCCTGGGTGGAGTTCACTTGGCGGCCAGTGCTTGTCCGTCGGGGCCGCTGTCGGCGGGGTACGTGCCGTTGGCGTACGGGTTGTACTCGTTGGTGTAGACGTCGGCCGGCGTGAGCTTGCCGTCCTCGAGTTCCCCGTTGCGGACGAGCCAGTCGATCCAGGTCTGGATTTCCTTGTCGGTGATCACGCCACCGGGGCCGGCGACACCGGGCGACTTCCAGTAGTCGACGAGGTCGGTGGTCTCGTTGCGACCGCGCCCGGTGATGATCTCCTTGTACTTCGCGATCACCTCGTCACGCGGCGTCACCTGCGTCCAGCGGATCGCCCGGGCCGTGCCCTGCACGAAGTCGGCGACCGCATCCTTGTTCTTGGAGATGAAGTCGTTGCGGAACAGCAGCGACCCGTACGTGAAGGAACCGAAGATGGACTCGTCGGTGAACAGCGGGCGAATGCCACCGCGTTCGACGGCCTTGTCGCGGAACACGCTTCCGAGCGTGCCGACGTCGATCTGTCCCTGCCGCAGCGCCTGCTCGGTGTTCACCGGCGGCACGACGGTCAGCTCGACCTGCTTGATCTCGTCCGGGGTCAGGCCCTCCCGCGCCAGCCACTCACGCACGAGGAACTCGTGGTGCGCGCCGAGCGTGTTCATGCCGACCTTCTTGCCGATCAGGTCGCGCGCCGAGGTGATCGGGCTTCCGTCGAGCACGTAGTACCCGTTGAACGTCTCCTTGTCGGAGCCGTAGTAGCCGATGACGGACGTGATCGGCGAATCGGCCGCAGCGAGTTTCAGCACCGCACCGTTGAAGGCCCCACCGAAGTCGGTCTGCCCCGTGGCGGCGTTCTGAATGCTCTGCGGCCCACTGGTGGTGTCGCCGATCCAGTTCAGTTCGACCTTCTGGTAGTAGCCCAGGTCGGCGGCAAGTTCCGGGAACGAGACCTGGCCCGTGCTCCCCTCGTAGCGCAGCACGGTCTTTCCGTCGGCGGTCGTGGTGGTGTCGGAACTGGAGCAGGCGACGGCGAGACCGGTGAGGGAGAGCAGGGCGGTCGCGGCCGCCAGAGTCCGCGCGAAACGGGGACGAATCATCGAAGGTCTTCCTTGTGTGTGATGCCCGCGAACGACGACGCAGCGGGTGGTGCGAGCGCACGCCTGCCAGGCCCGGCGGTCGCCGGAGGGAGGTGGCAGGACGTGCGGAAGAAAAGGGGTGCGGAAAAGCCAGGTCAGCTACGACAGCTGGAACACTGGAACATGGCAGACTCCCTGGACGTGGTGTGGTCGCCACACCATACGTCCGGACCCACCACCAGGGTCAACGGTTACGCACACGACGGATTTTATGTCTGGACCGCACGTAGGATATCGGCATGCCCACTGCGACGCTGGTAGACGAATTCGAGTCCCACCGGCGGCATCTGCTCTCGGTAGCGTACCGGCTGACGGGAAGTGTCAGCGACGCCGAGGACGCCGTGCAGGAGTCGTGGCTGCGACTCGACGACGCGAACGCCGCGACCATCCGCGACCTCGGGGCGTGGCTGACCACGGTCGTCGGGCGGATCTGCCTCGACCGGTTGCGTTCTGCCGCGGTGCGGAGGGAACAGTATGTCGGCCAATGGCTTCCGGAACCGGTCGTCACCGGGCTGTCACCGTCCGCCGAGCCGGACCCCTTGGAAGCGGTCGTGCGGGACGAGGACAACCGTCTCGCGGCGCTGATCGTGCTCGACACCCTCACCCCGGCGCAACGGGTCGCGTTCGTGCTGCACGACGGTTTCGGGGTGTCGTTCGACGAGGTGGCGGGGATTCTCGGCATCGAGACACCCGCGGCGCGTCAGCTCGCGTCGAGAGCCCGCAAGGCGGCTGCCGCAACGACACCCGCCGTTCCCGACGAGGAGCATGCGCTCGCCGTGCAGCGGCTGCTCGAGGCACTGGCCGTCGGCGACCTGGACGCGGTGGTCGCGGCCCTGCACCCGGATGCCCTCGTCATCGGCGACGCCAACGGCACCACGAGCACCGCCGTCAACGTCATCCGCGGCGCGGACAAGTTCGCCCGCTTCTTCCTCGGCCTCGTCCAGCGGTACGGGCCGGAGGTGTTCACCGCCATGGAGCTGGTTCTGGTCAACGGCCAGCTCGGCTTCTTCACCGCGGGATTCACCGGAGACGATGCCCACCGCAGCTCGCCGGCGCGAGTGGGTGGGTTCACCGTCCGCGACGGTCTCGTCTACGCGGCGTACGACATCGCCAATCCGGAGAAGTTCGCCGGGATCATGCTCCCGGACCGTCCTTCGTGACCGCGGCGTCGTCGGCCCACGGCACCCGGCACGAATCGGTGCCGAAACCCTGCTCCGTGATGCCCAGCGCCGAGTACATCCGGGCGCGCATGTTCTCGATGCCGATCTGATAGGACAATTCGACGACCCCGGCGCGGCCGAACCGGCGCTCGAGGTCCGCCACCTGCTCGTCGGTGACGGTGGTGGGCGTCGCCGTCATCGCGTCGGCGTACGCGATGGCCGCGCGCTCGTCCTCGCTGTACGCGGGCGAGTCGGCGTAGTCGGCGATGTGCCGGAGGCGCTCCACGTCCAGGCCGTCGAGGCGTTGCAGCATCGTGCCGAAGTCCACGCACCACGAGCAGCCGATCGTCCACGCCACGCGGAAGACGGCGATCTCCCGCACATTCGCCGGGAGGACGGTCGACGCCTTCTGCACCGCCAACTCGTGCCGGGCGGAGGCGACGAACAGTTTGCGGTGATGGGCGAGCACGGCGAACGGCTCGGGCACCTCGTCGAACTTGTGGGCAGCATATTTGTAGGCGACCTTCACCAACGGGCTCGCGTCCGCGGGGGCCACTGCGGGTATGCGGGGCATTGCGTCCTCCATCGTCACCGGGCGCCCTTCGCGCGCCGTCTACAGAAGATGACGAGACAGCCCCGCAGAACGTGACACGGCCGTGTGCAACCGTCGCCGGCACACCGACTACGCTGCAGTAATGCCCGCAACGCCGCGCAACCGCACCGTCCAGCGCTTGCAGCCGTTCGCGTCCACCATCTTTGCCGAGATGACTGCGCTCGCCGTGCGTCACGACGCGATCAACCTCGGTCAGGGTTTCCCCGACACCGACGGTCCGACGTCGATGCTCGACACCGCGCGGCAAGCGATCGCGGACGGGCTCAACCAGTACCCACCCGGCCCCGGCATGCCCGTGCTCCGGCAGGCGGTCGCGGCCGACCGCCTGGCCCGGTACGGGCTCGACCACGACCCCGACTCGGAGGTGCTGATCACCGTCGGCGCCACCGAGGCCATCAGCGCCGCCATCCTGGGCCTGGTCGAACCGGGTGAGGAAGTGGTGCTGATCGAGCCGTACTACGACTCCTACGCCGCCTCGGTCGCGCTGGCGGGGGCGGTGCGGCGCAGCGTACCGCTCGCCCGCTCCGGCACGAAGTTCGTCGTCGACCTCGACGCCCTGCGCGCCGCGATCACGCCGAAGACCCGCATGCTGGTGATCAACACCCCGCACAACCCGACGGGCACCGTGTTCACCCCGGACGAGGTCGCCGCTGTCGCGGAACTGGCCTGCGAGCACGACCTGCTGGTGCTGAGCGACGAGGTGTACGAGCATCTGGTCTTCGACGGCCGGACGCACACCGCCCTGGCCACCCTGCCGGGAATGTACGAACGAACCGTCTCGGTGTCGAGCGCCGCCAAGACGTTCAACGTCACCGGGTGGAAGATCGGCTGGGCGTGCGGTCCGGCGGAACTGATCGATGCGGTCCGCACCGCGAAGCAGTACATGTCGTTCGTCGGCGGCGGCCCGTTCCAGCCGGCGGTGGCGCACGCGCTGAGCCACGAGCAGCAGTGGGTGACGGAACTGCGCGACAGCCTCCAGGCCAAACGCGACGTGCTGTACGACGCCCTCGTCGCATCCGGTCTGGAGGTCCATTCCGGCGGCGGCACCTACTACCTGTGCGCCGACATCACCGCGATCGGCGAACACGACGGCATCGACTTCTGCCGCACACTGCCGGAGCGCATCGGTGTGGCCGCGGTGCCGGTCAGCGTCTTCACCGACCATCCGCAGCCGTGGAACCCGCTGGTGCGGTTCGCTTTCTGCAAACAGGATTCGGTGCTCGAGGAGGCCGCACGACGGCTCCGGACACTCGGGAAACCCGGATCGTGACTGCCCGCACCATTCCCGCCGACTTCGTCCGGCGGTCGCTCGAACTGTCGGTGCGCAGCGGGGCGGACCTCTCCCCCGCACTGTCGGCGGCGGGGATCACGACGGCATCACTCGCGGACCCGCTGGCCCGGCTGACGCCGACGCAGGTCACCGCGTTCACTCAGGCCGTCTGGCAGATCACGGGCGACGAATTGTTCGGGCTCGGACCGGCCCCGGTCCCGCGCGGCACGTTCCGGCTCGTGTGCCTCGCCCTGATCCACACCGCGGACCTGTCCGCCGCCCTCGAGCGGATGGCCGACATCCTCCGTGCACTGCCGTCCCTGCCGCCGCTGCACATCGGTCCCGGTGCGCACGGCGGAACCCGGATGACCATCGACATCCGCCCGGCGTCGCCGTCGCCCGACGACGTGCAGTTGTCGCTCGAGGCGGTGCGCGTCGTCACCGACTTCCTGCTGATCCTTCTCCACCGGTTCGCGGCGTGGCTCGTGGGCAAGAGGGTCCGGTTGCTGGCGGTGGAACTGCCGTATCCGGCGCCGCTGCCGCAGCTCGCCGCGAACTACGATCACATCTTCGGCGTTCCCGTGACATTCGATTCCGACGTTCCCGCAATCGAATTCGACAACACGGTGATGCGAGCCCCCATCATCCAGACCGAGGAGACGCTCGAAGAGTACCTTCGGGAGTCGCCGACGCTGCTGATGTCGGAGCGCGACTACGACAGCACCGCATCCGCGCAGGTACGCCGGGTGCTCGAGCACGGCATGAAGGGCCGCACGTCCACGGCCGGGGACATCGCGGAGATGCTGTCGATCAGCGTCCCCCACCTTCGCCGGCTGCTCCGGCAGGAGGGGACGTCGCTGAATCAGCTGAGGGAGGAAGTGCTCCGCGACGCCGCCGTCGCCGGGCTCCGGCGCGGCGAGTCCGTGGACGACCTGTCGGCGCGGCTCGGTTTCTCCGAGCCCAGCGCGTTCCGCCGCGCCTTCAAGCGCTGGACCGGCAGCACCCCGAGTTCCTACCGCTGACCGCTCGGCGCGTCAGCTGACGCAGAACTCGTTGCCCTCCGGGTCGGTCATCGTGACCCACTCGCTCGGCCCCTGGCGGCCTCGGTGGAGCACGGTGGCGCCGGCCTGCTCGAGCTTCTCGGCGACCTCGTCGCGGGCGTCCCCGACCCTGATGTCGAGGTGGAGCCGGTTCTTCACCGTCTTCCGTTCGGGAACCAGCTGGAACAGCACGCGCGGGCGCTCGGGGTGCTCCGGATCGCGGATCGCCTGACCCTCACGCCAGACCAGGACACCCTCGAACTCGATGGTGTCCGACTCCTGCGCGTGACCGGCCTGCACGAGCCCGCGGATGAACTCCTCGTCGCTCGGCTCCACCTCCCAGCCGAGCGTCTGGGCCCACCATTTGGCCAGGGTATGCGGGTTCTCCGAGTCCACTGTGACCTGAAATTCATATCCCATGGCCCGACGGTACAGCGGGGCACCGACAGGTCCCGGTGAGCCGCGTCGAGCCCGGCTCGCGTCAGGGTTCGACGAGGATCCGGATCGGATCGCCCTCGTGGTTCGCGAGCTTCTCGATGCCCTTCGCGACGTCCTCGAGCGGGACGATCTCGCTGATCGACCGCGACAGGTCGAGGCGGCCGCGCGACACCAATTCGGCGAGGGTTTCGATGTCGACGTTCTTGTACCCGAGGTGGCCGAGGACCTGCTTCTGCGACAACCCGAACTGCGCCGTGGTGCCCACCGACGCCTCCTGCGCGCTCAACCCGACCGCGACGAGACGCCCGCCCACCGTCAGGCAGTCGAGTGCCTGCTCGAACGTCACCTTCAGCCCGGCCGCGTCGAACGCCACGTCCAGCATCCGGCCGCCCGTCGCCTCCGCGACCTTCGCCTTCAGGTCCTCGTCCCGGGAGTCGAACGCGTAATCGGCCCCGAGTTCCAGAGCACGTTCGCGCACAGCGGGATTGATGTCGAACGCGATCACCGGAACGGCCCCCACCAGGCGCGCCAGCTGCACGATGTGCGTCCCGACGCCGCCCACGCCCCACACCCCGACGGTCTCCCCGACGATCACCTTGCCGGTGCGCACGACGGCACCGAACGGCGTCGACACCGCGTCGGCGAGGATGGCCGCCTGCTCGAACGGAACGTTGTCGGGGATGCGGGTCAGTCCCCCGGCCTGCGCCACGGTGTACTCGGCCCACGCGCCGTCGTAGGCGAACGCCATGAGCTGGATGTTCAGGCAGTTCGTGAGGTCCCCGCGGCGGCAGTTGCGGCACGCGAAGCACGGCCTGCCCGCGGACGGCACCACGCGGTCGCCCTCGGCCCAGCCGGCCACTCCGGCACCGACTTTCGCGATGGTGCCCGATGCCTCGTGGCCCTGGGTCACCTCGGGCAGCAGCGCGGGGAACGTGCCGTCGATCAGGCTCAGGTCGGAATGGCAGATGCCGCAGAACGCCACTTTGACGAGAACTTCACCCGGGCCCGGCTCGGGGATCGGAACATCCTCCACAGCAATCATTTTCGTGTCGGCGTGGAATCGTTCCGCCCGCATGGTCCCGGCCATCGCTCGCCCCTTCGTCGTCGTTGCCTCGACGGTACCCGCGAAGAATGCCCGGGTGTGCATGATTCGGGCCATGTCCGCTTCAGACGACCGCAGGCCGGGCCCGGTCGAGCGCGAGATGGACGGCGAGGCCGCCGAGGACGCTTCCCATCACGAACTTCTGCGCCCGCATCCACGCCGGGCGTCCCGACAGGAATGTCGCGACAGTTCCTGCGACGCAGACGATCAGCGCGTTCACGGTGAGCGCAACCAGGATCTGCACACTGCCCAGCAGCAGGCTCTGCAACCACACCGGCCCGGCGCCGGCGCGCACGAACTGCGGGATCAGCGCCAGATACATCACCGCGATCTTCGGGTTCAGCAGATTTGTCGAGAGACCCATCAGGAACAGCCGGGCGGACGAATCCCGGGGCAGTGCCCGGGCGGGCACGAACGGCGAATGTCCGCCGGGCCGCAGCGCCTGCCACGCCAGCCATCCCAGATAGCATGCGCCGGCGACCTTCAGCGCGGTATACGCCTGCGGTACGGCGGAGAACACCGCCGAAATGCCCAGTGTCGCAGCGGCCAGATAGCACAGGAACCCGAGAGCGACACCGGCCAGCGAGACCAGGCCCGCCGCCCTGCCCTGAGTGATGCTGCGCGAGACCAGATACAGCATGTTGGGTCCCGGTGTGAGAACCATGCCGAGCGCGATCGCCGCCACCCCGAATACCGCCACCGAATCGATCATGCCCGTCACGATCCCACCGCGGCGACGCGCCGTCGCGGTCCAGTCCGGCCTCGGTGGACCTGTGTCCGGGTTGCATTCGTCGACGACCAGTGAGAACGTCGGAAGAGTAAAGCGTTGTCCAATCCGAAAGGGTGAAACACGAGTTATGCGTACGGCCGTAGCCGACAACTACCCCACGAGGGACCGCGACGAGTGCACGATGACCGTCCGTCAGGACCCGGTCACCTGGTTCGATCCGAAACGGGGTGATACCCGGCCCGGTCCACTCGATGCGAATCAGCTTGCCGACTACGACAAGCGCGGATATCACTCCGCCGACGCGATCATCCCGCCACGTGACGTGTTCGATCTGGTCGACGAGATGACCCGCCTCGCCGAGACCGACACGTTGCGCGGCGACGACCGGATCGTGCGGGAGAACGGTGTCGGTGCCGTCCGGTCCGTGTTCGACGTCCACCGTCTCAGCGACGTCGTCGACGAGATCATCCACCGCCCCGACGTGGTGGGCATCGCCCGGCAGATCCTCGGTTCGGACGTCTATGTCCACCAGTCGCGGCTCAACTTCAAACCGGGGTTCACCGGTGGCCCGTTCTACTGGCACTCCGACTTCGAGACCTGGCACGCGGAGGACGGGATGCCCGCTCCCCGCGCCGCGAGCATCTCGATCGCGCTGACCGAGAACTACGGGCACAACGGCGGGCTGATGATCATGCCCGGATCGCACCGCGCGTTCGTCTCGTGCGCCGGCGAGACCCCCGAGGACTATTTCAAGGAATCGCTGGTCAGCTACGTTCCGCCCACCGGGTCGCCGGATCAGCCGACACTCACCCGGATGGCCAACGAGTACGGCATCGACACGATGACCGGGCCTGCGGGTTCCGCCACCGTCTTCGATTCGAACTGCATGCACGGTTCGAACGGCAACATCACGCCGTTTGCCCGTTCCAACCTCTTCATCGTCTTCAACAGCGTCGAAAACACTCTGACGGATCCGTTCTCGGCGCCCGCACCGCGCCCCGGATACCTCGGTAGCCGGGATTTCACGCCCCTGCGGTAACGAGCACCACGACGTACCGTGTCCCCGCTTCGTGACGTCGGAGCGGGGACACGGTGTTGTCGATGCGGCGGAACCCGTAGCCTTCGCGGCGCCCTGCGTGCGACGATGGCTGGGCACGGTTCGACCGCCCGGCCCCGGGCGCCGGCCGAACCTTCATCTCCCGGAACGGGGAATGATGTTTGCCTACATCGCGCGCACCGTCGTCGCCCACCCGTGGCGAGTCATCGCGGCCTGGGTGGTCGCCGCAATAGCGGTCATTCTCTTCGCACCCAGCCTCGACGACTACACCACCGGTAACCAGCAGACGTTCCTGCCCAGTTCATTCGAGTCCTCCGAGGCGCAGGCCGTCGGCAACGAGTACTTCCCCAGCCTGTCGGGCGCCACCGGCAGCCTGGTGGTGGTCCGCGCCGACGACGCCCCGCTGTCTCCCACCGACCAGCAGACTGCCCTGAATCTCGCTACCTCACTGCAGAATTCGGCGATCCCGGGCGTGCTGAGCGTGCAGGGGTCGCCGACGTCGCTTTCGGCCGACGGGAAGGCCGCCGCATTGCAGGTGGTGTTCCAAGGACAACCCGGCGACGACCAGGTCAACGCCGCCGTTCCGGTCGTCCGCGACGACGCCGAACGGCAACTCGACGGCACCGGACTGGTGAGCGGGCTGACCGGCAACGCGGCCATCCAGGTCGACACCACCGCCGCCTACGACAACGCCGACAAGATCATCACGATCGCCACGGTGATCGTCATCCTCACCCTGCTCGGCCTGATCTTCCGCAGCCCCGTCATCGCGGTCCTGCCGGTCCTCGTGATCGGCGTCGTGCTGTCGGTGGTCACCGGACTCACCGCCGTGCTCGCCGATCTGTTCGACTTCCAGGTCAGCACGTCGCTGCAATCGATCCTCGTGGTCGTCCTCTTCGGTGTCGGCACCGACTACATCGTCTTCCTGCTGTTCCGGTATCGCGAGCGTCTCCGGCAGCAGGCCGCGGCAGGCTCCACCGCCGACACGCACCGGGAAGCGCTCGTGTTCTCCACCGACGTCGTCGGGCGGGTCGTCGCGTCGTCCGCGCTCACGGTCATCGTCGCGTTCGCCGCGTTGCTGCTCGCGAAACTCGGTTCGCTCACCACGCTCGCCCCGGGGCTCATCGTCGCGGTGGCCGCCATGCTGGTGACGGCGCTGACGCTCATTCCCGCCGTGTTCACCGTGCTGGGCCGCCACCTGTTCTGGCCGCTCGGCCCGGGACACGACAGCCCCCACACACCGTTCGCCTCGATCGGCGCCGCGATCGGGCGCCGCCCGGCGGTGTTCGCCGTCGTGATCGGCGTCGTGCTGATCGCGCTCGCCTCGTTCGCCTCCGGCTACAAGTCGACGTACAACACGTTGGGCGAACTGCCCGCCGACACGCCGTCGCAGCAGGCGTTCGACACCCTCGGCAAGTCCTTTCCCGCGGGCGCGCTCAGCCCCACCCAGGTGTATGTCGTGGCTCCCGGACCGCTCGACCCCGCGTCGCTGACGCCCCTCGTCACCGCCCTGACGCAGGTGCCGGGGGTGTCCTCGGTCGCCCCTCCGCGACCGAGCCAGGACGGTCGGGCGGCGCTCGTCAACGTCATCCTCGCCGACGACCCCTACTCGAACGAGTCGCTCGACCTCGTCGAGGGACCGGTTCGCGACGCCGCCCACGGAGCGGTCCCCGGCTCGGAAGTCGTCGTGGGAGGGCAGACGTCCACATTCGTCGACGTCCGCGCTCAACTCGCGGCGGACACGCGCCGGGTCTTCCCCGTCGCCGCGGTCGCGATCGCGCTGATCCTGGCCCTGCTCCTGCTGGCGGTGCTCGCGCCGCTCAACCTGCTCGTGTGTGTGGCACTCACGTTCGTCGCCACCCTCGGCGCCGTCGTGCTCCTGTTCCTGCACGGACTCGGCTACGACGGCATCGACTTCTCCATTCCGATCGTGCTCTACCTGTTCGTCGTGGCGATCGGCACCGACTACAACATCCTGCTCGCCTCGCGACTGCGCGAGGAATTCCGCAACGGGTACGCCCCGCGTGACGCCGCGCGGATCGCCGTCGCCAACGACGCCCCCACCGTGGCCGCCGCCGGCCTGATCCTCGCGCTGACGTTCGCCTCCCTGACCCTCACCGGACTGGCCAACCTCGCCGAACTCGGCTTCGGGGTCGCGATCGGCGTCGCGCTCGCCGCCTTCGCGATGGCCCCGATGCTGGTGCCCAGCCTGTCTGCGCTCGAACGTCGCGCCTTCTGGTGGCCGAGCAGGCAGAAGTCGGCCGTCGACACCGGCGACGACCGCGAGCCCGCGGTGCCGCGGTAACCACCGCCGTTCCCACTCACGCACCACTTCTCCGTCCGCGCACTACTTCCAGCGCCCGAAAAATCGCGCGCGAACCGAGAAGAGGTGCGTCAGAGCAGCGCGCAAAGTGGGAACATACGTTCGATAACCGGGGTAGTATGGCCGCATGACTTCCGCGGATGCGCGGTATGCGCTGCAGGGTTCGCTGTTCGACGACTCGTCGTTCGGTGTCGAACTGGGCGAGCTCGGACCGACGGTGCAGCGCCGGACGCTGACGGCGGGGGCGTGGGTCGACGTGCGACCGGGGTGGATGACCGGCTCCGGCGAGCTGTTCGCAACGCTCGCGGAGAGGG
>JBCEBZ010000262.1:8159-17651 GCA_039206675.1 Rhodococcus sp. (in: high G+C Gram-positive bacteria) | reverse complement strand
CTTCGGGAGTGTGGAACTGGCTGACCACGGACAGCTGGGTGCGCCCGTCCCCCAGGTCGGTGTACGTGTTGTTCTCGATGATGACGTGGCCCGGCATGCCGTCCCACTCGAACGTGTACACCAGACGCTCCTCCGGGGTGATCTCCCGGAACCGCCCCTCGAATCCGTAAGAGTCGCCGTCCGCGTGTTCGACGACACGCCAGTGCCCGCCGCGCTCGAATTCCCAGCGCTCGACGTCGAGGCTGTTGCCGCGACCCCACCACTGCGCCAGCAGTTCCGGTTTCGTGAACGCCGCCCATACCCGGGAGCGCGAGGCGTCGAAGATGCGTTCGACGTGGATTTCCCGGTCCGTGGGCGTCGAGAGGGTGGCGGTCGTGGGACTCTGCGAGGTGCTCATGACGTGCCTTCCGTTCGGTTGAGGAATTCGTCCAGACGGTTCAGTCGCCCTTCGAGCGACCGCTGGTAGTCGCGGATCCAGGCCACCTCACGTTCGAGGGAATTGGACCCCAACATGCAGTACCGCACCCGGCCTCGTTTCTCGGTTACGACCATCCCCGCATCCTCGAGCAGTCGCACGTGCTTCTTGATGCCGGTGAGCGTCATGTCGAAGAGTTCGGCGAGATCGCTGATCGTGCAGGCGCCGTCGCCGAGCCGGTCGAGAATCCCACGCCGGGTGGGATCCGCCAGCGCGGCGAACGTGGCGTCGAAAACCGAATGCTGAACCATCTAGTTCAGTGTTGCATGCGCCCGGGTCTGCGTCAACGGCATTCGACTTCACCCCCTCGGCATCTCGGAGCCGGTACGGATCGGTAACGAATCCGGACGACCCACCGTTCGGTGCGGTGGCCGTCGCCGGCGCGACGTTAGCGTCGGATCCGTCGAGAAACTTCCGGGCAGAGGGGGCGGGATGGACGCACTGACGTTCCCTCGCCGTCCGGCGATCGTGGTGGCACTGGCGGTGTGCGCGGCGGTGGCCGTCGTACTGGTGCTCGGCACCGTCGACCCGCGGACGCCGGAGATCGGGCTGTTCGCGGGCGGCGCCGATCTGCACGTCTACCGGGACGGCGGGTGGCGCGTACTGCACGACCTGCCGCTCTACAGCGGTCCCGTCGTGCTGGGTTTGCTGTACACATACACCCCGTTCTCGGCGATCGCGTTCGTGCCGCTCGAACGGATTCCGGGCGCGTACGTCGACAACATCTGGATGGTCGTCAACCTGGGTGTGCTGGCCTGGTGCATCCTCCTGTGCTGGCGCATCCTCGGTTACCGGACCACGCCGTACCTGGTGCTGGTCACATTCCTGACGACGGTGGCGTGCACGTTCCTCGAACCGGTGCGGACGACGCTCTTCTACGGTCAGATCAATCTCGTCCTGATGCTGTGGGTGCTGTGGGACTTCGCCCGTCCCGAGCGCAGCGTTCTGCGCGGGGTGGGCGTCGGGCTGGGCGCGGGGATCAAGCTGACCCCCGCCTTCTTCGTGATCCAGCTCCTCGCGCTGCGGCAGTGGCGGGCCGCCGCGGTCGCGACGTCCGTCTTCGCAGGCACCGTCGCCCTCGCGTGGGTGCTGGTGCCTGGCGACTCGCGCCGATACTGGACCAGCACGTTCTTCGATTCGACCCGGATCGCCGACGACGCGCATCCGTCCAACCAGTCGCTGCGCGGGGTGCTCGCGCGACTTACGGACGGTCAGGCGCCGCCGTGGTTGTGGCTGGTGCTCGCCGGAGGCGTCACGATCGTCGGCGTGGTCGTGTCGGTGCGCCTGTACGAACGCGGCGAGCGACTGTTGTCGGTGGTGCTCGGCGGACTCACCGCCGCCGTGGTGTCGCCGTATTCGTGGAGCCATCACTGGGTGTGGCTGGTGCCGCTGCTGGTGTACGTCGTGCACCGCGCGGTCTCGGACAGCGGACGCTGGTGGTTCGCGGGCGCCGCGCTGTTCGCGTCGACGGCGGCGTGGCCCTACTGGTGGAGCGCGGACTTCGCCGTCGTCGGACTATTCCTGTTTCCGCCGTCGTGGCCGGTCGCGGTACTCCTGCAGAACATCTACGTGCTCGCCTACGTCCCCGTCCTCGCCGCGGCGATCCGGATGGTCGCCCGACGCACGCGGACTCGGCCGGTTCTGACGTCGATCGTGACAAACCCGCCGACGACGGCACCGACGACGGCACCGGCACCGGCACCGTCGGAAGTCTGGTCACGTACCGCGTGAGGGCACGGCCTTTCCGTACCCCGTGACCCGCGGTCAGGAATACCCTGGCAAGTGCACGCCCCTTCACCGCCTGGAATCCGCCCGCCCGGAATCGAACCGCCATGAACGATCGCCCGCCGAGTGATTCGACGGTCGCGTCTGGGCCGCCCACCGAACTGGGTCAGGACACCCAGCTGCCGCCGTCGACGACGACGTCGGGCGCCGAACCCGTGTTCGTCGTCGAGAGCGGAGTCGATCGCCTCGTCGCGGATTGGGAATCCTCCGGTTCGCCGGCCGCACTCACGGAGTATCTGCCCGACACCGCCGCGATCAGGCGTGCCGCGCTGATCGAGCTGATCAAGGTGGACCTCGAGTACCGCTGGCTGCGCTCGGGCCGCCCGAAACGCATCGCCGACTACTGCCTCGACTTCCCGGAACTGCTCGCCGCGCCCCTGCCTCCGGAACTCGTCTACCTCGAGTACCGGGTTCGGCGCCTGAGCGGCGTCGAGGTCGAACCCGACGAGTATCTCGCCGAATACCCGCAGCAGGCCGCCCGGTTCGAGAGTCTCCTCGAACACGACCGGCGCACCGTGGACCGCCGCACCGCCGTCGCCGAACTCGGGCCGCGGGACGACCTCGACGTCGGGAAGCGCCTCGACGATTTCGACCTCATGGTGGAGCTGGGCCGCGGCGCGTTCGCCCGGGTATTCCTCGCCCGGCAGCGGTCGATGCAGCGGTGGGTGGCGCTGAAGATCTCCCGCAACATCGGCAACGAGCCGCAGATGCTGGCCCAGCTCGACCATCCCTACATCGTCCGCGTCTTCGACCAGCGCCTGCTGGAAGACCGCCAGCTGCGGGTGCTGTTCATGGAATACGTGCCCGGCGGCACCCTCCTCGACGTGGTGCGACTGGTCCGCAAGACCCCACCCGAGCAGCGGTCGGGGAAGCTGCTCCTCGATTCGATCGACCGCATCCTCGAGGCGAGAGGCGAGATCCGGCCCGAGTACTCGAGTGTGCGGGACGAGATCGCCGCCCTGTCGTGGCCGGAGACGGTCGCGTGGATCGGGCTCCGGCTTGCCGACGCACTCGAGTACGCGCGCGACCACGGTGTCCTGCACCGCGACATCAAACCGGCGAACGTGCTCCTCGGTCTCGAAGGCATCCCCAAGCTGGCCGACTTCAACGTCAGTTCGAGCGACAGCGTCGAGACGCCCGGCGCCGGGGGCTTCATCGGCGGTTCGGTCGCCTACATGTCGCCCGAGCAACTGGAAGCGGTCGACCCGGGCTCCCCGCGGACCGCCTCCGACCTCGACACCCGCAGCGACATCTTCGCGCTGGGAGTCATGCTGTGGGAACTCCTGACCGGGGCGCGCCCGTTCCCGGACGACGACGGAACCGGGTCGCCGCCGTCGCCGCAGGCACTGCTCGCGTCGCGATGCCGGGGAGTGGACCCGGAGCGGTCGCCGCTCCCCGAGGACTGCCCGGCCGCGCTGCGCCGCATCCTCGTGAAGTCGCTGGCCCCGGACCGGAACGACCGGTGGTCGAGCGGCCGGAAGCTGACGCGCCAGTTCGCGCTCTGCCTCGACCCGCACGCCCGCGATCTCGTCGATCCGCCGCCGGGAAGCCTGCGGTCCACGATGTGGCGGTGGGCGCTGCCCATCATGCTCGCCGCGGTCGGGATCCCGAACCTGCTGGCGGCCGGTTACAACTACTACTACAACAAGGTGCTGATCATCGCGACCCTGCCGGCCGAGGCGCAGCAGCACCTCGAACTCGTGCACCTGGTGATCGGCGGTGTCGCGTTTCCGCTGGGTGCGGTCCTGATCGTGTACTGGTGTCGCCTCGCGTTCACGGTGCCGCGCGGTCTCCGTCACGGCCGCTCGTACAGTCCCGAGGTGTTGGGCAGGGCCCGGGCCGCGACGCTCGGCCTCGGCGACCGGGCGGTCGTGGTCAGCTTCGGACTGTGGGTGGTCGCCGGCGTCGCCTACCCGGTCGCGCTGCAGCTCACCGCCGGCGGAATCCCGTTCCGCGCCTACCTGCAACTCCTCGCGTCCCTCGCCGTGTGCGGGGCGGTCGCCCTGGCCTACCCGTTCTTCATCCTCACCTTCTACGCCGTGCGGTGCCTGTCCCCGATCCTGTTGTCGCACGGAGAGTTGCGCAGAAGCGACGGGTACCGCATGCGCGCCCTCGGCCGGAGCCTCCCCCGGTACCTCGCGGTCGCGGCGTCCGTCCCGCTGATCGGCGTCGCCGGGCTCAGTTTCGTCGGCGGGAACACCGGCGACGCCGTCAACGCGACGGTGCGCGTGCTGTGCCTGGGAGGCATCTTCGCCTTCATCGGCGTGTACCAGTTGTTCCGGCGGATCGAGAGCGACCTGCGCGCGCTCGAGCGAGTGGTGTGGCTGGAGGTGCCGGGATCGCCGTCACGGCGACGCCGGTAGCGATCGGGTGGAGAAAGAAAAAGGGCCCTGGCGCTGCCGGGTCGGGGTCCGACAGCGCCATGGGCTCAACCTGTATTTCTCTCGAGAGCCCCTCCGCGTTACACCCTATTTGTCGCGCTTCCGGCGAGGCCGCCCATCGTCATGTCGTAAAGGACGGTGGCCAGCTCGTTTCGCCGGTCACGGAGGTCCCGGCGGAGGTACTCGAGACCCACTTCGCGGTAGGCGACAGTAAGCACCAGCAGCAGCGCGTCGAGGTCCACACCCGGTCCGATCGCGGACGGGTTCACCGTCACATACGTACGGAGGAGGTCGCGGGACCGTTCTTCGATCCGGATTGAACGGTGAGCCGACAGGGTCAGGTGCGGGGCATCGTTGAGCAACGACGTGAGGATGTCGCGATATCGGTCGAGGACCGCGAGAAGCTGGACCTGCAGGGCTGCGTCCTTCAGGAACGTTCCCTTCGCGACGGCCTCCTCGAGATTGGCCCCGAGGGAGGCGGTGGCGTCCTCCATGATCTGGTCGATCAGCACCTCGATGATCTCGTCCTTGTTCGCGAAATACTGATACACCGAGCCCTTCGAGATGCCCGCGGCTTCCGCTATCGCGTTCGTGCTGCAGCCCGTGTATCCCTTGGTCCGCAAAACCTGACCAGTTGCCGACAGGATGCGGGCGACCGTCGCCTGCGAACGCTGCTGGGAGGGGCCTTTCCGCTGGCCAGTGGCCATTCGCTCAGCCTCCCCGATCTGTTCCGCAATGCGACTTGTACCCGTCCAATTTGGTGGAGTGAACTGTAACTCACAGCCCCTCGAGCGGGGGCTGAGGCACCTGACGCCTTACTTTTCGACGACCGAATCGAGTGCATCGGAAATGACAGACACCCAGTCTCGCGAGTTCGCGCCCGGCTTCTCCGACTTCACGCCGCCGCGGCGGTTCGACAGGGACTCGGAGTGGGGGCGCCGCTCGATGCGGACGCTGTCGCGGTTCGTGCACGGCGATCCGACGCCCACCGCGGCGGAACGGGAACTCCACGCCCGGGCGGTCGTCAGTCAGGACGAGATCGGCGCCGCACTGGCGCGGGCGATTCTCGTCGACAAGACCGTGACGATGGCCCAGTTCTCCCAGGCCCTGTCCGCGGGCATCGGCAGCGTGCCCGACGCCGCACCCCCGCTGATCGCGTTCTTCGACGCCGTCGACCACCGGCCGTCGTGGGTCGACGACCGACGCCTCGAACGCGGTGCCGCCGTGTGCCTGCGCAGCGGCATGACCGGACTCGACCTCCTCGCGACCGGATCGCTGATGAACGGGTACCGCAGTGCGGCCACCTCCCGCCAACTCGTGGCCACCGGCAGGCTCGTCGGCGAGGGCGCCGGTCAGCGGGTCGCCGAGACCGTCCGGTGGTGGTACGAGTGCGTCCTGCCCGGCGGCATGGACCGCGACCGTCGCGGGTGGCAGTTGTCGGTCCACGTCCGGTTGATGCACGCCTTCGTCAATCTCACGCTGCTGCAGGACGAGGACTGGGATGTCGCCGACTGGGGCATGCCGATCAACCAGTCGGATCAGGCCGCCACGCTCGCCCTCTTCTCGACGACATTCCTCGTCGGCCTCCGATCGCTCGGCGTGTGGGTCTCGGCCGACGAGGGCCGCGACGTCATGCACCTGTGGCGGTACATCGGCTGGCTGATGGGCATCGACGACCACTGGCTGGTCGACGACGAGAACACCGGCCGCCGCAACATGTGCCAGATGGGGATGTTCGCCCCCGGCCCGGACGAGAACTCCCGGGTGCTGGCCGACTCCCTGCAGAAGTCGTGGGCCACGTTCCACTACCCGTATGCGGAGTCCCTGCGACAGCGCCTCAACCGCCAGCGTCTGCTCAGCATTCAGCGACTGTTCTCCGGCAAGAACGGCATGCGCGAACTCGGGTTGCCGATCGTGCCCGCCTGGTTCGTTCCGCTGGCACTGGCCGGGAACGGCACGCTGCACGGGGCGGCGCGATTGAGTCCGGCCGTGCGGGAACGCGTCGGCCGGCGGTCCCGGCGTCGGGTGGAGGCGTGGCTCGCCGCGAACGAGAAGTAGCCGCGCCTCAGCGGCGCTCGTAGATTCCGCGGACGTACGCCGCCTGCCCGGCGTGCTGGAGGTCGTCGGAGACGACGCTGATCAACCGCACACCGAGCGTCACCGGCGGATCCCAATTCTCGTCGACGACGCGATCGAGGTCGTCCGCACCGATCGACTGGACGTAATCGACGGTGCGGTCGTGCACGGCATCGTGATACTCCCGGAGGAGGTCGGCCCCGGACTGCACCCTGGCCACCTCGTCCGCGGAATGCCCGTAACCGATCGCGGCAACCGGGAACGGCAGGCCGAAACGCTCCACCCACCCGCCGGACGTCCACACCTGCTCGGTGCCCGCCACCCCGGCGACGTGGTCGTCCTGCACCCGGGTGAGATGCCAGACCAGCCAGGCGATGGTGTTCGCCTCCGCGTCCACCCGGAACGTGAGGGCGTCGGCGGGCAGATCGCCCAGCACGGAATGCACGGTCTCCTGAATGCGATCGAAAGCGTCGGTCAACAGCGCGCTCTGGTCCACGATCGTCCTTTCGTCGTGTTCACTTCACGTTCCACTATGACGCCACTCGGGCTCGCACAGAGCGGAGTCAGCCGTCTCGATCCGGCGGCGAGCCAGGATTCGCGCGGCACGATCGGTGTCGACGCCCTCGCCCTCGGCGAGGGAGTAGACCTCGGCAAGTGTGTCCCCGATGCGCCGGCCCCGTATTGTCCATCGCTGTCATGGTTTCTATCAGGGTCAATAGTGGTAACAGCAGGTCGCAATGCGGATCTGGTCGTCGACGATCTTGTACACCAGCCGGTGCTCGTAGGTGATGCGTCGGGACCAGTAGCCCTGAAATCCGTGGTTGAGGGGCTCAGGTTTTCCGATTCCGTCGTTTCCGTTGCGTTCGATGTCCTTGACCAGCGTGTTGATCCGCTTGTCGATTTTGCGATCCTGCGCCTGCCACCAGACGTAGTCCTCCCACGCGGACTCGTCCCAGACAAGTTTCATTCAGCCAGATCCCGGACAGTTCCCCCGCTCCCACAGGTTACGTACAAAAAGTTGTACGCAGATGATGTTTGGCTTCTCAATGGACCCGGTCCGCTACGAGGACCGGCCGGAGGAATGGGCCGGCCACCCGGGCTGCCAGTCGACGGCCTCAAACCCGCGAACAGAATCAATCACGTACGACTGGAATCCAATTCCGGTTCCGCACGGACGGTCTCGTCCGGCTCCGGGGCCGACGCGAGCTTGCTCGGCCACCAGATCTTCCGACCGATGTCGACGGTGAGGGCGGGCACCAGGAGTGATCGCACGAGGAGTGCGTCGAGGAGCACGCCGAACGCGACGATGAAGGCGATCTGCGCGAGGAAGATCAGCGGGATGACGGCGAGCGCCGAGAACGTCGCCGCCAGAACCACTCCGGCCGAGGTGATCACTCCCCCGGTGACGGTCAGCCCGCGCAGCGCGCCGCGGCGGGTGCCGATGCGCCGGGCTTCTTCCCGGACCCGGGTCATGAGGAAGATGTTGTAGTCGATTCCGAGGGCGACGAGGAACACGAATGCGAACAGCGGGACGACGGGATCGGCGCCGGGGAATCCGAAGATGTGTTCGAAGACCAGGGACGAGATGCCCAGCGTCGCAGCGAAGGACAGCACGACCGTCCCCATCAGCAGCAGCGGCGCGAGCAGCGGCAGCAGCAGCAGGCACAGGATCGCGAACACGACGAGGATCACGACGGGGATGATCAGGGTGCGGTCCCGCGTCGACGTCGTCTTCGTGTCGAGGTCGGTGGCGGTGGTGCCGCCGACCAGTGCGTCGGCGCCGTCGATCGGGTGGACGGCGTCCCGGAGCGCGACGATGGTGTCCTCGGCCTCGAGGGAATCGGCCGGATCGGTCAGGGTGGCTTCGATCGCCACCCGGCCGTCCACCACCAGTGGGTCCTGGGTGCCGGGGGCGGTCAGCACGGTGAGGTCGCCGACGCCGTCGACCCGGCCCGCGTCGAGTACCGCATCGAGGGCGTCCTCGTTCGCGATGATCACCGCCGGAGAACCGGAACCGGCGTCGAAGTGATCACCGAGGATCTGCTGGCCCGCAACGGAATCGACGTCGAGCAGAAACGTCTCGGACTCCGCGACGCCGCTCGCCTTGAACTGAGGCAGAAGGAGCGCGAAGAGCACCAGCACCAGGCTGGACGCCACCCAGAATCGGCGCGGATGTGCGCCGATGCGCGCGGCGAGCGCGGCCCAGAACTTGTGGTCGGCGGCCTCGTCCTTCTCGGCGTGCTGTGCGTCGAAGGCGGGCCTGCTCGGCCAGTACGCCGCCCGGCCGAGGAGCACGAGCACCGCGGGGAGGTACGTCATGGATGCGACGAACGACGCCGCGATGCCGATGGCCGCGACCGGTCCGAGACCGCGGTTGGAGTTGAGATCGGACAGCAGCAGGCAGAGCACTCCGGCGATGACGGTGCCCGCGGAGGCGGCGACCGGTTCGAGTGTCGCCCGCCAGGCGGTCCGCATCGCGCGGTACTTGTCCTGCTCGATCCGCAGTTCCTCGCGGTAGCGGGACACGAGCAGCAGGGCGTAGTCGGTGGCGGCGCCGAACACCAGGATGAACAGGATGCCCTGGCTCTGGCCGTTCAGCGCGATCACGCCGGCGTCGGCGAGCACGTACACGAGGAGGCTGGACAGTCCGAGCGCGAAGACCGCGGAGGTGATCACGGCGAACGGGAGGATCGGACTGCGATAGACGACGATGAGGATGAGGATCACCACGACACCCGCCACCAGGAGCAGCAGTCCGTCGATGCCGGCGAACGC
>JBCEBZ010000262.1:5983-8059 GCA_039206675.1 Rhodococcus sp. (in: high G+C Gram-positive bacteria) | reverse complement strand
CGGCGAGGAATTCGGTGTCGGCCGCGGTGATCCCGGACGTCCGTTCGGCGACGACGATCGCCGGCACGAACTGCGTGTCGGTGAAGCCCTTCTGCAGCGCGGACACCTCGGTGGCCTCGGCCGACGCGGGCAGGAACGACGTGCTGTCGTTCTGCTGGACCGTGGAGAGTTTGCCGGCGAACGGCCCACCGAACCCGCCGACGGCCAGCCAGACGATGACCAGCACGGCTGGCAGAATCCACCGCAGTCGACGAATCGGGCGTGGGCGGGCAGTTGTGGTCACGTGCTCTCCAATGCTGGACGGTTCGACGACCGGATGTCCGGATTGCGACGTTCCTATTTTGTTCAGCATGCTGAGCAAATTGCAAATGGAGGCGAGAAAATGACGAGCGACGGCATGGACCAGTGGCCCACCGGACGGCTGCTGTCCACGGCTGCGCGGCTGGTGGAGCACTCGTGGGAGGACATTCTGCGGTCGCAGAACATGACCCATGCGGGACTCATCTCACTGCACACGATCGCCGACCACCCCGCCTCGCAGCGGGACATCGCGAAGGCGTCGCGGGTGACGGATCAGACCATCAGCCGCACCATCGACCGTCTCGAACGCGCCGGGTACGTCACCCGGGAGACCGATCCGGCCGACGAGCGCCGCAAGCGGGTCGCGATCACCGAGTCGGGCCGCGCGATCTACCGTCACCTGCTGACCCTGGAGAAGGAGGACGCGGCCCTCACCGCCGCGGTCGGCGACGTGGGGCCGCTGCGTGAGCAGCTCCTGCTCCTCGTCCGGTCGCTGGGACTTCCGCCCCGGGACGGGGAGGAGAATTGATTCACACATTCGCGGGCAGGGCGATGACGACCTCCTGCTCGTTCCCCGGGAGGTAGTGGACCGTCACCACCCGGCCGACCTGGACGTGCCCGACGGTGCGCGGCGGCAGGAACTTCTCGACGCGGGTGGTGAACGTCGTGCCGTCGGGCCGGGTGACCGCCAACCCGAGTTCGACCTTCGAATTCCCGTTGCGGATCTCCCCGGGCACGCTGAGCGACTGCACCACCGCCTGCGCGGGGACACCGCGGGCCGCGATGTCGAGTTTGCCCGGTGTGGTGATTCCCTGCCGGATCATGGATCGGTTCAACGCGTCCTGCGCCGACGTCCCGTCTGCCGAGCGGTCGATCTCGACCTTGTCGGTGCGGCCGGGAAGGTAGCGGACGGGGAGCACGACCCCGGGACGGAGCAGCACCAACTCGGTGAGCGGCACGATCATTGTGGCGTGCGACTCGAACATCTTGCCGTCGGCACCCTCCACGGCGAGGTCGATCCGCACTTCCGGTTGGTCGTTGAGCGTCATGCCGGTCTGGCGCACCGACCGCACCGTTCCGATCCCGACGTCTCCGTTGCGGAACGCGGCACTGTTGCGTCCCGTGAACGCCGCGAGCACGCTGTCGCCGGTGAGGGCGAAACACACCACGACCGCGCTGACCGCGACGATCGGCCAGATCATCTGCGGGCCGACCCACGACAGCGCGTCGATTCCGTAGTTCGCCCGGCCCCGGTCGCCGAGTCCGTACCAGAGGTAGTAGCCGACCGAGCCGGCGAGAAACACCAGGGCGGCGGTACGCACGATCTTCTTCACGAGGTGTCCTTTCCGAGTCTGAACTGGGGAGGTGGGACGCGCGCGAAACTCGGGTGGCTCCGCGCGCGTCCCGGGGTGGGCCGGGCTCAGCCGCCCACGACGGTCGAGCATGCGAACGTGATGTCGAACTTCGCCGAACTCGGCGCGGTCGGGTTGCTCATGTCGGGGGCCCCGACGCCTTCGCCGGTGACCGTGTAGGTGTCGCCGTCCTTGACGACCTTCGCGGAGCCGCCGGGCATGCCCTGCCCGAAGCCGAGGGCGTACGGGAGACCGTTCGACCCGCCCTTGCTGCCGGCGATCCCGACCGCCTGCACGGTGTCGGTGCCGGTGATCGTCGCGGAGACGGCCAGGTCGCCGTACGTCGCGTTGCCGGTGTCCGCCAGAGCCAGCGCGAGGGTGTCGCCCTGCTTGGCGCAGGTCGCGTCGAAGTTCGCGTCCAGCG
>JBCEBZ010000262.1:0-5883 GCA_039206675.1 Rhodococcus sp. (in: high G+C Gram-positive bacteria) | reverse complement strand
ACGATGCCTGCGGTGTAGACGCGCTTCTGAGTCCGAACGATCGTGTTCATGATCCGTCCTTCACGTTTCGTGAGGGGCGCTCGGCGCCCGTCGTCGATTCCTTCGGCTCGCGGACTGGAGCCGATGTGAGAAAGGTAGGAACTTCTCGCGCCCTACCGATCCCAGATTTCTCGCTGCGTCGACGCGGCATCACTGCGGTAACCTGCTCGAATGCGGACGGGACCGAGGGGCTCAGCGGCTGCTCGGCGACCGCGCGCGATGGTCCTCGACGAGGTGTGGCGCGAGCTGGACGGCGTCGAGGCGCTCAGCGGGCCCGACGGCGGGCCCCTGAGCCGCACGGTGAAATTGATCCTCGATCCGCTGGTCATCCGCCCGGTGCAGAACCCACTGTGCGCCGGTCCGATCGTCACGGCCGACGGGGCACGGCTGCTCGCCGCCCGGGTGCACGCCTCCGCCGACGCACTGCGCGCGACCGCGGCCTGGTTCACGCTGCTCAAGCGAACCCGCCGGGCGTTGCGCATCACGGACGGCAACCCGCAGGATCTGTACTTCCAACGGTGCTTCGAACTCGCGACCGGTTCGGGCGCACCCGATCCGCTCCGCGACGAGTCCGTCGCCGAGGACGCGTTGCGCGACGTGCACGATTTCGCGGCCGGCCGCACCACGCAGGCGTTGAAGGCCCACGTCACCGACCCGGCGCGGGCACGGGAACTGAACGCCCTGATCGACCTCGCGTGGGGACGGCGACCGCTGTCGGGTACCGCGACCGGCGACCACACCGACGCGGTGGCCGCGGTCCTCGAGGCCTGTCCCGGAGCGCGGTTCGAGCAGGACGGTGACGACGGTCGACAGGCCCTCGACGACCTGATCGCCGGGCACGCCGGAACCCACCTCGGCATTGCGCTCTGGACGACCGAGGTCTCGGCCCGCGGCCTCGGCCTGACGGCGCATCCCGTGCCCGGACCTCCGCGTCTGGGGACGTCGGCGTCCACCTCGGCGCTCGGGCTTCCCTTCGACCGCTCCGTCCACGAACGCGTCTTCACGGTGCTCCGCGCGTCGACCGACCGTGCGGAGCTCCCGCCGATCCACGAACTGGTTACCACCGAGATCGCCCGAAGCTGCTCGCCCTGGGCGCTTCTCGACGAGTCCCTGCGGGTCGCGGCAACGGCGGGTGCCGCACTCGCGACCGGTCTCCACCCGATCGGGGCGCCGCCCGCTCCGGCAACCGCGGACACGACCGCCGTCCGGGTGATCAACGGTCGCTGGCAACGCGAGGCGTACGTCCTGCAGGCGCGCCGCCTCGCCGTGAGTCCGGATGCGGCGACGCTGCCCGGCACGAATCCGCTGGCGGCCATCGCCGCCGAACTCCGCGAACCGGGGCGGCCCTATCTCCGCCGCCTGTGGGTCCGGCTGCACGGTCGCGACGTCCGTGAGTTCTCCGTCGACGAGCCGGGTGAACTCTGGGATCTGCTGGACGGGGTGGCGCGGTCGGTGATCCTCGACCACCGCATGCGGGTCAAGCGGGCGCTCAGCGCAATTCCGCTCACGGACGCGGCGGATGCTCCCGAATCGAGGGCGAGTTGACCACCGGCACCGTGCGGATCGACCGCACCCCCGACGGGGTGCGGACCATCTCCCCCGAGAACGCGCCGAGTGTGCTGGACGACGCAGCGGACATCGACGTCACCGTGCTGGAGGTGCTCGGCGGGCACCTGACCTGGAGTGTGTTCGCCGGACACACCGTCCCGGTCGCGGTGATCGACGACGTCGACCCGGCGCAGAACTGGGTGTGGGCCGTGTTCGGCGAGGAGGTGGCGCTCGCCGTGGCCGCGGGCGACTCCCGGAGTGAGGTCACGGTCGAACCGGCACGGCCGCGGGTGGCCGCGGGCGCTCGGCGGCTCGCGTTCGCGCACTGGGCGGCGCGGTGGTGGCCGACCTCGACGGTCGACGGTATTCCGGCGCTCGACGCGGGACTGTTGAACCGTGAGATCGCGACACTCGTCGAGGACTGCGATCTGCTCGTCGACGGGGACGACGCGCTCGCACCGGCCGGGCCCGTGCTCGCCGACCGTCCCGGGCGGGCCGAGGACTACGCGCTCGCCGCGGGCGCCGCGACCGCGACGCTGCCGAGCACCCTCGTCCTGGCGCGGGGCGTCACGGGTTCCGACTGGCGCCGGTACCCACCCGGTCTCGTCGACGCGTCCGAGCGCGCGGTGTCGTGGGAGGTGGTGCGCACCTCCGGGACCACCGCGGTGCGGGTGAGTGCCGTTGCGGCACCGGATCTCTCTGCACCCGTCCCGGACCACCTGCGACCGCGGGCGACGGTCGGCACCGCAGCGGGCTCCGTCGACGTCGCGCTGCAGCTGTCCGGAGACGTCTGGTTCGGCGAGTCGGCCGCACCACCCGGCGCGGAAGCGGGGGTGTCCGTCGGGGTGTACCTGCCCGGGTTCGGCGTGAACGGTTCCGCGGACGTGGGAGGTCCGGACGTTCGGGAGCGGGTTCGGGCCCTGGCCCGCCTGCGGCTGCGCCGTGCCGCGGAGCCGGCTCCGGACGACGGGCCGGACGCGCCGCTGCTCGCCGAGATAGCGGCAGCCGCCTCGGATTCGGACTTCTGACGTGGACGACCAGACGGGCCGCGACCTTCTCGCCGCGGGAGCCGCCGCCTACTCGCGGGGAGACGTCGCCGAGGCGCTCCGGACGTTCGAGCGGGTCGCGTCCGGGACCACCGGCGATCTCCGGACGAGCGCGATCATCAACGCGGCCAGCATGTCCGACGAACTGGGCGATCATGTGAAGGCCGTCGACCTGTACCGCGAGGCCCTTGCGGTGATGCCGGCCGACGCGGTCCGGATGCGTCCGGCGGCGCTGGTCAACCTGTCGCAGGCATTGCAGCACGTCGGCGACCTCGACGGTGCACAGGACGCGCTCGAGCAGGCGCGCGAGCTGCTCGCGGCCGGCGGCGAGGACCAGGGCGATCTGCGGGTCGCGTGCCTGCTGTCGCTGACCGCGGTCGCGATGCACCGGCAGCAGTGGGCGCACGCGGCCGACGTGGCCACCGAGTCCCTGGACGCGGCAGTGCGTTTCGCCCCGGGCCTGGCGGGACACCCGTTGATGAACCTCGCTGCCATCCACTTCGAGACCGGGCGCTTCGATCTCTCCGACGACTTCGCCGGGCAGGCGCTCGCCGCATTCGAGACGGCGGGCGATGCCAATACGGTCGCCGAGACGCAGCAGAATCTGGCCATCATGCGTGTCCGTACGGGGCGTCTCGACGAGGCGGAACCGCTGCTGTTGTCGAGCCAGACGTATTTCGAACGGGCCGGGATCGGCCACCGGGCGGGAATCGGATCGAAGGTGCTGGCGTTTCTCGCCGAGGGCCGCGGGGACACCGAACGCGCGACGGCGCTCTACCGCCGCAGCCTCGACTACTTCCGGGGTTCCGGAGCGGTGCTCGACGTCGCGGACGTCGAAACGCGCCTCGCCACCGTCGCCTTCGCCGAGGGCCGACCGGGCGAGGGGGAAGGACTGCTCGCCGCCGCATTCGCCACGTACCGCGACCTGGGGCTCGGACTGCACTGCGCGCAGGTCGACTTCTGGCACGCCGCACTCCTCGAGTCCGCGCTGATCGCCTCCGGCACACCGGACGTTGCGGCGCAGGCACGGGCCGCCGCGCTCGCCGTGCCCGCGGCGATCGCCATCGACGCCGTGCGCTACACACTCCCGAACGGCCGCCAGCGCGAGCAGTGGAACCGTGAGATCGCCGATCCGGCGATGCACTTGGCGTTCCGTCTCGCGTACGCCTCCGGCGACGCCCGGCTGGTGGCCGATCTCGTCGAAACGCGGTGCGCGGGGACGACGGTGGACATCGGCCGCGCCGGACACGGCACCGCGCCGCGGCTGCCCCTGCAGTTGCCCGATTTTCCTCCGGCCGGCGCCACCGACACCGACGGCTCCTTCCTGCTCGGTGCCGCACTGGCCGGAGTCGCAGCCGGCGCCGGCCTGCCCGTGCCCCTCCCCCCGCGCCTCGCCGTGACGGCGGGCGGACGGGTCGTGCTGGGCCCCGCGATCGCGGTCGCCGAGGAACGCTACGGGCGCGAGGTCCGCGACGACCGCGTGGTGCCGGCCGGGTGACCCCGCTTTCCGTTCCCCGCGTGCGGATTCGAGGCCGGCGGTGTCACGGTGGTCACACCGCGCATCCGGCGACCACCACGGGCCTCCTGGGTGCACGTCCGCGCTGACCTGCACTGCGTCCGATTCGACGGTCATTGATAGCCCCATCCAATCTATGGAATAGGTCTCATAGATTGGACCTATTCCAATCTGCTGGATAGCCTCGTCGCTGTCGGCTTCCAGTCTTACGAATAGAGGTTCCAATGGCCCTGATCAACACGCAGATCAAGCCCTTCGCGGCGTCCGCTTTCAAGGACGGCGCGTTCATCACCGTGTCCGCGGACGACATCAAGGACAAGTGGGCGGTCTTCTACTTCTACCCGGCCGACTTCACCTTCGTCTGCCCGACCGAGCTCGGCGACCTCGCCGATCACCACGAGGAACTGCAGCGTCTCGGCGTCGAGGTCTTCTCGGTGTCCACCGACACCCACTTCACGCACAAGGCGTGGCACGGATCGTCCGACACCATCGGCAAGATCAAGTACGCCATGATCGGTGACCCGACGCAGGAGATCAGCAAGAACTTCGAGGTTCTGCGCGAGAACGAGGGACTGGCCGATCGCGGCACCTTCCTCGTCGACCCCGACGGTGTCATCCAGTTCACCGAGGTCACCGCGGAAGGCATCGGCCGCAACGCCGCCGAGCTGGTCCGCAAGGTCAAGGCCGCGCAGTACGTCCGGTCGCACCCGGGCGAGGTCTGCCCGGCCAAGTGGGAAGAGGGCGAAGAGACCCTCGCTCCGTCGCTGGATCTCGTCGGCAAGATCTGACGTAGCCCAGTCGACCGTCGGCACGGGCTCAGATCTTCTGAGCCCGTGCGCACGGTTCCCGGTGCTCCGCTCCCGTGGGGGCAATCGGTGTCGCACCAACACTTTCCGGACCGCCCAGAGCTGGTTTCCGGTTCCGATCCCTTTCCTCCCCGATCGATGGAGTAGATCCGCATGCTCGAAGCCTCGCTCGCCGGCCAACTCAAGTCCCTGCTCGAACGGCTGACCCTGCCGATCGAGCTCGTCTCCTCACTCGACGACGGTCCCAAGTCCACCGAACTCGCCGAACTGCTCACCGAGATCGCGGCGATGTCGGACAAGGTCACCTACGAACGCCGTGACGACGACGCTCGACGCCCGTCCTTCGCCGTCCGCCGCAGCGGCACCGACGTCGAGGTCCGCTTCGCCGGAATCCCGCTCGGCCACGAATTCACCTCGCTCGCACTCGCGTTGCTCCAGGTCGGCGGCTACCCGTCGAAGGAGTCCCCCGAACTGCTCGAGCAGGTCCGCGACCTCGACGGCGACTTCCACTTCGAGACCTACTTCTCGCTGTCCTGCCAGAACTGCCCGGACGTGGTGCAGGCGCTGAACCTGATGGCCGTGCTCAATCCGGGCATCAGCCACGTCGCGATCGACGGCGCCCTGTTCCAGGACGAGGTCGACGAGCGCCAGGTCATGGCCGTGCCGACGGTCTTCGTCAACGGCGAACTCTTCGGTTCCGGCCGGATGAGCCTCGAGGAGATCATCGGCAAGCTCGACGTCGGCGCCGCTGACCGGGCGGCTACCGCGATCGCGCAGAAGGATCCGTTCGACGTGCTCGTCGTCGGCGGCGGCCCGTCCGGCGCCGCGGCCGCGGTGTACGCCGCGCGCAAGGGAATTCGCACCGGCATCGCCGCCGAGCGCTTCGGCGGCCAGGTGCTCGACACCATGGCGATCGAGAACTTCATCT
>JBCEBZ010000261.1:0-4428 GCA_039206675.1 Rhodococcus sp. (in: high G+C Gram-positive bacteria) | reverse complement strand
GGACTGGACGTCGGCCCGCTCGAGCCGTTGCTCGGAGGACATTCCGGGCTGACCTACAAGATCCGGACCGGGGACGGCGACCTCGTCGTCAAGGCCGTGCCCGAAGGCCAACGTCCCATCGGCCGGCACGACATGCTGCGCCAGGCAAGGATCATGGAAACGCTGGGAGCCACAGCGGTTCCGGTGCCCCGCATCGTCGCCGTCGACGACAGCGAGCCCGCCTGGTTCGCGATGGAGTGCGTGGCCGGGGAATCGCTCGAGCCGGTGCTCGACACACCCCCGGTCGAGCCGGCGGTCGCGGCCGCGCGGATGCGCCGAGCCGCGGCGGTACTGCCGCTGCTGCACGCGGTGCCCGTCGACACCATCCCGGCCGCCGGGGATCCGTTGTCGCCCGGCGCGGAGCTGGCGCGGTGGCAGCGCACCCTGGACGCCGTTCCTCCCGAACTCGTGGGTGGGGGCGACGAATTGCTGCGGCTCCTCGCCGCCGATCTCCCCGAAGCGCTGTCGCCGACGCTGGTGCACGGCGACTATCGGCTCGGCAACATCCTCGCGCAGGACATGGAGCCTGCCGCACTGATCGACTGGGAGATCTGGAGCCTCGGGGATCCGCGGGTCGAGCTGGGCTGGTTCCTCGTCTTCGCCGACGGCGCGAACTTTCCCGGCGTGGGGCGCGTGGTGCCGGGCCTGCCGTCCGAGGACGAGCTGATCGCCCTCTACACCGGGGACGGCCCGGAACTGCGGGACATGAACTGGTTCAACGCACTCGGCCGTCTCAAGATGGCGGCCATCATGGGTCACAACCTGCGCAGGCACCGAGAGGGCCGCCACCACGACCCCGACCAGGAACGGCTGCCCGACACCATCTCCCAGCTCATCCGCGGTGGCACCGCGCTACTCGCCTGATCAGAAAGGACGACACGTGGACTTCGAATACTCCGCGCGCACCGAGCGACTGCTCGAACAGCTGCGCACCTTCATGGACGAGCACGTCTATCCGGCCGAGGCCGTGTACGACGAGCAGATCAGCTCCAACGACAACCCGCACGAGCAGCCGAAGGTCATGCTGGACCTGCAGGCGAAGGCACGCGAACTCGGATTGTGGAACCTCTTCATGACGCACGGCGAATGGGGTGCCGGGCTCACCAACCTCGAGTACGCGCCCCTCGCCGAGATGGTCGGACGCTCGGTGATCGGCAACGAAGCGATCAACTGCTCGGCACCCGACACCGGCAACATGGAGATCCTCGCCATGTACGGCACCCCGCAGCAGCAGGACCGCTGGCTCCGGCCGCTCCTCGACTGCACGATCAGGTCGGCGTTCGCGATGACGGAGCCGGACGTCGCGAGTTCCGACGCCACCAACATCACCTCGACCATCCGCCGCGACGGTGACGAATACGTCCTCAACGGCCGGAAGTGGTACACCTCGGGCATTCTCGACCCCGACTGCAAACTCGTTATCTTCATGGGTAAGTCCGATCCCGACGCTCCGACGTACCGGCAGCAGAGCATGATCCTGGTGCCCGCGGACGCCCCCGGCGTCGAGGTGCTCCGCGACCTGCCCATGTTCGGCTACCGGGACCGGCTCGGCCACGGCGAGGTCCAGTTCACGGACGTGCGGGTGCCGGCCGACCACATGCTCGGCGCCGAGGGCGACGGATTCGCGATCGCCCAGGGCCGGCTCGGGCCGGGACGCATGCACTACGCGATGCGGGCGATCGGCATGGCCGAACGCGCCCTCGAGCTGATGTGCCGACGAGTCCTGCAGCGCAACGCCTTCGGTGGTCCACTCGCCGACCGTGGTGTGGTACGCGAGTGGATCGCGCGGAGCCGGATGGAGATCGACCAGATCCGGCTGCTCGTCCTGAAGGCGTCGTGGCTGATGGACACCCGCGGCAACGCCGCCGCCCGCTCGGAAGTCGCCGCGATCAAGGTGGCCGCCATGGAGATCGCTCATCGGGTGGTCGACCACGCCGTCCAGGCGCACGGCGCCGCCGGGGTGAGCGACGACACGATCCTCGCCCGGCTGTACGCGATCACCCGGGCACTGCAGATCGCCGACGGCCCGAACGAAGTCCACCTGCGCACCATCGCGCGCCTCGAACTGAAGAAGTACGCATGACCACGACACAGGAGTTGACGGGCAAGGTCGCACTCGTCACGGGCGCCACCCGCGGGCTCGGATACGCCATCGCGAGTGGGCTGGCCACCGCCGGGGCCACCGTGATCGTGTCGAGTCGCAAGGAGGAGGCGTGCGTCGCCGCGGCCCGCGCGATCACCCGGGACACCGGCGGAATCGCCGAACCGCTCGCACTGCACGTCGGGAAGTGGGACGCGATCGAAACCGTGGTCGACCACATCGTCACCCGATTCGGGAAGCTCGACGTCGTCGTGAACAACGCCGGAATCGCGCCCCTGTCACCGACACTGGAATCGGTGTCGGAGTCGCTGTTCGACAAGACCATCGAGGTCAACCTCAAGGGGCCGTTCCGGTTGATGGCGGTGGCCGGTGCCAGGATGAGCGCGGCCGGAGGCGGTTCGATCATCAACATCTCGAGCATCGGTGCGCTGCGGCCCAGCCCGCCCGAGGCGATGTACGCGGCGTCGAAGAACGGTCTCAACGCGCTGACGATGGCGTTCGCACAGGAATACGCACCCACGGTGCGGGTGAACTGCATCATGCCGGGCGGATTCGCGACCGACATGGCGGCCGACTGGGACGACGAGTTCGTCGGCAAGATCGTCGACCGGCTCCCCGCCGGGCGGCTGGGCCGGCCGGACGAGATCGCCGGCCTCGTCGTGCATCTGGCCGGTGACCGCGCCGGTTACACCACGGGCGCCGTCATCCCGGTCGACGGCGGACGCACCGCCGTCTACTGACGCGCGTGCCACGAACACGAATAGGAGCCACCACATGCACGTACCCGAGCTGTTCCAGCTGAGCGGTCGCGTCGCCGTCGTCACGGGTGCGTCGTCCGGACTGGGAATGGGATTCGCGCGGACACTGGCCTCGGCCGGCGCCACGGTCTTCGCGGCCGCCCGCCGGGTCGATCGGCTCGCCGCCCTGGCCGAGGAGGTCGACACCGTGGTCCCCGTCGAATGCGACATCACCGTCGACGCCGACCGTCGCCGGCTCGTCGACCGCGCCCGCGAGCGGACCGGCCACGTCGACGTTCTGGTCAATAACGCCGGCACGCCCGGACCTCCGAATGCGGAGGACGAAACCGCCGACGGGTTCTCCTCGATCCTCGATGTGAACCTGGCCGCGGGTTTCCACCTCGCCACATACGCCACCTCTGACGTTCCCGAGGACGCGAGGACCTCGATCATCAACATCTCCTCGGTGATCGGGTTGGTGTCCACCGCCCCCATCGGCGGTGCGAGTTACGCGGCGTCGAAGGCGGGCATCCTCGGTCTGACCCGCGAGCTGGCGGGTCAGTGGGGCAGGCGGGGCGTCCGTGTCAACGCCGTCGTGCCCGGATGGTTCGATACCGAAATGACCGACGGACTGTTCAGCAATCAGCGTTCAGCCGACTGGGTGCGCCGCAACACGATGCTCGGCCGCGGCGGCCGGGCCGGCGAAGTGGACGGTGCCGTGCTGTTCCTCGCGTCGGACGCGTCTTCGTACGTCACCGGACAGACGCTCGTCGTCGACGGCGGCTGGACGGCCAGGTAGGCGACACGACGATGATCATCGACACGATGCGCGCCGTGCGCATGACCGCCTGGGGTGAACCCGCACAGGTCCAGCGCGTGTGCGTGCCCGAACCACAGGGCGCCGAACTGCTGATCGAGGTCCGGGCGGCCGGGCTCTGCCGATCCGACCTGCATGTCATGGACGCCCCCGCGGGCGTCTTCGACTACCCGCTCCCGCTCACGCTGGGGCACGAGGTGGCCGGAACCGTCGTCGGCGCGGGCCCCGACGCCGACAGTGCGTGGATCGGCGAGTCCGTGGTGGTCTACGGAGTCTGGTCCTGCGGGGAGTGCCGCAACTGCAGACGAGGCAGGGAGAATTACTGCCACGACCTGCGCCCGCGCGCGGACGGTCTGCTTCCGGCCATCGGCAGCGGTCTCGGCTACGACGGCGGTCTGGCCGACGCCATGATCGTCCCCTCGGAGCGGTTCGTGGTGCGCACCCGGGGGCTCGCTCCCGAGAGTGCCGCCCCGCTCGCCGACGCCGCCCTGACGGCGTACCACGCGATCCGCACGAACCGGGATCTCGTCGACAGTCACTCCGTCGTCGTGGTCGTCGGCGTCGGGGGACTGGGCCATCTCGCCGTCCAGATCTTGCGCGCTCTCGGCGCGGGCACCGTATTCGCCGTCGATCCGCGTGTGGATTCCCGCACGCTCGCACGACGGCTGGGAGCCGACGCGGCATTCGCCGACATCGCCCGGATCGGTGAGTCGACCGTCGCCGATGTGGTATTC
>JBCEBZ010000260.1:0-17701 GCA_039206675.1 Rhodococcus sp. (in: high G+C Gram-positive bacteria) | reverse complement strand
CTACATGGACAAACTCGTCGTCGGACCCGACGCCGCCGACGTCGTCGACATCACCACACCGGTTGCGGAGAACATTCGACGCCTCGCCGCGGTGCGCGGTGCGAAGGCTTCAGATCTGACCGTGTGCATCCTCGACCGGCCCCGCCACCAGTCACTCGTCACCCAGGTCCGCGACGCCAGGGCCCGGATCCGTCTCATCGCCGACGGTGACGTCGCCGGCGCGATCGCCGCCTGCCGCCCCGGATCCGGGACCGACATGATGATCGGTACCGGTGGCACCCCTGAGGGCATCATCACCGCCGCCGCGATCCGGTGCATGGGCGGCACCATCGAGGCGCGCCTCGCCCCGACCAGTGAGGCCGAACGCAGCAAAGCCCTGGGCGCCGGGCACGACCTCGACCGGGTCCTGACCACGGAGGACCTGGTCGCGGGGGAGAACGTCTTCTTCGCGGCCACCGGGGTCACAGACGGCGACCTCCTCCGCGGAGTCCGCTACACCCACGGAGCCGCCTCCACGGAATCGATCGTCATGCGGTCCAAATCCGGCACCGTCCGCACCATCGATTCCCGATATCGACTCGCCTGACGAGACCCGCCCGCAACGACACAACGCGCCGTCCTGATGCGCACGCCTGCCGGTTCGATTCATTTGGTGCTCAACGAATTCGTGTCGGTGGTAAGAATGGCGTTTCCGGTGAGGTCACTCGTACCGCCAGTCGGAGTCAGCGGGGACGAGTCAGCTCGGCCATGCGTTCGGCTTTGACCGACTCGGGCGTGGCGCGGTTGTCGATGGCCTGTTGCTTGGTTGCCGCGTCACCGCCGACGACGTGGTCGTCGCCGTTCATCAGCGCCTCATAACCCTGCCGAGCCACCTCAGTCTTGTTGTTCTTCGGGCCGGAACCGATTGTCGTACTGCCCATTCCGGCATTGGCGTGGAAGTCGCTGTCGGTGGCACCGGGCAACAGGGCGGTGACGCTGACGCCAGAGTCTCGCAGTTCTTCGCGCAGGGACTCGGCGAAGGAGAACCCGAATGCCTTCGACGGACCGTACACCGTCTCGTACGGGGTGGGGGTCGTCGCCGACACCGAGGAGACGATCAGGATTCGACCGCGACCCTCGGGCGCCATATGCTGGACGACACGTTTCGCCAGGTGCACCGTGCCGGTTACGTTGATCGCGATCAGCTTCAGCTCCTCATCGAGATCGTTGTCGACGAACGCACCGCCCAGACCGATACCGACGTTCAAGGCGGCCGCCTCGACGGGACGACCGAGATCAGTGACGAAATTCCAGAAGCTTTCGACACCGTCATAGGTGCCGGCGTCACCTCGGTGGGGGTAGGCGTCGACGCCCAGCTCACGCAGTTCGGCGGCGGAATCGAACACCCGCTCGCTCTGCCCGGAGATCGCGACATCGTAGCCGTGGGTTGCGAACTGCTTGGCCAGCTCGAATCCGATTCCGGAAGAACCTCCGGTGACGATGGCGAGAGGACGGGGGTCTGACATGTGGTGTCTCCTTTCAAGCCGCAGTGAACTCCACGGCCACGACCCATGCTGCGCGTCACCAGCGGGCTCGGGAAGGGAGAAGTTGTCCTACCCGGGCCGATCAGCGTGAAGCGGACGCGGTCGGGCGCTCGCGAGTGCAGTCTCCGCACTGGCCCGCCAGCTCGCGAGCAACCGCAGGGTGGTGTAGTCGTCGTCACTGGCAGCGGTGTAGACGAATAACGTTTGGGTGGCGTCGTCAGGAACACTGAATGCTTCCCAGTCGATCGTCACGTTTCCCACCACCGCGTGGTGGAACCGTTTGGTTCCTGAGGTGCGCCCCTGCGGATTCGGGCGTGCCCAGCATTTGCGGAACATCTCGCTGCTGGTTGCGAGCTCACCCACCAGCTCTCTGATCTCTGGGTCGTGTGGGCGTGAGGACGATTCGAGTTGGAGTACCCCGACCATTTCGGAGGCGATCGTGCCCCAGTCGAGGTACAGCTCGCGCGCGTCTGGGTCGGTCAGTATCCACCGCAGGAGATTGCGGTCATCGGTCGAGCGTGCCGGAAAATCGGCCAGAAGCGCCCATGCGAGCTCGTTGCCGGCCAAGACTTCCATGCGGGGGCCGAGTACGAACGCCGGTTGATCGTGCAGGTTGCCGATCATGCGCGAGATCCCGGGGCGTACCGACGGCAGGCCTCGTCCCTCCCGTCGCAGGCCCGGGGTCGGACGAGCGAGATTGAGCAGATACTCCCGTTCGGCGTCGTCGAGGTGAAGCGTGCGGGCGATCGCAGACAGGACCTGCTCGGAAGGGGTGACCGGTCGCCCCTGCTCGAGGCGGACATACCAGTCGACGCTCACGCCCGCGAGAAAAGCGACTTCCTCACGGCGCAGACCCGGCACCCGCCGTGGCCCGGACACCTCGATGCCGGCCATCACCGGGGTAACCGCAGCGCGTTTACCCGTGAGGAACACGCTGAGGGCCTCGTTCTTTTTGGGCATCCCTTCAGTGTCCCGGAAAAGCCGTCCAATTGCCGCAGTGGTGGGTAGGACTGTCTCTCCTACGATGACTCCACCTCTCCCGCTACAGCCAAAGACGGTGTGCAGTGGAATGTGTCCGGCCTAGATCCAGGCCAGGGCGCATTCACTGAAAGGACCTTCTTGTGGCTACATGGCTCATCACCGGTGCGTCTCGAGGCTTCGGCCGAGAGGTGGCCCTCGAAGCGCTGCGCCGCGGGGACAATGTCATCGCGACCGCACGCACTGTCGATCAACTCGCCGACATCATCAGCGAAGGCGGCGACCGCGCTCTCGCTGTTCCACTCGACGTCACCGACCCCGCCCAGGTCAAGGTCGCGACCGAACAGGCACTGCAAGGATTCGGCGCCGTCGACGTCCTATTCAATAATGCCGGCATCGGCTACTTCGCGGCCGTCGAGGAAAGCGACGACGCCGAGGTACGCCGCATGATGGAGATCAATGTTTTCGGGCTCGCGGCGGTGACCAACGCGCTGCTGCCGAGCATGCGCGCACAGCGGTCGGGCACGATTCTCAACGTTTCCTCGGTCGGAGGCGTGCGTTCGTTCCCGGCGGTCGGCTGGTACAACGCCTCGAAATTCGCCGTCGAAGGCCTCTCAGAGGCGCTCGAACAGGAAGTGTCGCCGCTCGGTATCCGCGTCGTGCTCGTCGAACCGAGCGCGTTCGCCACCGACTGGGCCGGAAATTCGGCCGCCGAGGTCAGTTCCGACCGCGTCATCGCCGACTATGACGGGACCGCCGGCGAACAGCGCCGAACCTTCCGCGAGAACGTCGGTAAGGAGCCGGGCGACCCCATCCGCGCCGCCGTCGCAATCGTCGATGTCGCACACGAGGAGAATCCGCCGAAGCGGCTGCCGCTCGGCAATTTCGCCTATGACGGTCTTCTGGAGAAGCTCGATGCCGTTCGCGCGGATGTCGAGGCGCGCGAGAAGATCAGCCGGGGCGCCGACCGGGACTGATTTCGAGTCACCATGTGTCCATGGCCAATAGAAGCGGGCAGACCGTCAGTCTCGCTAAAGCTGCACCACAACCGCGTGGGTCGCCAGGATATCTGTGGGTAACCGCTCGTCGCATCGGATTCAGGCGAGGAGTATCGCTCCCGGCAGCGCGTGACCAATTTCTGATCCTGTCTGACCAGTCGGCACGGCGAACATCGCAACACGACTGCCGTGGCCGATGTCCGCAGACATCGGTCACGGCAGACCAGCGGGTAGGCCAACACATGAGAAAGAACAACGGGCGACACGTCGTCGGCGCATTGCTCGCGGCAGGAAGTGAAGTTGTCGGCATCGACCGCACCCAATCGGACCGCAGCGACATCATTTCCGTCGTGGCCGACCTCGGTGATTACGGGCAGACATTCGACGCACTTGGCTCCGTAGGGTGGGACATCCTGGGGGACACGACCGATCAGGCGTTCGACATCGTGGTGCATCTGGCGGCTCGTACATCCTTTCAACGGGGTGGGTGTGGTCGCGGAAGGGCGGAGGCGATGATGATCCGGCCGCGGCCATTGAGTGCCATGTGTTGGATCGCTCCTAGTCATGTGCACGGTGCCGGTGAGTTGATCGCCATCAGCTTCCGGTCGTTGGGTCATTGTCGACGAATGTGTCACACCGAGACCGACCCGACGTTGACCGAAGTGCTGACTGTTTCGGAAAGATCCGGGGGTATGAGTTCGAAACCGGCCAGGTCGATTGACAGACTCGAATGCGGACCTTAAATTGGTTAAACCAATTCGGCTGGACCATCGGTGGAAGGTAGCTATGGACGACACGCTCGCCTCCTTGGTCGATCATCTGATCGCCCTCAGTGCACCCACCGAGGGCGGTTCATGGCGCCTACCGCCGGAACGCAAGCTCGTGGACGAGCTCGATATCTCACGAGGCACGTTGCGAGAGCAACTGGCAATGCTCGAGTACTTGGGCGTGCTCAGGCGCAGGCAGGGACACGGCACCTATATCGAGGCCCCGGACGCCTCGCTGTTTCAGACGTCGTTCACTTTGATGCACCGGCTCGGTTACCTCAGTACCTCCCAGTTCGCGCAGGCACGCGAAATGATGGAGGAGTCCATCGCCGCCGCCGCGGCACTGCTGGTGACCGACGACGACCTCGACGAACTGCGCGCAATCGTCGACCGCATGGTCGCTCGAACCCAGGCCGGTGATCCAGAGGGAGCGCTGAACGCCGACCTCGATTTCCACAACTACCTGTACGAGACAGTCGACAACCCCGTGTTCAACATGATGAATGAGGGTCTGAGTACCGTTCTACGGGAGAACATCCGCACCCGTAGATCTCTCGCTACCGAGCTCGAGAACCCCACCGGCGAGGGAACGATCAACACAGACACGATCCACTACGGCATCGTCGACGCCCTCGCCAGCCGCGATCCAGAGGCAGCCCGGCGAGCCATGCATCAACACTTCGTCGACTTCTCCTTGCTATCCCTTAACGCAAAACTCGAAACAGGAGGAAACCAGTGACCGCCATTGCGTTTGTCGGACTTGGAGCGATCGGTCTGCCGATGGCCTCGCGGCTCGCATCCGCAGGCCATACCGTCGTGGGTGTCGATCCGTTCGAGGCCGCACGCAAACGGGCCGCCGACGCAGGTATCGCCGCGGTCGAGAACATCTCCGACGTCGCTGATGCCGATATCGTCGTGGTCATGGTTGCCACCCCGGACCAGCTCGCGACACTCGTGGCTGACGCGGCCGATTCCGTGAATGATCAACGATGGATCGTAATGTCGACGGTGGGTCCGGAATCCGTTGTTGCTGCTGCGGATCGACTTCGCACAGCCGGCGCCTGGGTCGTCGACGCGCCGGTGACAGGTGGAGTCGCCCGAGCGCTAACCGGAGAACTTGTAATCTTCGCGTCGGGTCTAGCGGACGATGTCGCTGCTGTGGTCCCGGTCTTGAAAGTTCTCGGTACTCCGCGTGCAGTGGGGGAGCGGATCGGGGACGGTCAGGCCATCAAGGTCGTCAATCAGCACTTGTGCTCAGTGCATATCGTCGCCGCTGCCGAAGCGTTGAGTCTCGCCGAGAAACTCGGTTTGGACAAGGGTTCGGTCCTCGACCTGGTGCAAGGTGGAGCCGGTGGGTCATGGATGCTGTCCGACCGCGGTCCCCGCATGCTCCTCGACATTGACGCGCCGGTGACGAGCACCATCAACATCTTTGTTAAGGACAGTGGTCTTGTCGCCGACGCCGCCGCTGCCGGCGGCGCGCAGGTGCCTCTCCTCGACGTTGCTCGACAGCGCTACCTCGAAGCGGTCGATCGCGGTCTCGCCACCCGCGACGACAGTCGGGTTATCGAAACGTACGGCTGACGGAAGCGATCTCCCAGCTTTTTCCAGTACGGGGATGGGTGCCGGGCCGCCATGAATATCGTTCGACGGACCGAGTACGATTGCGGCCTCCGGCGCCGGGAGTCGCAATGGCGCCGACCTCTGCCGGGATCGAATTGTCAACGTGAATAACGTGTTCACGGCTAACAGCTGGTTGCTTCTTGCCTTGGGCGGGTGCGTCCCTCGTCCTTCCCTGAGAAGGATCTCAGCAACGCAGAGGCCCCGTCTGGCGCGGTGATCGGCGGGTGGGGACGGACGGGATTCCAGAGCCGAATCATCGGAGGTGCTGTCTAGGTCAGCAAGGTGGCGACAGCCGAATCCATGTGCCGCCGAACGGCCTGTGCCGCGAGGACGGCGTCGCCGGTTTCGATGGCATCGACGATCGCTTTGTGACGGGTAACTCCCATGTTGCCGACGGCGCGGTCGAGGCCAGCGAACATGATCGACATTCGGATGGATCCTTCGAGGGAGATCCAGGAGTGCAGGAGTGTGTCGTTGCCGGTCAGCCTGCACATCGTACGGTGGAAGTTCAGGTCGGCCTCGATGCGAGCCTCGAGGCCGACGTCGGCAACGTTCATGACGTCGAGCGCATGGTGCAGCGACTCGAGGACGGCGGTGCGGTTGGTCATCTCGGCCAGTAGCCGCACGGCCAGGGACTCGAGTGCGGCGCGGACGGCGAAGATGTCGCGGATCTGGTTGGCATCGAGGTGCCGGACGCAGAGTCTCCCGCGGGCACCAGTAGAGATCAGGTCCTCCTGCTGTAGTTGGCGTAGAGCTTCGCGGAGGGTGCCGCGGCTGATCTGCAGCATCTCGGACAGTTCGGTCTCCACGAGCGGACTGCTCGGCGCGAGTTCCCCGCTGGTGATTGCTACACGCAGCGCGTGCACGGCTTGCTGGCGGAGGCTGGTCTTGGCCAGACTGGGAAGCGCCGACGGTGCTGGGGCCACTTCTGCCTCCTCAGAGCTCGAACTTCTCCGGGTGACGTTATTGTCTCCCGCTGAAAGTGCTGGCCCCGAGATGTTCTGCGGGGCCAGCACGGGTCCTACTTCAGTTCGTCGAGGATCTTGGCGACGATCCGGTCGGTGCTCAGGCCGTACCGCTCGTGCAGGGTGGGCAGCGCGCCGGCGTCGAGGAACTCGTCCGGGAGAGCGATCGGCACGATGCGCTTGCCGAGTCCGGCCGTGACGACGGCGGCGGCCACCGTTTCGAAGAGACCGCCGATCACGGTGTGGTTCTCCAGGGTGACCACCAGGCGGTCGGTGTTCACCTCGGCGAGAACGGTCTCGGCGTCGAACGGTTTGATCGTCGGCGTGTGCACGACCGCCACGTCGACGTTGTGCGCGGCCAGCCGATCGGCGGCCTGCAGCGCGCGCATCGTCATCAGCCCGCTGGTGACGAAGACGACGTCGTTGCCGCCGCGGAGCACCTTCGCCTTGCCCAGCTCGAACGTGTAGTCGTACTCGTCGAGCACGGTCGCGACCTTCCCACGCAACAACCGCAGGTACGTGGGACCGTCGGACGCGGCGAGTTGCGGGACGGCCTGCTCGATGTCGACGGAGTCGCACGGGTCGACGATGGTGAGGTTCGGAATCCCCCGGAAGATGGCCATGTCCTCGGTCGCCTGATGGCTGGGACCGTATCCGGTGGTCAGGCCCGGGAGCCCGCCGATGATGTTGACGTTGAGGTTGGGTTCGGCGATGTCGAGGCACAGGAAGTCGTAGGCGCGGCGCGCGGCGAACACCGCATACGTGGACGCGAACGGCACCAGACCAGTTTCCGCCATCCCTGCGGCGGCGCCGAGCAGAAGCTGCTCGGCCATCCCCATCTGGAAGAACCGGTCGGGGAACTCCTGCGCGAAGATATGCATGTCCGTGTACTTCGCGAGGTCGGCGGACAGCCCGACGATCTTGTCGTTCTCCCGGGCAGCCTGCACGAGAGCGTGCCCGAACGGCGCCGACGCGGTCTTCTGCCCCTCGTCCACGAACGAGGCGATCATGGCCGAGGTCTTGAGCTTCGGCTTGCTGGCGGTGGTCATGTTCAGGCGTCCTTGTGGTCGAAGCCGGCGGTGAGCTGGTCGCGGCAGATCTGCCACTCGTGTTCGTCGATGCGCATGAAATGCGCCTTCTCCCGGGTCTCGAGCAGGGGCACGCCCTTCCCGACGCGGGTGTCGCAGAGAATGATCGACGGCTTGCCGTCCGATTCGGCGGCGGCGTTGTCGAACGCACGCACCAGTGCGGTGACGTCGTTGCCGTCGACGCGTTCGACGTGCCAGCCGCAGGCGGCCCACTTGTCGTGTACCGGTTCGGTACTCAGCACCGTCGAGGTGGCACCGTCGGCCTGCAGTGCGTTGATGTCGACCATCGCGGTGAGGTTGCCGAGCCGGTGGTGATGCGCGCCCATCGCCGCCTCCCACGTCGAGCCCTCGTCGAGTTCGCCGTCGGAGAGGAAGTTGTAGACGCGGGCAGCGGAGTGCTGGTGACGCAACCCGAGGGCCATGCCGACCGCGATGGTCAGTCCGTGCCCGAGCGAGCCGCCCGAGATCTCCATGCCGGGGGTGTACGTGGACATCGCCGACATCGGCAGGCGGGAGTCGTCGGAACCGTACGTCACCAGTTCGCTGCGGGGGATGATTCCGGCCTCGGCGAGTGCGGCATAGAGGCCGATGGCGTAGTGGCCGGTGGAGAGCAGGAACCGGTCGCGGCCTTCCCACGCGGGATCGTCGGCGCGGTAACGCAGTCGGTCGGCGTACACGGCGGCGAAGATGTCGGCGGCGCCGAGCGCCTGCCCGACGTACCCCTGACCCTGTTCCTCACCCATGTCGATGACGTTGTGCCGCATGCGGTACGCGAACCGTTCGACGGTCGCGATGCGCGCCGCTTCACTGGTTGCGCTCTCTGTCGTTATTCCGGCGAGGGTCATTTGGTCACCTTTTCTTCGACGATGTTGAACGTGATGCGGCGGCCCAAAGTCGCGAGTGCGAAGATGGCGACCCCCGCACCGACGACCATGTAAAGACTCAGGGGAACCGAACTGCCCGCCCATGCCACGAGTGCAGTGGCAACGAGCGGCACCGGTCCGCTGGTGATCAAGCCACCCAAGTGGTAGGCGACGGATGTTCCTGTGTAGCGGACATGCGTGGGGAACAGTTCCGAGAAGAAGCCTGCCTGAATGCTGTAAGTGAATCCCCAACCGACACCGACCAACACCAACAGCGCAAAGACGATCAGCGCCAGATTGCCGGTGTTGACCAGCCAGAAGAAGGGGAACGCGAACACTGCAATGAAGCTGGCGCCGATGATGAGCAGCCGTACTCGGCCGTACTTGTCGGCCAGTGTTGCCGCCAAAGGGATACAGATTGCCGATCCCACCGATGCGATACAGATGGCGAGCAGGATCGTAGTTCCGGAAAGTTCGGTGAGTTCCTTGGCGTAGTTGATGATGAAGACGGTGCCGATGTAGTACGGGATGTTCGGTGCGGCGGTAACGGCAATCCCGACGATGACCGAACGCCAATGGTCGCGGAAGACCTCACCGATGGGGACCCGGGCGTGATTGCCGCTCTTCTGCATTGCGGCGAACGCGGGGGATTCCATCACGCGGAGGCGAACGTACATGCCGACACCGATGAGCACCGTGCTGGCGATGAACGGCAGCCGCCAGCCCCACGAGAGGAACTGCTCGTCGGTCAGCGATGCATCGACCGCGATGAAGGTGAGCGTGGCGAGGACCATGGCGACGGGGTTTCCGATCTGCGGCCAGCTGCCGTAGAAGGCACGTTTGCCCTCGGGGGCGTGTTCAACGGCCATCAGAACCGCGCCGCCCCATTCACCTCCCACCGCGAACCCCTGCATGAGGCGGCAGACGACGAGTAACGCGGGTGCGAGGAGTCCAACCTGCTCGTAGGTCGGCAACAGACCGACTGCAATCGTGCCGACACCCATGATCATCAAGGAGGTGACGAGCATGCGTTTACGACCGATGCGGTCACCGAAGTGGCCGAAGACGACGGCACCGATCGGTCGGGCGACGAACGCGACGCCGAAGGTGGCGAAGGAGGCGAGTACGCCGGCGACCGGGCTGAGGTTGGAGAAGAACACCTTGTTGAACACCAGGGCCGAGGCGGTGCCGTAGACGAAGTAGTCGTACCACTCGACCATCGTGCCGACCAAGCTTGCGAACGCGACACGGGCAATGGGTGTTCGGGGTGGGGGATCCGCTACCGAGGGTGCGGATCCCGGGATGTCGTTTCGGACCATATTCATGGATCTGCCTTTCTGAATACATCGCGGCCATGACCGGCCGATTCGAGGGCTCTTGCCGCCGTGCCGTGGACGCGATGAGGAGTGGCGGGCGGCGTCCGGCACTCACTCTGTCGATGGACTACCGGCAGCAAACGCGTCCTCCACCCTCGATGGGGTTCTTCGGTCCTCTGCTTCGGGGCCGAGCGCGCCCGTCAGACGGGCCGATGCCCGACGACTGGGCGACGTGCTCGCTGCTGCGACTGCGAGGGATTCGTCTAGGAGCTCGTTTTAGTGAGCGCCGAAGAAGCCGATCAATGCTGCGGTGAGTTCAGCGGGCTTCTCCTCCGGGACCCAGTGCCCGCAGTTGTCGAGGACGAGGCCTTCGACATCTTTGGCCATACGCCGCAACGATTGTTCGACTTCGGCGCCACGTCCGAATCCGACGCCGCCGCCGACAGCGAGTGTCGGCACGGTCAGAGGTTCGAGTTTTTCGTTGTCGGCGATGTCCTGAGCGACTGCGCGGTAGTAGCCGAAACCTGCACGAAGCGCTCCGGGCTTGGCGTAGGTGCGTATGTACTCGTGGACCGCGTTTTCATCGATGACGCCGGGATGCGCACCATAGTTCTCGTAGAACCAGCGGATCCACACTTCCTCGTTGCCGGTGATCAGTGCTTCGGGTAAATCCGGGGTTTGCAGGAAAGTGTGGTGCCAGCGTCGGCCGCCCTGACCGATGTTGGCCTGCCCGTCACCTGGAATTGCCACATCGATCACTGCCAAGCGTCGAACGGACGCGGGGAAGTGCGCGGCGAGGGAGAAGGCGACGGCACCGCCCCAGTCGTGTCCGGCGAGGAAGAACGACTCGACCCCAAGACGTTCCAGTAGTTCGTGCACGTCCGTCGCGATGGTCTTCTTGTCGTACCCGGAGGCCGGTTTGGTGGTATCGCCGAGACCGCGGAGATCGGGTGCGATGCAGAAGTAACCCGCCTCGACCAGGCGAGGGATGACTTCTTTCCAGCAGTACCAGGTCTGGGGATATCCGTGCAGTAGCACGAGGGGGATCGCATTGGGGTCACCTGCAGTGACATAGTGCATCGTCACGCTATTGGTGCTCACAAAGCTGTGGTTGTAGGTCATTGTTTTCCTCATGTCAGAGTCGAGGACAGTGCCGGCGGGATCGCACATGTTGTTCTCGAATGCCCCGGAAATATTGGGGGATTCGTGGAAAGATCCACTTTCCGGGTATCAAATCTTGAGGCGTCGTTTCCGACGCGGTTTCCTTGGTCAGGTCGTTCGCCGTCGCCACCCGAGTGGATGGCTTGGCAACCGCCAACTCCGACATCTCGCGCGTCTGTGCGGCGGCTCCGACAAGATGTTGCGGAGCTGAAGGGCTAAGCGGAAGCGCAGGCTGAACAATCCTGAGTCGGGGGTGCTGAGGCACGTTCCCGGTCCTGCCCGTGGTCCAGGAACGTCAGGAGCTGCTCCCGGAGTGCGCCGCCCTGGCTCGACCCCGGCGACTCGCAGCGCCGAACTCGCGCTCGGGCGGCAGGCGCACCCACCCTGTGCGCTGATGGACAACTGCCTCGCCTACCAGCGAATCCACGATCTCGGCCGAATCAGGGTCCATCTTTCACTCCTAAGATTGGTTTAACCAATGCGTGAGATCGTAATCACACTTGCGGCGACAAGTCAACAAATTGGTACAACCAATGTCCCTTCTGGGCGTGGAAACGGTCATGTGACCTGGGTATAAGTCCGCGTCAAGTTCCGGAACGTCCGCTCCCTGCTCGGTCTTCGGGCCGCGTGTTCGGCCAGCGGATACCGATGACTCTTAACGGCTATCGCTGCCTACGTGTGCTGCCTACCGTCGACCGCAGTAGTGACAGGCACCACAAGGTAGGCACCACAACATGTTCCGCAGGAAGTGAGTTATGACAACCTTCACAGCCGCATCGAGACCACCCACCGAGACCGGTCTGGAGCAGTTCAAGATGTACATCGAGGGCCGCTTCGTCGACGCGCAGTCGGGGCATACCTTCGACTCTGAGAATCCGTATCTCGGCCAGCCCTGGGCGCAGGTCCCGGACGGATCAACCGAGGATGTTGACGCGGCAGTGGCAAGTGCTCGCGCTGCCTTTGCCGGTGGCTGGGGTACGGCGACCGGCTTCGAGCGTGCCCGCCTGCTGCGGCGGCTCGGCGATCTAATCGGTGAGAATGCTGATCGCCTCGCACGTCTCGAGGTCCAGGACAACGGCAAGCTGTACCGCGAAATGATCGGACAGGCCGAGTATCTGCCCCAGTGGTACTACTACTACGCCGGCCTGGCCGACAAGCTCGAGGGGCGTGCGATCCCGTCCGATCGCCCGAACTATTTCGCCTACACACGCCGCGAACCGGTCGGTGTCGTTGCCGCGATCACTCCGTGGAATTCGCCGCTGCTGCTGTTAACCTTCAAGCTCGCAGCCGGCCTGGCGGCGGGGTGCACGTTCGTCATCAAGCCGTCCGAGCATTCGCCGGCTTCCACGCTCGCGCTAGCCGAGGTCATCGATCAAGCAGGCTTTCCGCCCGGCACCGTCAACGTGGTCACAGGACTGAGCCGCACTGTGGGCGAGCACCTGGCTGCGCATCCCGGCGTCGACAAGGTCGCCTTCACCGGGTCAACCGCAACCGGACGTGCCGTGGCGCAGGCAGCTGTAGGGAATCTCAACAAGGTCACCCTCGAACTGGGTGGCAAGTCGCCCCAGATCGTCTTCCCTGACGCCGATCTCGTCGCCGCGGCAAATGGGCTTGTTGCTGGGGTGTTTGCCGCAACCGGCCAGACGTGTATGGCCGGCTCTCGCCTCATCGTGCACGAGAGCGTGCACGATGAGTTGATAGATCTCGTCGCTCAGCGAGCCCGCGCGATCAAGCTGGGCGATCCCAACGACGAGACGACCGAGATGGGGCCGGTGGCGAATCGTCCGCAGTACGAGAAGGTGCTCGGGTACCTGCAGAAGGCCAAGGACGAAGGTGCCACGGTCGCCAGCGGCGGGGTGGCCAGTGCCGAGCATGGTGGGCTGTTCATCGAACCGACCATCTTCACCGACGTGACCCCCGATTCGACGGTGGTCCGGGAAGAGGTATTCGGACCTGTCCTCGCCGCCTACAAGTTCCGTACGGAGGAAGAGGCTCTCGCCTTGGCCAACGACACCCAGTTCGGGCTGGCCGGAGCGGTGTGGACCAAGGATGTCCACCGGGCTCACCGAGTCGCGGCGAAGCTGCGCGCCGGAAGTATCTGGATCAATGCCTACCGTGTGGTCGCGCCGAACGTTCCGTTCGGTGGGTTCGGCGACAGTGGCTTGGGGCGGGAGAACGGCATCGACGCGATCAACGAGTACACCGAGAACAAATCCATCTGGGTCGAACTCTCAGGCGAAACCCGGGACCCGTTCAAACTTGGGTGAGCCTCACGACCGTCAGCACGGACTGGATCCTGCGCACTTTGCGCCGACTGGGTCATGTCGAGTCTTGATCGGAAGGGAGCGGGACGGGCTGGTGTCGAGCCAGGTCGTCCCGCAACCATGAGGCTCCACGTCTGCCCGGGCCTCGGGCGCTCACGCCCGAAGGCCGTCCACTGTCCGGCCGGCCGCGTCGTCGGACGATCGGAAATAGCGGGTCCTTGCTGGCTCTTCACCGCTTTTCAGGTCGTGGGTTCGCTATTCGGCTAGTGCGTACCGCCACCGGATAGTGATTGCCATCACAGTAGTCTTCACTCGTTCATAGACGGCTCGTCCCGACGTTGGGCCGACTGAGGAGAGGGAGATGAACGATGACATCTGCAACAGCGACGATTGTCGGAATTGTCGCCAGTGAATCGATTGGCGGGAAGACAACGACGGCTGTGCGCAGCGTGCTCGACGCCGTCAGCGACCGCGCGCAGACGTCGTTGTTGGAGCTACGCGCCACCGACGAGCAGAGCGCGTTCGCCGCTCTAGCTGCCGCAGATGCGGTGGTGTTCGGCAGCCCCGTATACCGTGCGGGGCACAGCTCCTTGCTGAAAAGCTTCTTGGAGAAGACGCAGCGGGGACTCTATGGCGAGACTGATGCTCCACTGCAGGGCAAGGCGGCAGCCATTGTTCTCACCGGAGCCGACGCCCACCACTATCTGGCCGGTGACGAGCTCCGCGCCGTCCTCAGTGGGTTCTTCGCAGTCCAGGTACTTGCTCCATCCCTCTATTTCCACGGCGGTGACTGGGAAGCCGGCGCCCTGACGTCCTCAGGTGCCCGGATTGCCCACTCGGCGGGCAATGCGCTCGTCGATCTGGCGTTTGCAGTCAAAGGCTCATCGCATCTGCAGGGCATGCAGCCGCTGGTATGACCATCAATTAGCAGGTTTGGCGGATACACCATGCCCGTACCGTGCCTCGCAGGCGAAACCATGACTATTTTCACCACCACCGGGACTCTCCGCACGAACCGACGGCTGCGCACCTTGGACGATGCCGTCGGTTGGCCGAGGGGATGGGGGGACCGATCTCGCTGCTTGCGTGGCCTTATAGAATTTCGGATGACGACACCCCCATCGATGGCGGCCGCGCCCGCGATCGCTCCAGCGTATGTGGCTTGGCGGTGAATGGAATGACGAGCACCTCCTCGCTCTATCTGCCCCAGGGTGTCAAGACGTCAACGTCGTTGATTAAGACTCATGACCTCGAAGAAGCGCAGGCACTCATCACGCGGGTCTACATCCCGCACACGCTGCGCTCGCGCGATGGCTACCCACTTGATTTCAAGCTGAACTTTCTCCAATCACACCAGCTGACGCTCGGTCATCTCAATTACGGAGCCGACGCTGAGTTGCTGGTGCCGACGATGGAGACCAACTACCACATCAATCTGACGCTCAAGGGGAACACGGCGGTCAGCCAGGCTGGGAGCAGGGGCACGACGATGGCGCTCCGCCGGGGCGTGGCCTTCGGACCCTTACACGACTTCACGGTCCGGTGGAGTCCCGAGGCGATCCAGTACGCGATCAAACTGCCACGGCCGATCCTGGAGGAGCATCTGGCGGCGTTGCTCAATCACCCGATCGAGGGGGTCATCGACTTCTCGCTGATTTTCGACCTGGCCTCCCCGACCGGGCAGAATCTGCTCTCCGCCGTCAATTTCCTCCGTACCGAACTGTCGCGACCGGGAGGCCTGTCCAGCTCTCCGATGGCGCGTGAGCAGCTCGAGTCCTTCGTGATGACTCAGGTGCTGTTCGCTGTTCCGCATCGGTACACCAACGAGTTGGTTTCTCCCACGAAGCCCGCACACCGCAGCCGCGTACGGGATGTCATCGACCATATCGACTCCCACCCCGAGGCGGACCTCACGATGGCCAGCCTCGCGAAACTAGCCGGCGTCAGCGCCCGGGCCATGCAAAAAGGATTCGTCTCCGCAGTGGGGATGCCCCCGATGGCGTATGTGCGCAAAGTTCGACTCGAGCGCGTTCGTGCGGAGTTGACGAGCACCGCCGGTCAGCGCTCGATCACTGACATCGCTTCACGCTGGGGATTCACGCACCTGAGCCGATTCTCCGCGTATTACAAGCGTGAGTTCGGCGAAACCCCATCGGACACAGTGCGAAACACACTCGGATAAGGACTGCGAACGGGTTCGTGAAACGGTCCGCCGCTTCCGGCAACGGATAGTGACCTCGGTCACGCCAGGATACTTTCGGTGTCACGGAGCCACTTCCGTTCGGCTCACCAAATATTCGAAAGCAGAGTTCACGATGACCCTCCCTATGCACCGGCAGGACACATTCGGTGTCGGATCTGTCGACATCGCGTCGACGCCGATCATGAACGACCAGAAGATGAAGTTGGGGCTGTTCGCCTTCAACTGCAGCGGCGGCATGGTGATGAGCAACGCTCCCACAACTTTTCGGGTGACATGGGAGCAGCAGAAGAAGATCGCTCAGCTCGCTGACCGTATCGGTTTCGAGGCGATCGTTCCCGTTGCTCGTTGGCGTGGCTTCGGCGGTGACACGAATTTCAATGGAGTCTGTTACGAGACCTTCACCTGGGCTGCAGGGTTGGCCGAGGCGACCGAACGCATCCAGGTGTTCACCACCAGTCACGTCCCCACTGTGCATCCGATTGCCGGTGCCAAGATGGCCACGACCATCGACCACATATCCGGTGGTCGGTACGGCATCAACGTCGTCATGGGGTGGTTCCCGCCGGAGATGGAAATGTTCGGAGGAAAGCAACTCGATCACGACGACCGCTACGCGTACGGCGGTGAATGGCTCGACTTCGTGCAGGAGTTGTGGTCCAAAGATGGGGAATTCGACTTCCAGGGCAAGTTCTTCCAGGCTCAGGGTGTCGAGTCGTATCCCAAACCGTTGTGCGGCCCGCGGCCCGCGTTGATCAACGCCGGAACCTCGCCCGCAGGCCTGGAGTTCTCCGCGAAGTACGTCGATGTCAACCTCACCGCGCTCGACTCCCTCGAAAGCATGAAGGAACACTCCGACAAGATCAAGACCAGGGCTCGCGACGCCTACGGCCGCAAGATCCAGGTCATGACCTACGCTCTCGTCGTATGCCGTGATTCCGAGGAGCAGGCCCGAGCCGATCACCAACGCATCATCGATGAAGGTGACTGGAACGGTGCGCGGAATGTAATGAGTGCTTTGGGAATGCAGAGCCAGTCCTTCGCTTCTCAGATCGAGAAGTATCAGGAGCGGTTCATCGCCGGATGGGGCGGTATCAACATCGTCGGCACTCCGGAGCAGGTGGCTGACCAGTTCCAGGAACTGTCCGAGGCCGGCATGGACGGAGCGATTCTCGGTTTCCTCGACTACGAACCGGAGTTGGCGCACTTCAACGACACCGTGATGCCTCTCTTACGTGAACGAGGGTTGCGGCACTGATTCGCTTGGGACTCGGCTCCTGGGGCGGGAATATGCTCATTCTGGTTCCGCCCCGGCGAGGCCGTCCCACGCGTACCGCGCTCTGGGTGCGCTGGCGAAATCGGCCCGTGAAGCACACGATTGTCTCAACCTCTACCACGCAACCCTGGCCTCAGCGAGTGAAATCACTGTGCCAGTGTGGCTCCACCAGCGCCTCTACGCGAGGCTGACAATTGTTACAGATCAAGGAGTTTCGATCCACCGCCGGTAATTTGGACGGTGCTGGTGAGGCGAGTTCCGTCGCTCAGCATCGCCAGTCGACCGGCTCGGAGCAGAACGCGTACTGGTCGGTGTGGTTGTCGATCGGGATCACGTCGGTTTCGCCGTCCTCGTAGATGACCAGCCAGCAGTCGCGGTTGCCTGACGGTACCGTCATCACTATCTGGGCCCATTGGCCAGTGCGGTAGCCGTGGTTGATGCTGCGGCGGACGAAGTGGCCGATGCGATTTCGGGTCAGGCTGGCAGTCACGGGCGTCTCCAGTGGTAGGTGTGACGAGATGGTGCCGGTGCCGGTCTCGATGCCTCGGGACGGCGGCGACGGCAATCGGGGGACATCGCACCGGCATCGGGTATAGGCATCGATGCCGGTGCGACGAGTCAATGGTGGTCCTCTTCGCCGATTCTGTGGACGTGGATCAGGTTGGTCGAGCCTACGGTG
>JBCEBZ010000259.1:0-17719 GCA_039206675.1 Rhodococcus sp. (in: high G+C Gram-positive bacteria) | reverse complement strand
CTTCGCCGCGACGCTCGGCAGGCCGGGCCCGCTGGGGGACACGGCGCTCGTGTCCTACGTCCTGCCGCACGACGGCGAGGAGGTGGCGGCGCCGGACGTGCTCGCGTTCGCGGGCCGCATCCTGCCCAAGTACATGGTGCCCGCGGCCGTGGTGGTTCTCGACGAGATCCCGCTGACCCCCGTCGGCAAGCTCGACCGGAAGGCGCTGCCCGCACCGGAATTCATCTCGGCGACCCTGGGGTACCGGGCACCGACCACTCCGGTCGAGGAGGCCGTCGCGCAGGTGTTCGCCGACGTGCTCGGCGCCCCGCGCGTCGGTGCGGACGACAGCTTCTTCGACCTCGGCGGCGACTCGCTCAGCGCCACCCGCGCCGTCGCGCGCATCAACTCCGCCCTCGACGCCGGGATCGGGGTGGCGGCACTGTTCGACGCGCCCGTGGTGGCCGACCTGGCGGTCCGGATCGATTCGTCCGCGTCGGCGGCCACCCCGTCGCCGGCGCCGGCCGCCGGGCCGCGACCCGACCGGATACCGCTGTCGATGGCGCAGCAACGGATGTGGTTCGTCAACCAGTTCGACACGTCCTCGCCCGCCTACAACATCCCGATCGCCCTGCGACTGACCGGCGCCCTCGATCGCGCCGCCCTGCGCGCGGCGGTCGGCGACGTCGTCGAGCGGCAGGAATCGCTGCGCACCGTGTTCCCCGGATCGGTCGACGGACCGCACCAGGTGATCGTCGACGCCGGGCGAGCCGCCCCCGGCCTCGACCCGGTTCCCGTGCCCGGTGACCGTGCACTGCGGGATGCCGTCGCCGCCCTGGTCGGCACGGGTTTCGACGTGAGCGACGAGATCCCCTTCCGCGCCCGGCTGTTCGAACCGGAACCCGGGCAGCACGTCCTGGCCATCGTCGTGCACCACATCGCCGCCGACGGGTTCTCGATGATGCCGCTGGCCCGCGACGTCATGCTGGCGTACACCGCCCGGACCGTGGGGGAGACGCCCGGGTGGACCCCGCTGCCGGTGCAGTACGCCGACTACAGCATCTGGCAGCGGGACGTCCTCGGCGCGGTGGACGAACCGGACTCCGTGATGTCGAGGCAACTGGGCTACTGGACGGACACGCTGTCCGGTGCGCCCGAGGTGCTGCAGATCCCGGTCGACCGGCCGCGCCCCGCCCAGCGGTCGTACCGCGGGGACGTCGTCGAGTTCGACGTGCCCGCGCGGCTGCACCGGGCACTGAACACGATCGCGGCCCAGCACAATTCGACGCTGTTCATGGCCGTGCACGCAGCGTTCGCGGTGCTGCTGTCGCGGTTGTCGGGCACCGGCGACGTTACGATGGGAACTCCGGTCGCCGGCCGCGGGCACGCGGTACTCGACGACGTCGTGGGCATGTTCGTCAACACCCTCGTCCTGCGGACGGCGGTGGACCCGCGAGCGTCGTTCGGTGAGGTCCTGACCGCGGTCCGCGCCGCGGACCTCGGCGCGTTCGAGCACGCGGACATCCCGTTCGAGCGGCTCGTCGACCACCTCGCCCCCGAGCGGTCCACGTCGCACACCCCGCTGTTCCAGGTGCTCATCGAATTCCGGAACGCGGAGGGCACCCACCTCGAGCTGCCCGGGCTCACCGTCGACTCGCTCGAGGTGGACCTCGGCGTCGCGAAATTCGACCTGGAACTGAGTCTGGCCGAACAGGTCGACGAGGACGGCGCACCCGCCGGACTCGCCGCCGGGCTGCGGTTCGCGACGGACGTGCTCGACCGCGACACGGTGACCCGGTTCGCGGAGCGGTTCCTGCGGGTACTCGAATCGATCGCCGCGGCCGAGGCGCTCCCGGTGGGCGACATCGACATCCTGGACCCGGCTGAGCGGGAGTCGGTGCTGCCCGCGCTCGCCGAACCGGTCGGGGCGCACGCGACGCTGGTGGAACTGTTCGAACGGGCAGCCGAGCGGACCCGCGGCGCGACGGCGGTCGTCTGCGAGGGCGCGTCGCTCACGTACGACGAGCTGGACACCCGGGCGAATCGTCTGGCGCGGTTGCTGATCGCGCGCGGCGCGGGCCCCGAGACCCTGGTGGCCGTCGCCGCCGCGCGGTCGGTGGACCTGGTGGTGGCGCTGCTCGCGGTGGTGAAGTCGGGGGCCGGTTATGTGCCCGTCGACGTCACGTATCCGGCGGAGCGGCTCGCGTACGTGTTCGCCGACGCCCGGCCGGTCTGCGTGCTGACCACGGTGGCCGAATCCGGCGCGGTCCGGGCGAGCGGGGTTCCGGCCGTCCTCGTGGACCGCCCGGAGACGGCGGCCGAACTGGGCCGCCTGTCGCCGCTGCCGGTGACCGACCGTGACCGGAACGGGCCCCTGCACCCGGACTCGGTGGCGTACGTCATCTACACCTCCGGATCGACCGGACAGCCGAAAGGCGTTCAGGTGTCGCACCGCAACGTCGCCACCCTGTTCGCGCGCACGCAGCCGCTGTTCCGTTTCGGTGCCGCCGACGTGTGGACCATGTTCCACTCGGCGGCGTTCGACTTCTCCGTCTGGGAGTTGTGGGGTGCGCTGCTGCACGGCGGCAGGCTGGTGGTGGTCGACTACTTCACCACCCGCTCACCCGACGCGTTCCTGCGACTGCTGCGGGACGAGAACGTCACCGTCCTGAATCAGACCCCCACCGCCTTCTATCAACTCGCCGAGGCGGACCGGGTGGCCGACGGTGCCGAACTCGCCCTCCGCGTCGTGGTGTTCGGCGGCGAGGCCCTCGACCTGGGGCAGCTCACCCGCTGGTACACGCGGCACGGAGACACCGTCCCGGCGCTGGTGAACATGTACGGCATCACCGAAACCACCGTGCACGTCAGTCACCTGCCGCTGGACGGGGAACTCGCCGCGTCCGCGTCGGCGTCCGTGATCGGCCGGGCCCTGCCCGGGCTGCGCGTGTACGTGCTCGACTCCCGCCTGCACCCGGTGCCGCCGGGAGTGGTCGGGGAACTGTACGTGTCCGGCGCGCAGGTCTCCCGCGGGTACCTGGGCCGGTTCCCGCTCACGTCGACGCGGTTCGTGGCCGACCCGTACACCCCCGGATCCCGGATGTACCGGTCGGGCGACCTCGGCCGGTGGAACGCGGACGGGCAGCTGGACTATCTGGGCCGCAACGACTTCCAGGTTCAGGTCAAGGGCTTCCGCATCGAGCTCGGCGAGGTGGAGTCGGCACTCCTGGCCTGCGACGGTGTGGCGCAGTCGGTGGTGCTGGCGCGGAACGAGCGCCTGGTGGGCTACGTCGTCCCCGAGGCGGGACGGGTGCTGGACCCCGCCGGAATCGTCGACACGGTCGGCGGCCGGCTGGCGGCGCACATGGTGCCCGCCGCCGTGGTGGTGCTCGACACCCTGCCCCTCACCGTGAACGGCAAACTCGACCGCCGGGCGCTGCCGGAACCGGACTACGGGCGGCGGGTGTCGCTCGGCCGCGCACCGGCGACGGAGACGGAACGGATCCTCGCCGGCCTGTTCGCCGAGGTGCTCGGCCTCGACACGGTGGGAGTCGACGATTCGTTCTTCGCGGTGGGCGGCGACTCGATCATGTCGATCCAGCTGGTCACCCGGGCGAAGGCGTCCGGGGTGGTGATCACCCCGCGGGACGTGTTCGAACGCAAGACGGTTGCCGCACTCGCGGAGGTCGCCACGTCGGGGGAGGAGACGATCACGCTGGAGGAGTTGCCCGGCGGCGGCGTCGGCGAGTTCCCCCTGACCCCGATCGTGCGCTGGATGCTGGGCCGGGAAGGCGACTTCCGGCGGTACTCCCAGGCCGCGCTGTTCACCACCCCCGCCGAACTGGACGAGGACACGCTGACGGCGGCGATGCAGGCCGTCCTGGACCGGCACGACGTGCTGCGCGCCCGCCTGTACCGCAGCGACCGGGCCGGGCACGGGTGGACCATGGCGACCGCGCCGCCGGGGTGGGTGCGGTCGACCGAGGTGCTGCGCACGGTGCCGCTCGCCGGCGCGGACTCGTTCACCGACACCGCGTCCCGCGAACTGGACGCCGCCGCAGGCCGCCTCGACCCGGAGTCGGGCGTGATGGTGCAGGCGGTGTGGTTCGCGAGCAACGAGGCACCCGCCGCGGCGGGACGGTTGCTGATCGTCGCCCATCACGTGGTGGTCGACGGGGTGTCGTGGCGCATCCTCGTCCCCGATCTCGCCCTCGCCTGCGCCCGGGTGCTGTCCGGGGAGGCGCCCGCCCTGCCCGCCACCGGAACGTCGATGCGCCGGTGGGCGCACGCGCTCACGGACGTGGCGCAGGAACCCTCCCGCACAGCCGAACTCGGCCTGTGGCAGCGGATGCTCGCCACCTCCGACCCGCCGCTCGGGTCGCGGCCGCTCACTCCGGCCGACGTCCAGACGTCCGACGTCGAGGTCCGGCTTCCCGTCGCCGTCACCGAGACGCTGCTGACAACGCTCCCGCAGGCGTTCCACGGGAACGTCGCGGACGGGTTGCTGACGGCGCTGGCGCTGGCGCTCGTCCGCTGGCGCCGGGACCGCGGGATCGAGTCCTCCGCGGCGCTCGTGAACCTCGAAGGGCACGGTCGTGAGGAACACGTGGTCCCCGGCGCCGATCTGGCCCGCACGGTCGGCTGGTTCACCACGATCTTCCCGGTCGGTCTCGACCTGGACGGCGTGGACGTGGAGGACGCGTTCGGTGCGGGCCCCGCCGCGGGCGACGCGGTCAAGGCGGTGAAGGAGCGGCTGCACTCGATCCCCGACCACGGCATCGGGTTCGGGCTCCTCCGGTACCTCGACGACGGCACGGCCCGGGAACTGTCGGGGCAGGCGGGTCCGCAGGTGAGCTTCAACTACCTCGGCAGGCTCGGCGCGGGCGCCGCCCCCGGCGGTGACTGGATGCCCGTCTCCGATGCGGGACTCGCGGCCGCCGCGCACTCCGGGTTGCCCGCGGCGGCCGTCGTCGACGTGAACGCCAGAACCACCGACACCGCCGCCGGTCCGGTACTCACCGCGACGTGGTCGTTCCCCGTCGGGGTGATCGCGGCGGAGGACGTCGGCGAACTCGCGCGACTGTGGGTGCGGGCGCTGGAGGCCCTGTCCGAGCACGCCCGGTCCGGTGGCGGCGGCTTCACCCCCTCCGACCTGGGTCTCGTCCGACTCGGCCAGAGCGCGATAGACGACCTCGAACGCCGGTACCCGGCGATGACCGACGTCTGGCCGTTGTCGCCGTTGCAGGCCGGCATGCTGTTCCACGCCGAACTGGCCGACGAGTCGGTGGACGCCTACCTCGTCCAGCTGATTCTCGACCTCGGCGGCGACGTGGACGCGGCGCGGCTGCGCCGGGCGGCAGGCGCGCTCCTCGACCGTCATCCGAACCTGCGCAGCGCGTTCTGTCACGACGCCGACGGCGGGGCCGTGCAGGTCGTCTCGGGCCGGGTCGCCGTGCCGTGGCGGGAGATCGACCTGAGCGCACTGGACGGGGACGCGGCGGAGGCCGAGATCGAGCGGCTGCTGGCCGCCGACCGGACCACCCCCTTCGACATGGCCACCGCACCCCTGATTCGGTTCCTGCTGGTGTGGACGCCGGGCGGCCGCTGCCGACTGGTGTCGACGAACCACCACATCCTGCTCGACGGCTGGTCGATGCCGCTGATGATCCGGGAACTGCTCACGCTGTACGCCACGGACGCCGACCCCGCGCCGCTGCCCCGCGTGCGCGACTACCGCGACTACCTGGCGTGGATGAGCGGGCGGGACACGGGCCTGTCCGCGCGGGCCTGGGCGGACGCCCTCGACGGGGTCGAGGAACCGACGCTGCTGATCCCCGCGGACCGGGCGCGGCAACTGTCGGCCGTGTCGCGGGAGTGGGTGTTCGACCTGGACCGGGACCGGACCGACCGGCTGCGCGAATCCGCGCGCACCCGCGGGCTCACGCTCAACAGCATTCTGCAGACGGCGTGGGGCCTCGTGCTGGGAATGCTCACCGGACGCGACGACGTCGTGTTCGGTGCCACCGTGTCCGGCCGGCCGCCGGAACTCGCCGGCATCGAGACGATGGTCGGGCTGTTCATCAACACCGTGCCGGTGCGCGTCACGCTGCGCCCGGACGAGACGCTCGGCGCGTTGCTGGAGCGGGTGCAGGCCGAGCAGGCGGCGATGCTCGACCACCACTACACGGGTCTCGCCGAGATCCGGGACGCCGCGGGTCCCGGCGCCGGGTTCGACACCCTGACCGTGTTCGAGTCGTACCCGGTGGACCGGGCCGGGCTGTCGGAAGACACCGACATCGCCGGGCTCCGCGTGACCGGTGTCGATGCCCGCGACGCCGCCCACTATCCGCTGAGCCTCGTCGCGTCGGCGGCGGAGAGCCTGCACCTGAAGTTCGAGTACGTCCCCGACCTGTTCACTCGAGTAACGGTCGAGGACATCGCCGACCGGGTGGTGCGGGTTCTCGACGCCTGCGCCGGCCCCGATGTACCGCTGGCCCGGCTGTCGCTGCTCACCGAACGCGAACGAGAGGAACTGGTACCGGTCCGCGGCGGCCCGGCCGCTTCCGCCCGCACCCTCGCGCAGATCTTCACCGACGCCGCCGCGGTCGACCCGGATGCGGTCGCCCTGTCGTCGGGCGACGTCGACGTGTCGTACCGGGAGCTGGACGAGCGGTCCACCCGGCTCGCACGGGCCCTGATCGTTCGCGGCCTCGGTCCGGAAATGTCGGTGGCCGTGGGTATTCCACGTTCGATCGAATCGGTGCTGTGCGTGTGGGCGGTGGCCAAGGCCGGGGCCGTGTTCGTGCCCGTCGACCCGAACTATCCCGACGAGCGGATCGCGCACATGCTCACCGACTCGGAATGCGCACTCGGGCTGACGACGTCCGAGCATCTCGCCCGGCTGGCCGGGGACACGCGCTGGCTCGTCCTCGACGATCCCGGGTTCGCCGCCGAGTGCGCCGCCGGTTCCGCGGCACCGGTCGACGACGGCGACCGCACGGCACCGGTCACGCTCGACTCGGCGGCCTACGTCGTCTACACGTCGGGCTCCACCGGCATGCCGAAGGGTGTGACCGTGACGCACCGCGGGCTGGACAACTTCGCCGCAGACCAACGGGCCCGGTTCGGGGCGGATTCGACGTCCCGGACGCTGCACTTCTCGACCCCGAGCTTCGACGGATCGGTGTTCGAGTACCTGCAGGCGTTCGGCGCGGCGGCGACGATGGTGATCGCGCCGCCCACCGTGTTCGGCGGCGACGAACTCGCCCAGCTGATCCGCGACCGGCGGGTCACGCACGCGTTCGTCACCACCGCCGCGCTCGCATCCCTCGACCCCGCGGGGCTGGATGCGTTCGCCGACGTCGTGGTCGGCGGCGAGGCGTGCCCGCCCGGACTCGTGTCCCGGTGGGCGCCGGGGCGCCGGTTGTACAACGGGTACGGGCCGACCGAGACGACGGTCATGTCCAACATCAGCGATCCCCTGACCCCGGGGGAGCGCATCACCATCGGCGGGCCGATCCGCGGTGTGGCGGAACTGGTGCTGAACTCCCGGTTGCAGCCGGTCCCGGCCGGGGTTCCGGGGGAGTTGTACCTCGCGGGCGCGGGACTGGCGCGCGGCTACCACCGCCGCCCCGGGCTCACCGCGACACGGTTCGTGGCCGACCCATGCCGGCCCGGCGAGCGGTTGTACCGCACCGGCGACGTCGTGCGCTGGACCGCCGAGCACACCATCGAATACCTGGGGCGCAGCGACTTCCAGGTGAAGGTCCGCGGGTTCCGCATCGAACTCGGCGAGATCGACGCGACGCTGGCGGCGGACCCCGGCGTCCGGTTCGCGGTCACGGTCGCCTACCGCGGCCCCGCAGGCGACACGCTGCTCGCGTCCTACGTCGTGCCCGCCCCGGGACACACCGTCGACACCGGCGACCTCGCCCGCGGTCTCGCGAGCAGACTGCCCGCCCACATGGTTCCGTCGTCGATCACCGTGCTGGACGAGATCCCGCTGAACGCCGTCGGCAAGTTCGACCGCAAGGCCCTGCCCACACCCGAATTCGCCGTCGGCGCAGGAGAATACCGGGCACCGGCCGACCCGGTGCAGGAGACGGTGGCCGACGTCTTCGCGGAGGTACTCGGACTGGACCGGGTCAGCGCGGATGCCGGATTCTTCGACCTCGGCGGCAACTCGCTGAGCGCCACCCGCGCGGTGGCCCGCGTGCGCGCCGCGCTCGGCACCGACATCGGCGTGCGGACGTTGTTCGAGGCGCCCACGGTGGAGGCGTTCGCCGCGCGCATCGAGCACACGGGAGCGGGCCCGGCCGGCCGTCCCGCCCTGACCGCGGGGGCCCGCCCCGACCGCATCCCGCTGTCCTACGCCCAGCAGCGCATGTGGTTCATCAACCAGTTCGACACGAGTTCGCCCGCCTACAACATCCCGATGGCGGTGCGGCTCACCGGCGATCTCGACGTGGACGCCCTGAGGCTGGCGGTCACCGACGTCGTGACCCGGCACGAGTCGCTGCGCACCCGATTCCCGCTCCGCGACGGCGAACCGGTGCAGGAGATCCTCGCGCCGCCGGCGCCGATGCCCCCGCCGACCGTGGTCGCCGACGACGGCCGGCTCCGGGAAGAGCTCACCAGGCTCGTGTCGGCCGGCTTCGACGTCGCCGCCGCCGTCCCGCTGCGCATCGCCCTGTTCACGCTCGACACCGTCTCTCTCGACACCGGGACCCATGTGCTCGCCGTCGTGGTGCACCACATCTCGGCCGACGGCTTCTCGATGGCACCGCTGGTGCGGGATGTGATGGTCGCGTACGAATCCCGGGTCCACGGACGTGCTCCCGCATGGACGCCGCTACCCGTCCAGTACGCCGACTACACACTGTGGCAGCGCAGGCTGCTCGGTTCCGAGGACGACCCCGGGTCGCTGATCTCGGGGCAGCTGTCCTACTGGGAGTCGGCGCTCGCCGGGCTGCCCGAACTCCTCGAACTGCCCACCGACCGCCGGCGTCCCGCCCAGCAGTCGTTCCACGGCGACCGGGTGCGTTTCACGATCGGCGCGGGGCTGCACGAGCGGATCCGGGCGGCGGCGCGGGAGCACCGGTCCACCGAGTTCATGATCGTGCACGCCGCACTCGCCGTCCTGCTCGGGCGGCTCGGCGGCACGGGGGACGTGGCGATCGGCACCCCGATCGCCGGCCGCGGCGAGGCGGCGCTCGACGACCTCGTCGGCATGTTCGTCGGCACGCTGGCCCTGCGCACCACGATCGCGGCCGGGCAGCCGTTCCGCGACCTGCTCGCGCAGGTCCGCGACGCCGATCTCGGCGCCTTCGCACACGCCGACCTGCCCTTCGAGCGGGTGGTGGACGCCGTCGGCCCGGTGCGCTCGACCGCCCACTCGCCGCTCTTCCAGGTGTCCCTCGAATTCCAGAACACCGAGAATCCGGCGCTGCGGTTGCCCGGACTGAGCGTCGAGGGGCTCGATCCCGACCTCGCCGTCGTCAAGGTGGACCTCGAGGTGATCCTCGACGAGCGGTTCGACACCGACGGCGCCCCGGCGGGCATGACGGGCGCGATCGACTACGCGACCGACCTGTTCGACGCCGACACGGTACTGGGCTTCGCGGAACGGTTCGTGCGCATCCTCGAGTCCGTCACCACCGAACCCGGCATCCCGGTCGGCGACATCGAGATCCTCGGCACCGGCGAGGTCGCGGCCCTCACCCCGGCGCGCGGAGCACCCGACGCGCCGGACCTCCTGCTGCCGGACCTGCTGACGGCCGCGGTCCGACTCGACCCGGACGCCGGCGCGCTGTCGTACCGGGGCCGGGCGATCACGTACCGCGAACTCGACGAGACGTCGAACCGGCTGGCGCGCCGGCTGATCGAGGCCGGCGCGGGACCGGGAACCATTGTCGCGCTGAGCCTGTCGAGGTCGATCGAATCGGTGCTGTCGGTGTGGGCGGTCGCCCGCACGGGCGCCGCGTTCCTGCCGGTCGACCCCGGGTATCCGCTCGACCGGATCGAGCACATGCTCACCGACTCGGGTGCGGTGTCGGGCGTGACCGTCCGGGAGCACCGGGATCGGCTGCCCGCCGCCGTGACCTGGATCGTGCTCGACGATGCCCGGGACGCCGACCGGATCAGGACACAGTCGCCCGACCCGGTCACCGACGCGGACCGGACCGCGCCGCTGCACGAATTCCATCCCGCGTATCTCATCTACACCTCCGGATCCACGGGCGTCCCCAAGGGAGTGGCCGTCACGCACCGCGGCCTGGCGAACCTCGCAGCGGAGGAGCGGGACCGACTCACCGTCACACGCGCCTCGCGGGTGCTGCACTTCGCGTCGCCGAGTTTCGACGCGTCGGTCTTCGAACTCGTCATGGCGTTCTGCGCGGGTGCGACGCTGGTGATCGCACCCCGCACGATCTACGGCGGCACCGAACTGGCCGCGCTGCTCAGCGAAGAGCGGGTGTCGCACGGATTCGTCACCCCGACCGCACTGGCGTCGATGGACCCGCTCGGCTTCGAGTCGCTGCGGACGCTGGTCGTGGCCGGGGAGGCCTGCCCACCCGAACTCGTCGCCCGCTGGGCCCCCGGCCGCCGCATGTTCAACGCCTACGGGCCCACCGAGACGACGATCATGTCGAACATCAGCGACGCGCTGGTGCCGGGCGACGCGATCACACTCGGCGCACCCACCCGCGGCGTCGCGGAGGTGGTGCTCGATTCCCGGCTGCGCCCGGTCCCGGTCGGTGTGGCCGGGGAGCTGTACGTGTCGGGACGCGCCCTGGCCTCCGGGTATCACCGCCGGTGCGGTCTGACGGCGTCCCGTTTCGTGGCCGCCCCCTGGGGCGCCCCCGGCGACCGGATGTACCGCACGGGCGACGTGGTGCGGTGGCGCCGCGACGGCACCCTCGAGTACGTCGGGCGCAGCGACTTCCAGATGAAGATCCGAGGGTTCCGCATCGAACCCGGCGAGATCGACGCCGCACTCACCGCCCACCCCGACGTCGGGTTCGCCGTCACGATCGGCCGGGACGGGCCGGCCGGGGAACCGTTGCTCGTCTCCTACGTCCGGCCGGTCGGCGGCGCGGACGTCGACACCGCGGAACTCACCCGCCTCGTCGCCGAGCGGCTGCCGTCCCACATGGTGCCCGCCGCCGTCGTCGTGCTCGATCAGATCCCGCTGACGCCGGTCGGCAAGCTGGATCGCGCCGCACTTCCGGCACCCGAGTTCCTGTCGGGCACCCGCTTCCGGCCGCCCGCCACCGACCTCGAGGCAGCGGTCGTGGACGTGTTCGCCGAGGTGCTCGGTCTCGACCGGGTGGGGGCCGACGACAACTTCTTCGAGAGGAGCGGCAACTCCCTGCTCGCCACGAAGGCGGTCGCCGCGCTGCAGGAGCGACTCGGCCGGAAGATCCCGTTGCAGTGGATGTTCCTCGATCCCACCCCGTCCGGCCTCGCCCGCAGGATCGCACTGCCGTCGGCGGAGGGCGGGGTGGCGGAGGCGTTGGCGGTGGTGATTCCGCTGCGCACCGAGGGCACCGGACGCCCGCTGTTCTGTGTTCACCCGGGAATCGGGCTGTCCTGGGGGTACGCGGGCCTCGTCCGCTACCTGCCCGCCGACCGCCGCGCGTTCGGCCTGCAATTGCCCACGATCAGCGGGGACGGCGAGTACCGGTCGATCGAGCAACTCGCGCACCGGTACGTCGAGGAGATGAGGGCCATCCAGCCGGAGGGGCCGTACGACCTGCTCGGCTGGTCACTGGGTGGGGTCATCGCCCACGCGATGGCCGTCGAACTCCAGCGTGCCGGCGACGACGTCGCGACCCTCGCCGTCATGGACAGCTATCCCGACGACGGCGAGGACCCGCTGTTCGGGAAACTCGACATGCGGGATCTGCTCCGCGGGCTGGGCCTCGCCGTCGCCACCGACGGCGACCTCACATACGAGCGCGCAGCGCAACTGCTCAACGAATCGTGGGGCAGCGACTCCGGGTTGCGCGGAGAACACCTCGAGCGGATCAACGCCGGATACGAGAATTCGCGAGAACTCGTCCACCGGTTCGAGCCGCAGGTCTACGACGGCGACCTGCTGATCTTCCCCGCGACCGGCGACGACGACGGCACCACCCGCGCCCGGTCCGCGCAGGAGTGGCGACCGCTGGTGACCGGCCGGATCGCGGAGTATCCGGTGCACTGCGGACACAACGACATGATCGAACCGCAGTCCCTCGCCGTCATCGGACCGGTGCTGTCGACGTATCTCGACACCGGCCGCACCCCGCGCCGCGACGACCGAATCGGCTGAATGCGGTCACGCCGCTGTGCAACGATGGGGTCTGTGCGCCCTGTGGACGGCGAACGAACGATCTGGGGGACGGGGAAGAACTACCGCCTCCCGCATTCGCGAGTCAGGATCCGGACGCGGTCACGACGTCAACGGTCGGGGATACCTTACGGGGAGGACCCACCGTGAAGCCCCCAGACACGACGAAGCCGGCGACAGAACATTCGGAGGCGGCCTCGTTCCCGCTGTCCGCGGCGCAGCGTGCCACCTGGTTCGCGCAGCAACTCGACCCGGCGGTGCCGATCTCGGTCGCGCACTACGTGGAACTGCACGGCGACCTCGACATCGGCCTGCTGCGACGCGAGACCATCGCGGTGGCCCGCGAGTTCGAGTCGCCGTTCCTCAAGGTCGTCGAGGTCGACGGCAGGCCGATGCAGTACGTGGACCACACCACCGACACGTCCATCGAGTTCGTCGACTTCCGCGGCGACGAAAACCCGGTTGCCGCCGCGCACGCATGGATGGACCGGGACTACCAGGCCCCGCTCGATCTCGCCGCCGACCGACTGTTCGAGACGTCGATCCTGTGCGTGGGAGAAGCGCATTACCTGTGGTACAGCCGCATTCACCACGTCGCGCTCGACGGCTACGGTGCCATGACGCTGATCAACCGCATCGCGCACCGGTATTCGGCCGCGGTCGCCGGTCGCGAACCGGATCCGAGCCGGGCCGCGACGCTGCGCGCACTGTACGACGTCGACGCCGGCTACCGGGCCTCGGATCGCTTCGTGGCCGATCGGGAGTACTGGGCCGAGCGAGTCGAGGGAATCGGCGGCTCGACGCTGGCCGACGCGGACGCGCCCGCGCTCGCCAGGAGCACGGTCGAAAGTGCCCTGCTCTCCGAGGCGGCCGCGTCCGGAATCCAGAATTCGGACAGCCAGGCGACTGCCACCGCCGCCGTCACGATCATCGCCGCCTTCGCGTGCTACCTGTCACGAGCCACCGCGAAAACCGAAGTCCTCGTCAATGTTCCGATGTCCGGCCGCACCACCTCGCTGCTACGCAACTCCGGAGGCATGACGGTCAGCGTCGCACCGCTGCCGATCACCGTCGACGAGAACGGCACCGTCGCAGAACTCGGTGCGCGGGTCAGGCGGGAACTGATGGGCGCGCTGCGGCACCAGCGGTGCAGCGTCGAGGACATCCGCCGCGACGCCGGCACGGGCGGTGGCGCCGAACTCCACGGACCCATGGTCAACGTCATGCTGTTCCACCAGGACGTCACGCTCGGCCCCCTGGTCGGCGAATACCACATCGTCACCTCGGGCCCAGTGGAAGATCTCCTGGTCAACGTGTACCCGAGTGGGACGCCGGCGGAGATCTTCGTCGACTTCCGGGCCAATCCGAACCGGTACGAGGATTCGGCGCTGCGCCGGCACCACCGGCACTTCGTCGAACTGCTGGAGGAATTCGTTTCGGCAGACCCGCAGGCCCGGCTCGCGACCATTCACGACGCGACCGCCCGCGAAGGCGCCCGACGGCGCCGCGCGGCGCACCACCTCGCGTACTGGGCCGATCGGCTGTCGGGGATGCCCGAAGTGCTGAATCTGCCGTCCGATCGGGTCCGGCCGATCACGCAGTCCGGGCGGGGCGACCGCGTCGACGTTCCGATCGGCGCCGAGACCCACCGCGGAGTGCGGGCCCTCGCCGAAGAACACGGCACCACCGCGTTCGGTGTTCTGCACGCGGCCGCGACCGTGCTCCTGAGCCGGCTCTCCGGCGAACCGGACGTCGCGGTCGGAACGACGGTCCCGGTGGACCGGGAACAGAACCTCGTCGTCCTCCGCACCCGCGCCCGGCTGGACGCGACCTTCACCGAGCACCTCCGCCACGTTCACGACGTCGACCGGGAGGCATTCGAGCACCGCGACATCCCGTTCGAGCAGGTGGTCCGAGCGGTCGCGGTCCGCGATTCGCCCGCATTCTCGCCGATCGTCCAGGTACTGATCGACGGCGGCGACGCGGCCGGAACTCCCGGGATCGGCCGATTCGACCTTCGGGTCACGGCGGCGGAGACGTTCGACGCCGACGGCATCCCGGCCGGCATCACGGTGACGCTCGGGTTCGCCACCGATCTGTTCGACCCGGGCACGGTGCGTCGACTCGGCGAACGATTCCGCCGCATCCTGGACGCGGTCACCGGCGACCCCGGTCTCGTCGTCGGCGACATCGACATCCTGTCCGACGCCGAACGGGCCACCCTCGTCCCGGTACCCGGCCCCGCAGGACGGCCGGGCCGCACGCTGCCCGAATTGTTCTCGGCGGCAACCCGAGCCAACCCCACCGGCACCGCGCTCTCGTATCTCGGGAACGACGTGACGTACCGGGAACTGGACGAGCGCTCCAGCCGATTGGCCCGCGTCCTGATAGAGCACGGCCTCGGACCGGAGAACGTCGTGGCGCTGGGCATGACCCGCTCGATCGAGTCGGTGCTGTCGATGCTGGCGGTCGCCAAGGCCGGGGCGGTGTTCCTGCCCGCCGACCCGAACTATCCGGCCGAGCGGATCGAGCACATGCTCGACGACTCGGGTGCGGTTCTGGGCCTGACGGTGTCGGCCGTGCGGTCCCGGCTCCCCGGATCGGTGCCGTGGCTTGTCCTCGACGACGACGAGTTCCGTTCGCACTGTGCGAGTCGGCCGGTGTCCGCCGTCACCGACGCCGACCGGGTTCGGCCTCTCCGCCCGGAGAACCCGGCATACGTGATCTACACGTCCGGTTCGACGGGCAGGCCCAAAGGCGTCGTGGTCACCCACCGCGGCCTGGACAACTTCGCGGCCGAGCAACTCACCCGATCCGGTGCGTCGCAGACCTCCCGGATCCTGCACTTCTCGACACCGAGTTTCGACGCGTCCGTCTCCGAGTACCTGCACGTGTTCGCCGCCGCCGCGACCATGGTGATCGTTCCGCCGACGATCTACGGCGGGGCGGAGCTGTCCCGGTTCCTGCAGTCGGAGAGAGTCACTCACGGATTCGTCACCACCGCGGCGCTCGGCACGATCGACCCGGACGGACTCTCCGGCTTCGGGGACGTGGTGCTCGGCGGCGAGGCGTGCCCGCCGGAACTGGTGCAGCGGTGGGCGCCGGGCCGCCGGCTGTCCAATGCGTACGGTCCCACCGAGGCCACCGTCATGTCGAACATCAGCGCGCCGATGCTCCCGGACGGCGCCGTCACGCTGGGCGGTCCGCTCCGCGGATTCCGCGAGGTCGTCCTCGACGAGCGGCTGGCACCGGTGCCCGCCGGCGTGGCGGGGGAGTTGTACATCGCCGGCGACGGTCTCGCCCGCGGGTACCGCGGCAGGTCGGCGCTCACGGCGGAACGGTTCGTCGCCGACCCGTTCGGCGGGCCCGGCGACCGGATGTACCGCACCGGGGACGTGGTGCGGTGGCGAACCGACCGCACACTGGAATACCTGGGCCGCAGCGATTTCCAGGTGAAGGTGCGCGGCTTCCGTATCGAACTCGGCGAGATCGACACGGTCCTCCACACCCATCCACACGTGCGGACCGCGGTGACGACACAGCGCACGGCACCGTCCGGAGACCCGGTGCTCGTGTCGTACGTGCTGCCCGCCGCCGGGCAGCGGCTCACAGCAACCGAGTTGACGGATTACGCCGCACGGCAACTGCCGACGTACATGGTGCCTGCGGCCGTCGTCGTCCTGGACGAGTTGCCGCTGACCCCGGCGGGGAAACTCGATCGTGCCGCACTGCCCGCGCCCGAATTCCTGTCCGCGGCCACCGAGTTCCGTGCTCCTGCCACCGCGGCGGAGCAGGCCGTCGCGCGGGTGTTCGCGGACGTCCTGGGTGTGGCGCGAATCGGCCTCGACGACAGCTTCTTCGACCTCGGCGGGAATTCGCTCGCCGCGACGAGGGTGGTCGCACGGGTCAACGCCGCACTCGGCGTCGAACTCGTGGTGCGGACCCTGTTCGAGGCGCCGACGGTGGAGGCGTTGGCGGAACGCATCGGGAGTGCGCACGCGCGACCCCCCGACCGCCCGGACCTCGTCGCGCAGCGGCGCCCCGACCGGATTCCCCTCTCGCTCGCCCAGCAACGCCTCTGGTTCGTCAATCAGTACGACACCTCCTCACCCGCCTACAACATCCCGATGGCCCTGCGCCTGACCGGAACCCTCGACGAGGCGGCGCTCCGGACCGCGGTCGGGGACATCCTCGACCGGCACGAATCGCTGCGCACCGTGTATCCGGCGTCGGTGGACGGACCGGCTCAGGTGATCCTGCCGCTGGGCGAGGTGATGCCGGACCTGGAGCCGAGAATCGCCCGGGGCGAGGCGGCGTTGCGCGCCCGAATAGCCGAGTTGACCGCGCGGGGCTTCGACGTGAGCACCGAGGTGCCCGTGCGCGGCGCCCTGTTCCGGACCGGGCAGGACCACGTTCTCGTGCTCGTCGTGCACCACATTTCCGCGGACGGTGCGTCGCTGGCACCGCTCGCCCGCGATCTGATGGTCGCGTACTCGGCGCGGGTGCGGCAACAGCCACCGGACTGGCGGCCGCTGCCCGTGCAGTACGCCGACTACAGTCTCTGGCAGAGGGCCGCCCTCGGCAGCGTCGACCAGCCCGGCAGCGTGATGTCGGTGCAACTGGAGTACTGGAAGCGGACGCTGTCCGGCCTCCCCGACGTGATCGACCTGCCCCTGGACCGGCCGCGGCCCACCGACAGGGCGCTCCGCGGCGGGACCGTCCGGTTCACCGTGCCTGCGGACGACCACCGGGCACTTCTCCTCCTTGCGCGGCAACACGATTCCACGATGTTCATGGTGATGCACGCGGCGCTGGCCGTGCTGGTCGCGCGGCTGAGCGGGTCCGGAGACGTCGCGATCGGGACGCCGATCGCCGGGCGCGGCGAGGAAGCCCTCGACGACGTCGTCGGGATGCTCGTCAACACACTGGTCCTGCGGACGGCCGTCGAACCCGCCGCGACGTTCGGCGAAATGCTCTCCCGGGTGCGGGAGGCGGATCTGGCGGCGTTCGGGCACGCGGACGTGCCGTTCGAAAGCGTGGTGGACGCGGTCGCGCCGACCCGCTCGACCGCGTACTCACCGCTGTTCCAGATCTTGCTGGAGTTCCAGAACACCGCCCCGGTCCACGTGGACCTGCCGGGACTGACGGTGGAGACCGTCGACGTCGAACCCGGTGTCTCCAAGTTCGACCTGCAGTTGACGCTCGCCGAGCAGTACGACGAATCGGATGCCGCAGCGGGTATCGCCGCATCGTTCACGTTCGCGTCCGACGTGTTCGACCGGGCGACGGTGGTGGGATTCGGGGAGCGGTTCGTGCGGATCCTGGGGGCGTGTGCGCGGGGTGCGGACACCGTGGTGGGGGATGTGGAGGTTCTGGGTTCGGGTGAGCGGGGGTTGGTGGTCGGGTCGT
>JBCEBZ010000258.1:0-4457 GCA_039206675.1 Rhodococcus sp. (in: high G+C Gram-positive bacteria) | reverse complement strand
GCCTCCGGGTAGAGGTCGCGGTAGTTGAGTCCGCGGCCGTTCGGCGCGTCCTCCCAGAACACGGACGCCTGGCCTTCGAAGCGGTAGATCGAGCCCCACACGTACGGCTTGTGCGCGAGGACGGCGGCGTCGTTGACGAGGTACCGGGTGGCGAAGTTGTCGGTGCCGTCGAGGATCAGGTCGTACTGCTCGAACAGTTCGACGGCGTTGTCGGGCTCGAGCCGGAACTCGTGCAACCGGACGTCGACGTTGTCGTTGATCTCGCGGATCGAGTCGCGCGCGCTCTCCGCCTTGGGACGGCCCACGTCCGAGCGGCCGTGGATCACCTGGCGCTGCAGGTTCGACATGTCGACCTCGTCGAACTCGACGATGCCGAGCGTCCCGACCCCCGCGGCCGCCAGGTAGAGCAGCGCCGGTGAGCCGAGTCCGCCTGCGCCGATGACGAGGACCTTCGCGTTCTTCAGGCGCTTCTGCCCTGCCATGCCGACGTCCGGGATGATCAGGTGCCTGCTGTACCGCGCCACCTCGTCGCGGGAAAGTTCGGCGTCCGGTTCCACCAGCGGCGGCAGCGCCTCGGTGGTCTTCACAGAACGGTCAAGCGACACGGCCCACTCCTGACGATTGCGCGACGGCTTCCGATGTGTCGGACAGCATTGAATTCAACGCCCCGACGGGATCCATTCTTCCCCTCCCGCCCCCAGTCGCGCGGGACCGGTCCAGACTCATGCCCGCGGGAAGGGCCAGGGATTGAAATGGCAGGTCAGCCCGTTCATCGGTACGACACCCTCGGGGTCGAGCCGGGCGATGTCGTTGTTGGCGGTCCCGAACGTCTGCTGCATCATCACCGGCGCGAGGCCGCCTTCGGTCTCGCACGGCTGATGGTCCTGGTAACCGATGGCGTGCCCGACCTCGTGGTTGATCTGGTACTGCCGATACGACCCGATGTCGCCCTGGAACGCGATGGCGCCGCGGACCCAGCGCGGCTCGTTGAGGACGACGCGGTCGATGCCCGGGTTGTAACAGGACACCTCCAACTGGATGTCGTAGCCACACGCCTCGCGAATGGTCATCTGCGACGTCAGGGACACCCGGAAATCGGGGTCCCCCTGGTCGACGCGGCGGAACGCGAACCGCGGGTCCTTCGTCCAGCTCTTCGGATTCGACAGCGTCTGGTCGACCATCCGGCCGAACGACTCGTCCCCGCCGAATCCGGACGTGTCGACGCCGTCCTCGATCTCGACGCTGTACGTGAACTCACGCTCGGTGCCCTGCCCGACCTTGATTCCGTTGCCGGGAACGACGTGCCAGGTGCCGGCGCCCACCGCCGTGAACGGACCGCCGTCGGGCAACGCGCCCGAGGGAAGTTCGGCGGCGAAGTTGCCGTCGGCCTCCGGCGGGATCCCGATGACGCTGGAACCGTCGGTGTCGCGGGAGAGGGTGCCGAATCCGGGGGTGTCGGTCTCGGCCGCCGTCTCGCCGCCGCCGGTGTCCCGGACCGCGTCGACCACGACGAGCACGGTGACGACCAGCAGGATCGGGATCGCGTACGCCCGCCAGCCGTAGGTGGAGACGAACCGGCCGATGCGGCTCTGCTTCCGGGCCTGCCGCTCGGGGCGCGGGTTGCGGGGACGACCGACGTCGCGGCTGGTCGGGTCCCATTGAGCGCGGAGCGGTTGATGGGACTGCGCCTGCGGTGCCGACTGCGAGGCGCGGGGACGGACGTCACGCTGGTCGATGCTTCGCGATCGTCGCTCCCCGTCCTCGGAACTCTGGGGAGCCCGGCCGCGAACACGCGGTCCTCCTCGGTCAGTCACGCAGCCCAGAATCTCACAGTCCGGCACCGCCTCGTCCCAGTGCACCGTCCGCAGGTCATTCGGCGTGTCACGGAAACGACACCCGCAACGTCGCGGCTACCCGGATCACCAGGAGCCCCGAACCCCTGGGGTACCCCAGTTACCGGACAGGCAATATCCTTGACCGGGCGAGTCCTGCGAGTCCACCATGAACGGTTGACTACGCGCGGGTATCGTTCACACAGTTACACAGAATGTGACGCGGAATACTTGTGCAGATTGGAAGCGCTATGACTGAACTCGCGGATCGGACGAACTCCGATCGCGATGCCAAAACCGGAAAGGGCACCGGGACCCGTCGCAGCACGCGACTGCCCCGTGACGCCCGGCGACTGCAGCTACTCGCCGCAGCCAGCGAGGTCTTCGTCACACGCGGATACCACGCTGCCGGTATGGACGAGATCGCCGAGTGCGCCGGTGTGAGCAAGCCCGTCCTCTACCAGCACTTCCCCGGCAAGCTCGAGCTGTACGTGGCCGTGCTGCAGAGCTATGTCGACAGCCTGATCTCGGGTGTCCGGCAGGCGCTGCGCTCGACCACCGACAACAAGCAGCGTGTCCGCGCCGCGGTGCAGGCGTTCTTCGACTTCGTCGACAACGACTCGCAGGGCTTCCGGCTCGTGTTCGAGTCCGACCTCATGGGTGAGCCGCAGGTGCAGAGCCGCGTCGAGCAGGCCACCGAGGCGTGCGTCGACGCCGTCTTCGACCTCGTCAGCCACGACTCCGGTCTCGACCCGTACCGGGCCCGCATCCTGGCCGTCGGCCTCGTCGGTGCCAGCCAGTTCACCGCGCGGTACTGGCTCGAGGCGGCGCGCCCGATCCCGAAGGAAGAAGCGGTCGACACGACGGTCACGCTCGCGTGGGGCGGTCTGTCCCGCGTTCCGCTGCACCCCGAACAGCGCTGACACGACACGAGAAAGGGCCCGACAGTCGACTCGACTGTCGGGCCCTTTCTCGTGTGTTCACGTGGTCGGAGCGAATCCGACTGTGTTCACGTGGTCGGAGCGAATCCGACTGTGTTCACTTCGTCGGCGCGAATCCGACCTTGCGGATATCGGACGGGCCGATTTCCACGTAGGCGATCTTGCTGGACTGAATGAGGTACTTACGCCCCTTGTCGTCTTCCAGGGACAGGATCCCGTCGCCACCGGTGAGGGCGCCCGAGACCAATGTCTCGACCTCGTCCGGGGTCTGCTCGCTGCTGACGATGAGCTCACGCGGGCTGTCGATTACACCGATCTTGACCTCCACGGTCAACCTCCGAACTCTCCGAGAAACATCAGCTGTCCCGGCCAGGCTAATGCAGTGGCCGCCGCCGACGCGCGTCTGCGGGCTGTGCCCTGAGCGAACACCGGCAAACCGGTGCCGTCAGACCAGCCCCAGCACGGCCATGCGTTCGGCGTGCATCTCCTGCATGCGGTCGAACAGTGCGACGACGCCGTTGAGGTCGCCGGACGCGGAGATGACGAGTTCGGTCAGCGCCTCCCGCTGCGCCAGGACGAACTGCGCCTGGGTGATGGCCTCGCCGAGCAGTCTCCTCCCCCACAGCATGAGGCGGTCCTTGTCGCGGTTGCTGGCCTTGATCGCCTGCTGCACCTCGTGGACGACGAACTCGGAGTGCCCGGTCTGCGAGAGCACCTCCTCGACGGTCCGCGAGACCTCGGCGGGCAGCGAGTGCCCGATCTCGCGGTAGAAGTCCGCGGCGATCCCGTCGCCGACGTACGCCTTCACCAGCGCCTCGAGCCACGTCGACGGGGTGGTGGACGCGTGGTAGTTGTCGAGGGCCCGGACGAACGGATCCATCGCCTCGAAGATGTCGAACCCACGCGCGGTCAGCGCCTTCTCGAGCATCTCGAAGTGACCCATCTCGGCGGCCGCCATGCTCGCGAGCGCCACCTTGCCCTGCAGGGTCCGCGCCATCTGCGCGTCCTCGGACAGCCGGTAGAACGCGGAGATCTCGCCGTATGCGAGGACCGCGAAGAGTTCACCGACGCCGGGGTGATCAGCGGGAATCGTGGAATCAGTGGATGCAGGGGTGTTGGGCTCCATGGCGCCACAGCCTAATGCGTCGAGCAGTGATGTTTGCCATGCGTAACCAGTTGTGGAGCGTTCTCCGGCTACAATGATCGTGGGCAACCGCTCGTCACCACGTTCGTCTCCACAGAGAACGCGGTTCGAGTGATGATCTATCACGATCCGATCGGCGGTTCCCACCGATAATGTGCGCGCACCTGATCGACGGTCCCAGCCGCGCCTCGCCGAAATATTCGATTTCTGCGCTGAGGCAGAGGCAGGATCGACTCGGAAGAGGACATCGACGAGCGTCGACTGGGAAATCGGGCCGACCAGCGGCCTGGCCCTTACCTCGTGCGTGCGTGCAGCTACGAGGAAGGCCAGACCCCTGAGCAAGATCACTGTCGACCATGAAGACGACGCAACCGAGACCACGCTGTCCGCGCAACTCGACTCCACACACGTCGCCCCCACTTTCGCCGAACTCGGAGTGCGTGACGAGGTCGTCCGCGCCCTCGACGAGATCGGCATCGAGCGCACGTTCGCCATCCAGGAGCTGACGCTCCCCCTCGCCCTCGCCGGCGACGACCTGAT
>JBCEBZ010000257.1:0-17870 GCA_039206675.1 Rhodococcus sp. (in: high G+C Gram-positive bacteria) | reverse complement strand
CCGGCAACAAGATCATCCTGTTCGGTGCGCGCACCGGCCTCGACGGCATCGGCGGCGTGTCCGTGCTGGCGTCGGAGACGTTCGACGGCGACGAGAGTGGTACCGGGCGCAAGAAACTGCCCGCGGTGCAGGTGGGCGATCCGTTCACCGAGAAGGTGCTCATCGAGTGCTGTCTCGAGCTGTACGCCGCGAAGCTCGTGGTCGGCATCCAGGACCTCGGCGGCGCCGGGCTGTCCTGCGCCACGTCCGAGCTGGCCGCGGCCGGCGACGGCGGCATGCACATCAACCTCGAGCAGGTCCCGATGCGGGCCACCGGCATGACCGCGGCCGAGGTGCTCTCCAGCGAGTCGCAGGAACGCATGTGCGCGGTCGTCACCCCCGAGAACGTCGACGCGTTCATGGCGGTGTGCAAGAAGTGGGACGTCCTCGCCACCGACATCGGCGAGGTCACCGACGGCGACCGGCTCACCATCTCCTGGCACGGCGAGACCGTCGTCGACGTGCCGCCGCGCACCGTCGCCCACGAGGGCCCGGTGTACGAGCGCCCCGTGCAGCGTCCCGCGAGCCAGGACGCCCTGATCGCGAACACCACCGCCGGCCTGAAGCGTCCGGAGTCCGCCGACGAGCTGAAGGCGACGCTGCTGAAGATGCTCGCGTCCCCGGCGCTGTGCAGCCGCAAGTGGATCACCGAGCAGTACGACCGCTACGTGCGCGGCAACACCGTCCTCGCCGAGAACGCCGACTCCGGCGTGATCCGCGTCGACGAGAAGACGGGCCGCGGCATCGCGCTCGCCACCGACGCGTCCGGCCGCTACACCTCGCTCGACCCGTACGCCGGTGCGCAGCTCGCGCTCGCCGAGGCGTTCCGCAACGTCGCCGTCACCGGCGCCACTCCCAAGGCCGTCAGCAACTGCCTGAACTTCGGATCCCCCGAGGACCCGGGCGTGATGTGGCAGTTCCAGCAGGCCGTGCGCGGTCTGGCGGACGGCTGCGCGACGCTCGGCATCCCGGTCACCGGCGGCAACGTCAGCTTCTACAACCAGACCGGCTCGACCGCGATCCTGCCCACCCCGGTGGTGGCCGTCCTCGGCGTCATCGACGACGTGCACCGGCGCATCCCCACCGGTCTCGGACTGGAGCCGGGCGAGACGCTGATCCTGCTCGGCGACACGAACGACGAGTTCGACGGGTCCATCTGGTCGCAGGTCGAGCACGGCCACCTCGGCGGGGTGCCGCCGAAGGTCGACCTCGCGCGGGAGCAGTTGCTCGCCGACATCCTCCTCGCGGCGTCCCGCGACGGCCTCGTCTCCGCCGCGCACGACCTGTCCGAGGGTGGTCTCGCGCAGGCCGTCGTCGAGGCCGCGCTGGCCGGGGAGACGGGCTGCCGCATCCTGCTCCCCGAGGACGCCGATCCGTTCGTCACCCTGTTCTCGGAGTCCTCGGGCCGGGTGCTCGTCGCGGTCCCGCGCACCGAGGAAACTCGCTTTACGGGTATGTGCACGGCCCGTAACCTCCCGTGGGTGCGCATCGGTGTGGTCGACGAAGGCTCCGATTCCGTCGAGGTCCAGGGCCAGTTCTCGGTCTCGCTCGCCGAACTGCGCTCGACGTTCGAGGGAACTCTGCCGGCATTGTTCGGGTGATGAATGGTCGAATCGGGGGCATTGGAGAGGGTTGACAGGGGGCCGCGGGAACTCTCGCGGCTGGTCGATCCTGCACTCCTCCACGGTCCCCGACTCGATCGGACCTGGCGTTTCCTTCGCCTCGACTTCACCGGTATCGCGTTCGCGACGCTGTTCTTCTGCTGGTCGCTGACGCCGTCGCTGCTGCCCCGCGACTGGCTGTTCCAGGGGCTGATCGGCGGCATCAACGCCGCGATCGGCTATGCGGTGGGTACCGCGATCGGCTGGCTGGTGCGCCGCTACGTCCTGAGGAACCGGTCGTGGTGGCCGCTTCCGGAACCGTGGTCCACCGGCCTGCGCGTACTCGTGACGGTGACCTGCGTGTCAGTGAGCCTCGTGATGCTCGCGTACTCCGCGGCGTGGCAGCGTGAACTCGCCGCGCTGATGGGTGCGGAGGGCACCACCACCACCGGCTACATCCGCACCGGCGGTCTGAGCCTGCTCGTGGGTGCGGCGGTCATCTCGGTGTGGCGGTTGCTGCGCGAACTGGTGCGGTGGATCGCGGGACGACTCATCCGGCGGTGGCACCTCGCGATCCCGACGGCCACGACCGTCGGCATCCTCATCGTGACGGTGCTGTTCTTCCTGCTCGTGGACGGTGTCCTGATGCGCGGCATCTACGCCGCCACGAACGCGGCGTTCAGCCTGCAGAATTCGACCACCCGCGACGGCGTCGAGCAGCCGCTCGACCCCGAGAAGTCGGGCAGCCCGGAGTCGCTGGCGCCGTGGGACACCCTCGGGTACGAGGGCCGGAACTTCGTGTCCCGCGGCCTCGACGCCGACGAACTCGCGGCGGCCAACGGCACCCCGGCCAAGGACCCGATCCGGGTCTACGCCGGACTCGAGACCGCCGAGGACCCCGACGAACGCATGGACGTCGTCATCGACGAACTCGAGCGGACCGGCGCTTTCACACGCAAGGTCCTCGTCGTCATTCCCACCACCGGCACGGGCTGGGTCAATCCCACTGCGGCGCAGGCGATCGAGCTGGTCCACAACGGCGACACGGCGCTGGTCGCCAGCCAGTACTCGTTCCTGCCGAGCTGGATCTCGTTCCTCGCCGACCGGGAGAAGGCCGCCGAGGCGGGGAAGATGCTGATCGACCGCGTGCACGAACGGTGGTTGCAGGAACCCGAGGCGACCCGCCCCAAGCTGCTCGTCTACGGCGAAAGTCTCGGCACCCAGGCAGGGGAGGGCGCCTTCGACACGCTGAGCGACATCCGGCAGACCGTCGACGGCGTGCTGTGGGTCGGCCCGCCCAACTCGAACCGGCTGTGGGGTCAGCTGATCCAGCGCCGCGACCCCGGCACTCCCGAGGTGGACCCCGAGTACGCGGCGGGTCTGGTGGTGCGGTTCGCCGACGACTCCGCCGACATGGTCGAAGACACCGGGGAGTGGTTGTCGCCGCGCATCCTGTACGTCCAGCATCCGTCCGATCCCGTCGTGTGGTGGTCGCCCGATCTCGCGTTCACCCGGCCCGACTGGCTGAAGGAACCGCCGGGCGACGATCGGTCACCGTCGATGAAGTGGTTTCCGTTCGTGACGTTCTGGCAGGTGTCCGCCGACCTCACGAACGCCGCCGGGGTCCCGGACGGGCACGGTCACAATTACGGGACCCTCGTCCTCGACGGCTGGATCACGGTCGCGCAGCCCGAGGGGTGGACGCCCGTCGACACCGAGCGCGTCCGCTCCACCCTCGAATCCCTCGCCGGGACAGAGGGTCCGGAGAAGTGAGCAGGCTCGCCTCCGTGGCCGGTGCGGCGGCGGCCGTGCTGTGGAACAACGTGGTGCTGCCCGGTTCGGGGCTCGGCCCGTACGGGCGGGCCGTCGCCGGCGGCGCGCTCGGACTGTCGGTCGTGGGAGCCGCCCGCACCGCGGGGTACGGCGTCGACGAACTCGGTCTGTCCGCGTCGGCGGTGCGGTCCGGGCTGCGGTACGGCGCCGTGGCGTCGGTGGTCCCGCTCGCCGGGTACGCGATCGCGCTGGGTGTGCCCGCCGCGCGCAGGCGCGTTCCGACCGGCGACCACGTCAGCGACGTCGCGGGCTGGGTCGGGTTCCGGATCCCGGTGGGGACCGTCGCGCACGAGGAACTGCTGTTCCGCAGCGTCCTGTCCGCGATGCTGCGCCGCGGCTGGACGCCCACCACGGCGTACGTACTGCACGCCGTGACGTTCGGGCTGTGGCATGGGCGCGCGGCCCGGCTCGCCGGTGACCCGATCCTCGCGAGCGTGCTGCTCACCGGTTCCTCCGCATGGCTGTTCGAGTGGTTGCGACGCCGCAGCGGCAGCGTCGTAGCCCCTGCACTGCTGCATCTTTCGGTCAACGTCGGTGGGGTGGTGGCCGCCGAAGCCGCGCGGGCCCGCACAGTAGATTGAGCGCATGCCGTCGCGTCGAGCCGTAGATCCCGCCGAACTGAGGGCCGCCGTCCTCGAGGTCGGTCCGTGGTTGCGCGGCGAGACCGAGGAGAAGCCGTCCCGCACCCAGCTGGCCGCGGCGGTCCGGCTCAGCGCGCGGACACTCGAGCAGGTGGCACCCGGGTCGAGCGTGGAGGTGCGGGTCCCCCCGTTCGTCGCGGTCCAGTGCATCGAGGGTCCCCGGCACACCCGCGGCACCCCGCCCAACGTCGTGGAGACCGATCCCCGGACGTGGCTGCTGCTGGTGACGGGACTGCTGGACTTCGACGGCGCGACGTCCGGCGGCGGGGTGTCGGTGTCGGGGAGCCGCGCGGGGGAGATCGCCCACTGGCTGCCGCTGCTGCGCGTGTAGTCACCCGAGCCGCAGCGAGCGGCGGGCCGCTCGATCCGCTCGACAGGCCTTCCTCGGAGGTCCCGCTCCGTGACTCGAGGGGTGCCGATCGATAGCGAAACTAATCTTTTTTCGGCCCGTCGTCCGGGAGTCCGGCCGGTTCCATGGACACCGTGGGCGAAGCGGCGGCTCCGGGCACGTAGACTGACCTTGCCCCTCACACGCCCATCCCCAGGGAGCAACCCGGTGACCAGAGCCGATCTGTCGGTCCACAGTCCTAATCTTCTCTCTTCGAACCCGTCCGACGAGGACGAGAACGAGCCCCGCGAAGAATGCGGAGTCTTCGGCGTCTGGGCGCCGGGAGAGGATGTGGCGAAACTCACCTACTACGGGCTTTATGCTCTGCAGCACCGTGGTCAGGAAGCGGCGGGCATCGCCGTCGCCGACGGTTCGCAGGTGCTGGTCTTCAAGGACCTCGGGTTGGTCAGCCAGGTATTCGACGAGCAGACCCTGGCAGCGATGCCGGGCCACGTCGCCGTCGGTCACTGTCGCTACTCCACGACGGGCTCGACCACCTGGGAGAACGCGCAGCCGATCTTCCGCACCACCGCCGCGGGCAGCGGCATCGCCCTCGGGCACAACGGCAACCTCGTCAACACGGCCGAACTGGCGCAGCGCGCCCGGGCCGCGGGCCTCGTCAACGACAAGCGTCCCGGCGGCGCCACGTCCGACTCGGACGTCGTCGGCGCCCTCCTCGCGCACGCCGCCGCGGACAGCACCATCGAGCAGGCGGCCATGACGCTGCTGCCGACGCTGCGCGGCGCGTTCTGCCTCACGTTCATGGACGAGCACACGCTCTACGCGGCGCGTGACCCGCACGGCATCCGCCCCCTGTGCCTCGGACGACTGGACCGCGGCTGGGTGGTGGCCAGCGAGACGGCCGCACTCGACATCGTCGGCGCGTCGTTCGTCCGCGACATCGAGCCCGGCGAACTGCTCGCCATCGACGCCGACGGCGTCCGCTCCTCCCGCTTCGCGAACCCCGAGCCCAAGGGCTGCGTGTTCGAATACGTGTACCTGGCTCGTCCGGACAGCGTCATCGGCGGACGTTCGGTGCACTCCACCCGCGTCGAGATCGGACGCCGCCTCGCCACCGAACACCCCGCCGAGGGCGACCTCGTCATCCCGGTCCCCGAGTCGGGCACTCCCGCCGCGGTCGGGTACGCGCAGGGATCGGGCATTCCGTACGGCCAGGGTCTGATGAAGAACGCCTACGTGGGCCGCACCTTCATCCAGCCTTCGCAGACGATCCGCCAGCTCGGTATCCGCCTCAAACTCAACCCGCTGAAGGAAGTCATCCGCGGCAAGCGCCTCGTGGTGGTGGACGATTCGATCGTCCGCGGCAACACCCAGCGCGCGCTCATCCGGATGCTCCGCGAGGCCGGCGCCCTGGAGATCCACGTCCGGATCGCGTCGCCGCCGGTCAAGTGGCCCTGCTTCTACGGCATCGACTTCGCCTCCCCGGCCGAGCTGATCGCCAACGGTGCGGGCGGCAGCGGCGAACCCGGCAGCTTCGACGAGATGCTCGAAGGGGTGCGCCGCTCCATCGGCGCCGACACCCTCGGCTACATCTCCACCGAAGGCATGATCGCGGCCACCGAGCAGCCGGCGACGCGACTGTGCGCGGCCTGCTTCGACGGCACGTACCCCATCGCGCTCCCCACGGAGACGTCGATCGGGAAGAACGTTCTCGAGGGAATGCTCGAGAGCGCGGCAGGTGGTCCCGCGACGCGGGAGAACGACAACGCGAACGCCCTCAGTCGGCCGTAGGCCGGTACATCGGGAGCCGGCCGGAGAACGTACTCCGGTACCGTAAGGACGCAATCACAGCACTCGATTGCCCGACCGACACGATTTTGACGAGCAACAGAAGGCTGGAGTAACAACCACATGACCGAGGATCCGACAAGTCGCCCTGGCGCGTCCTACGCCGCCGCAGGAGTGGACATCGCCGCAGGCGATCGGGCGGTGGAACTCTTCGCTCCCTTGGCCAAGCGCGCCAGCCGTCCCGAGGTTCTCGGTGGTCTCGGTGGATTCGCGGGACTGTTCTCGCTCAAGGGTGACTACAAGGAGCCGCTGCTGGCGGCGTCCACGGACGGTGTGGGCACCAAGCTCGCCGTCGCCCAGGCACTCGACAAGCACGACACCGTGGGCCTCGACCTGGTCGCGATGGTCGTCGACGACCTCGTCGTCTGCGGCGCCGAGCCGCTGTTCCTGCAGGACTACATCGCCGTCGGGCGAGTCGTCCCGGAGCGGGTCGCGGAACTCGTCAGCGGCATCGCCGAAGGCTGCATCCAGGCCGGGTGCGCGCTGCTCGGTGGCGAGACGGCCGAGCACCCCGGCGTGATGGCGGACGGCGACTACGACCTGTCCGCGACCGGTGTCGGCGTGGTCGAGGCCGATCAGGTGCTGGGCCCCGACCGGGTCCGTCCCGGCGACGTCGTGATCGCGATGGGTTCGTCCGGACTGCATTCCAACGGTTACTCGCTGGCCCGCAAGGTGCTGCTCGAGATCGATCACATGAGCCTGACGGCGCACGTCGACGAATTCGGCCGCACCCTGGGCGAGGAGATGCTCGAGCCCACGAAGATCTACGCCAAGGACTGCCTGGCGCTCGCCGCCGAGACCGACGTGCGCACGTTCTGCCACGTCACCGGTGGCGGACTGGCCAACAACCTCGCGCGGGTCATGCCCAAGGGTCTGGTCGCCGAACTCGACCGCGGCACGTGGAGCCCCGCTCCGATCTTCGCGATGATCGCGCAGCGCGGACGCGTCGAGCGGGCCGAGATGGAGCAGACGTTCAACATGGGCGTCGGCATGGTCGCGATCGTGGCGCCCGAGGACGTCGATCGTGCGCTGGCCGTCCTGACGGCGCGGCACATCGACTGCTGGACGCTGGGCAGCATCAAGAAGTCGCACGACGTGTCGGCCGAGCGCGCGATTCTCGCCGGCGATCACCCGAGGTTCTGAGGTCGGAGGACGTCTGCCGGAACGGGGCGAGCTAGTGGCCCCGACCGGCTGAAGATGTGGAAATGAGGGGGAGCCGGTATCGGCTCCCCCTCATTTCTGTGTCTTCAGATCTCAGCGCCGCCAGTCGTCGTCGTCCTCCCGGGAGTGACCCTCCCTGTCGGCACGCTGGTCAGCGAAGACCTCGTCCCGATGCGAGTTGGACGACCCACCTGAGAGCTCTCTTTGCAGGCTGTCAAAATCCGTGGTCGGTACGCTGTACTTCAGCTCGCGTGCAACCTTGGTCTGCTTTGCCTTAGCCCGGCCGCGGCCCATGGCTGACCCCCTCGCGCTTTCGCGGGGCGGCCTGGGGAATTTGGCGGCCCCGTTTGAGTGTGTAAGTTCCTGCCCACACTCTAGCGTGGAAAACTCCCTCGCGCTTCCATCCACACCCCGAACCGGTGTCTGTTTAGTCTCATCGAGGTCGCGAGCTGCCCCGATGCCGGTATTTCTGCTTCAGAAGACTCCCGGAATTGCCCGGACGGTCCCCACCCGGACGCCGCCGCCGAGCACGGGCTGCGATGCGAGGGCCGCGAGATCCTCGGTCCACTCGGCGCCCATCCGATGGAGAAGCGCTGCGGCGAGGGGCAACCGGGCCCGTTCGTGACCGTCGTCGATCTTCAGTGCGAACGCCGAGCCGTCGGGGAGCGCGCCCGCGTAGACCCCGTCGGCGCCGGCCTTCGTCATCAGCCCGTCAACGACCGGCATCAGGCGCGCGTCGTCCTTGCCGGTACCCGAGACGAGATACGGGTGCTCGCGGACGGCGTCGGCGACGGCGAGCTCGGGGGACCCGGGTTCGGCGGTGACGAGTCGCGCGAACGCCCGCGCCAGATGCGTCAGCGACAGCGGGACGATCGGCAGCCCGCATCCGTCGATGCCGAGTTCGGCGTCGACGTCGCCGCTGATCGAGCCGAGCGTCTCGACCACGGCGAGCTGCAGGGGATGCGTCGGCTCCAGGTAGCTGTCCAGCGGCCAGTCGGCGGTCAGGCAGGTGGCCAGCATCGCCGCGTGCTTGCCCGAGCAGTTCATGTACACCGGGCGGGGGAGTTCACCGGCGGCCAGCAGTTCGGCCCGCGCGAGCTCGTTGGAGGGCAGATCCGCGGGGCAGCGGAGCTGGTCCTCGTCGAGGCCGTACCGGGCGAGCAGCCGCTCGACGAGTTCGACGTGGTCCGACTCGCCCTCGTGGGAGGCGGTCGCGATCGCGAGCTCTTCGGAACTGGACGGTTCGAAGCCGTTCCTCAGCATCGTCACGGCCTGCCACGGCTTGTTCGACGACCGCGGATAGATCGGCGTGTGCACCTCGCCGAGGGCGAGCGCGATCTCGCCGTCCGCGCTCAGGATCACCGCGGAGCCGCGGTGGACGCACTCACGGAATCCGGAACGGACGACCTCGACCAGTTCGATGCTCAATACGTGACCTTCACTTCCAATCCGGCGATCCGTCGGCGGGCCTTGTCCGCGACGGTCGGAGCGAGGTTCTCCTGCTGTTCGAGCAGTGCCACGAACCGTTCCGGGTCGCGGCCGGTGAACAGGTCGCGGACGGTGACGCCGTGGCCGGGCACGTGGAGGCGGTGGACGGTGTCGCCTGCGGTGATCGACCCCTCGGTCACCACCCGCAGGTACGCACCGGTGTCGCCGCGTTCGGAGAACCGCTTGACCCACCTCGGCTCGGCGGCCCACACGCCGAACGTGCCGCACGGCGTCCGCGGGCCCGACACCTCCAGTTCGGTGGTGCCGATCCGCCAGCGCTCGCCGATCACGGCGTCGCTCGCGGCGATGCCGCTCAGCCGGAGGTTCTCGCCGAACCATCCCGGCGGCAGTGCGCGGCCGAGTTCCGTCGCCCAGCGCTGCGCCTCGTCCTCCTGGTACGCGTAGACGGCCTTGAACGGCCCGCCGTGGTATTCGGTGTCGCAGACGCGGTCGCCGGCCAGCCCGGCGGTCGTGACGGACACCGGGCCGTCGACGGGCCGCTTGTCGATGGCCGTGCGCGTCACCCGCCGGGTGCCGCTGTCGCGCTCGGTGTGCAGCACGCAGACGGCCAGCACCTCGCCGGCCGCCGCGGTGGTCCCGCTCACCGGCCGCGGAGCCGGTCGACGGCGGCGCGGCCGGCCTGGACCGCGTCGTCGACGAGCACGGAGTCGGGGTCGATGGACGCCGCGCACGGGCCGGTCACCAATTCGGTGTCGGTGGGGACGGACCGTTTGACGAGGGCCAGCGCGATGGGGCCGAGTTCGTGATGGTCGATCACCGTGCCGATCCGTCCGACCGCGCGGCCTCCCGCCGTCACCGGGTCTCCCGGTTCCGGGCGGCCCTCGGCGCTGCCGTCGAGGTGCAGCAGAACCAGGTGTCGCGGCGGCTTGCCGAGGTTGTGGACGCGGGCCACCGTCTCCTGACCGCGGTAGCAGCCCTTCTCGAGGTGGACGGCGCCGTGCTCGGCGGGACCGCCGATCCAGCGGACCTCGTGCGGGATGGTGCGGTCGTCGGTGTCGAGTCCGATCCGGGGACGCACGGCGGCCACCCGGAGTGCCTCGAACGCCCACGTACCGGCGGGGGCGGCGCCGGCTGAGGTGAGCCGGCCCCACCACGTCGCGAGTCCTTCCCTCGGGACCAGCAGATCGAAGGAGTCGGCGGTCGGCCACGGCATACGACGGACGAAACCGCCCCCGGCCACCGCGACCGCGGCGTAGGGCTCGGCGGGCGCGGCGACCCCGGCGGCGTCGAGGACCGACGGGGCGTCGGGACCGATCACACTGAGGACGGCGAGTTCGTTGCCGTCGCGGGGCTCGGCCTTGGACCAGAACACCATCTTGGTGAGGAACGAGAGAAGGTCGGGCCCGCGGTCGGCTTCGGTGTCGATCCAGGTGACGCCGTCGAGGTCGGTCTGGACGAAGTGGTGTTCGACGCGCCCGTTGACGTCGAGGCTGAGGTTCTCGGCACTCGCGCCGTCGGGGAGTGCGGCGACGTGCTGGCTGGAGATGGTGTGCAGCCAGGTGAGTCGTTCGGGCCCGCTGATCGCGATGACGAACCGGTGGGAGCGGTCGACGACCACCGCGGAACGCTCGGCGCTGCGCTGTTCGCCGAGCGGATCGCCGTGGTGCCAGGCGACGCCGGCGTCGGGGGAGCCTGCGGGCGCCGGGACCGCGTCCGGGGCCGTGACGAGTGGACTGGGTGAGACGGGCAGTTTGTCGACCACGAACCCAGTCTAGGGACCATGGACCCCGGGTGGCGGTCAGCAGGGTCGATAGGCTGGGTCTCATGTCTGATCGAGTGCTGGTGACACTGGACCACGAGGTGCGCGACGCGGATGCCCCGCTGCTGCACGCGGACGATCTGGCGGTGGTGCGCGGCGACGGTGTCTTCGAGACGCTGTTGGTGCGCGGCGGTCGCGCACTGAAGGTGGAGCCGCACCTCACTCGACTGGTCGCGTCGGCGCGGGCCCTCGGTCTGCCCGTGCAGGACCTGGACGACTGGCGGCTGGCGCTGGAGTTGGCGGTCGAGGAGTGGGGATCCGAGCGGGAGGGCGCGATGCGCCTCGTGCTCAGCCGCGGCCGGGAGTCCGGCGGCGACCCGACCGCGTTCGTCACGGTCGGGCCGGTGTCCGATCGGATCCTGCAGGCGCGCCGTGACGGGGTGTCGGTACTCACACTGGCCCGGGGCTATTCGGTGGATCTGTCGGCGAGCGCGCCGTGGCAGTTGCTCGGGGCGAAGACCTTGTCGTATGCCACGAACATGGCCGCCCTGCGGTATGCGGCGACGTTCGGAGCCGACGATGTGATCTTCGTCAGCAGTGAGGGCAATGTGTTGGAAGGGCCACGTTCGACGGTGGTCATCGCCCGCGAGAAGACGCTCCTCACGCCGCCGCCGGAGCACGGAATTCTTCCGGGCACCACCCAGCAGGCTCTCTACGAAGTGGCGTCCGGCAAGGGATTCCGCTGCGAGTACGCGGCGCTGCGTCCGGCGGATCTCATTACAGCGGAAGGTGTTTGGCTCATCTCCAGCATCACCATGGCCGCGCGGGTGCGCAAGATCGACGGTCTCGCCCTGCCGGACGCTCCCCTCGCCGACGAGATCGTGGAGCTGGTCGACCTCGCGGTCGAGACGTCGGGTGCCGAGTCCGCGGAGGCTTGACAGGTCTACTACATTTCGTAGTAACAAAGTCCTGCGGAGCAAACGGCCCCGCAGTACGTTGTTTTCAAGGGTCGGGCGGAAGCCCACGCTCCGGCCCTGAAGCCTGTCCTACGGGCCCAGTTTCGGAGTAGCCATGGATGCCTTGGATGTCTCCCGGTGGCAGTTCGGCATAACCACCGTCTATCACTTCATCCTCGTTCCGCTGACGATCGGTCTCGCCCCGCTGATCGCCGTCATGCAGACGATGTGGGTGGTCACCGGAAAGGATCACTGGTATCGGCTCACCAAGTTCTTCGGGAAACTCTTCCTGATCAACTTCGCGCTCGGCGTCGCCACCGGCATCGTGCAGGAGTTCCAGTTCGGCATGAACTGGAGCGAGTACTCACGCTTCGTCGGCGACGTGTTCGGCGCCCCCCTCGCACTCGAGGGACTCGTGGCGTTCTTCCTCGAGTCGACGTTCCTCGGACTCTGGATCTTCGGCTGGGGCAGGCTGCCCAAGCTCGTCCACCTGGCCACCATCTGGCTCGTCGCGATCGGTGTCAACGCGTCCGCGTACTTCATCATCACCGCCAACTCGTTCATGCAGCACCCGGTGGGGGCCGTCTACAACCCCGAGACCGGGCGCGCGGAACTCACCAGCATCTGGGAACTGCTCACCAACAACACCGCCCTCGCGGCGTTCCCGCACGTCGTGGCCGGAGCGTTCCTGACGGCAGGCACGTTCGTGGCCGGCGTCGGCGGCTGGTGGATGGTGCGCAGCATGCGCAGGTCGAAGGAAGCCACCGAACCGGAGGTCGCGAAGAAGCACGAGGAGACCGCCAGGACGATGTTCCGTCCGGTCACGATCCTCGCGCTGTGGGTGATGGTCGCCGCAGGTGTCGGGCTCGCGATCACCGGCGACATCCAGGGCAAGCTGATGTTCGAACAGCAACCCATGAAGATGGCGTCCGCCGAATCGCTGTGCCACACCGAAACCGGCGCCGACTTCTCGATCCTGACAGTCGGCACCCAGAACAACTGCGAGAGCATCACGCAGCTCATCAAGATCCCCGGACTCACCTCGTTCCTCGCGGACGGCACGTTCGACTCCACCGTCGAGGGCGTCACCGAGATCCAGGCCCGCTACGAGGAGATGTACGGGCCCGGCAACTACAAGCCCAACCTGTTCGTCACCTACTGGACGTTCCGCGCGATGATCGGCTGGGCGGCGGGGTCGGCGCTGCTCGCCGTGGTCGGCCTGTGGATGACCCGCGGCGGCCGGGTCCCGGACAAGAAGTGGTTCGGCTGGCTGTCGATCGCCGTCATCCCGACGCCGTTCCTCGGGAACAGCGCGGGCTGGGTGTTCACCGAGATGGGCCGCCAACCGTGGGTCGTGGCACCCAACCCGACCGGCGTGGACATGATCAGACTCACTGTCGACCAAGGCGTCTCGAATCACTCCCCGTGGACCGTGTGGGTCTCGCTCATCACGTTCACCGTCGTCTACGGGGCGCTGGCCGTCGTCTGGTTCACCCTGATCCGCCGCTACACGGTGGAGGGGCCACTCGAACACGACGCGCATCCACCGGGTGACGGCCACGACGAGCCCGAAGAACCGGGCAAACCCGAACAACTCTCGTTCGCGTACTAGGGGAGACGGTCATGGGACTTCAAGAAGTGTGGTTCATCCTGATCGCGGTGCTCTTCATCGGGTACTTCGTCCTCGAGGGATTCGATTTCGGTGTCGGCATGCTGATGCCGGTCCTCGGCAGGCGCAAGGACCCCGAGGGCGACACCCGACGGCGGGTGGTGCTCAACACGATCGGCCCCGTGTGGGACGGCAACGAGGTGTGGCTGATCACCGGCGGCGGCGCGTTGTTCGCGGCGTTCCCCGAGTGGTACGCCACCCTGTTCTCCGGCTTCTACCTGCCGCTGCTGATCATCCTCGTCGCGCTGATCGTCCGGATCTGCGCCATCGAGTACCGCGGCAAGATCGACGACGACACCTGGCGCCGGCGGTGCGACTGGGGCATCGTCTTCGGGTCGTGGGTGCCCGCCGTGCTGTGGGGCGTCGCGTTCGCGAACATCGTGCGGGGCGTCGACATCGACGCCGACAAGCAGGTCACGTCGAACCTGTTCGATCTGCTCAATCCCTATGCCCTCCTGGGTGGCCTGACGACCGCACTCGTGTTCGCCCTGCACGGCGCGGTGTTCCTCGCGCTGAAGACGGCCGACGAAGTACGCACGGACGCCGTCGAACTGGCGTCCCGGCTGGCCCTCCCGGCCGTTCCCGTGGCGGGCGCCTTCGTGCTGTGGACACAGCTGGCGCACGGCACCGGCTGGACCTGGATCCTCGTCGTGATCGCCGCCGGCGCCCTCCTCGGGGTGGTCGCGTTCACCCGCGCCGAGCGGGAAGGCTGGGCGTTCCTGCTCACGTCGATCGCCGTCATCGCCACGGTGGCACTGCTGTTCGGGTCGCTGTTCCCCGACGTCATGCCGTCCACCCTGGACGCCGCCTACAGCCTGACCATCGAGAACGCGTCGTCGAGTCCGTACACCCTGAAGGTGATGACGTGGGCCGCGGCCTTCCTCACCCCGGTGGTGCTGATCTACCAGGGCTGGACGTACTGGGTGTTCCGGCAACGGATCTCGACCAAGCACATCCCGCCGTCGATCGGTCTCCCACTCGAGCGCAGATGAGCACAGCGGTAGGCGACGCACCCCGCCCGGCACGGGAGGGTGCGTCCCGGCGTCCCGTCGATCCCCGCCTGTGGCGGTACTCGGCGGCCGCCCGCGGGTACCTCGTCCTCACGGTCGGGCTGTCGATGGTCGACGTCGCGATGGTGATCGTGTCGGCGCTCATGATCGGCCGCGTGCTCGGCGGGGTGATCGTCGACGACGCCACCGACCTCGGCCGGTGGTCCACCGAACTGGTGGTGCTCGCGGTCGCGGTGGGGATCCGGGTTCTCGGCACCTGGCTGCAGTCCCGCTTCGCGCACCGGTCCGCCACCCGGGTCGTGGCGGAACTGAAGGGGGAGGTGCTCGGTGTCGCCACGCGGATGCGGCCGCGCGAACTCGATCCGCGCCGCGACGAGATCGCGACCGTGCTCACCCGCGGCATCGACGGACTCGTGCCGTACCTCACCGGGTATCTTCCGGCCCTGGTGCTCGCGGCCACTCTCACTCCGGCGACGTTGGTGGTCATCGCATTTCAGGATCTGACGTCCGCGGCCATCATCTTCGTCACGCTGCCGCTGATCCCGGTCTTCATGATCCTCATCGGTCTGCTCACCAAGGGCAAGGCCGCCAAGACGTTGACCGCGATGACCACACTGTCCTCGCAACTGCTCGACCTGCTGGCCGGACTGCCCACACTGCGCGCGCTCGGCCGCGAGCAGGGCCCGGCGACGCGGGTGCGTGAACTCGGCGACGCCCACCGCCGCACCACGATGTCGGCGCTGCGGGTGGCGTTCCTGTCGTCGATGGTGCTCGAACTGCTGGCCACGCTGTGCGTCGCGCTCGTCGCCGTGAGCATCGGACTTCGGCTGGTGTACGGGGGAATGGAACTCGAAGCGGGAATCGTGGCACTGATCCTCGCGCCCGAGGTGTACCTTCCGCTGCGGAGGGTCGGAACCCAGTTCCACGCCGCCGAGGACGGAATGGCCGCCGCGAGCAGGGCCTTCGCCGTCATCGACACCGACCACCCGGACGACGCCGACGGCGCCGTCGTGGTGGACGCGAACGGGGCGCGTCTCGAATTCGACGGCCTGGACGTCCGGTCCCGGCACGGACTGGCGCCGCACCGACTGACGGGGGTCGTCGAACCCGGCACGGTGACGGTGCTGACCGGACCGAACGGATCCGGGAAAACGACTGCGGTGCACGCACTTCTCGGTCTCGTCGAACCGGCGCGCGGCGACGTGCGCGTGGCCGGCGCACCGGTGAGCTCGCTCGACCGGTCCGCATGGTGGGCGCAGGTGGCATGGCTGCCCCAGCATCCCGTTCTCGTTCCCGGCACCCTGGACGAGAACCTGCGGCTGACCGGGGACGTCGTCGAACTCGAACAGGCCTGCACCGCCACGGGTTTCGACGAGGTGCTCGCCGAACTTCCCGAGGGGTGGAACACGCGGGTCGGATCCGGCGGAACGGGACTGTCGCTCGGTCAGCGGCAGCGGCTCGCGCTGACCCGGGTGCTCGCCACCCGGCGTCCGGTGCTGGTGCTCGACGAACCGACCGCCCACCTCGACGACGCGTCGGAGCGCACCGTGCTGGATTCCCTGCGGCACCTCGCCGCCGCGGGCCGGACGGTCGTGGTCGTCGGGCACCGGCCGGCCGTGCTCGCGGCCGCCGACCGGGTGATCGAGGTGAGCGCCGATGTCGCGTGACCCGTTGCTCCGGGCGCTGCCGCTTCTGGACCTGCGGCCGGGGCGGGTGCTGCGTGCCGTCGCCGCGGGCGTCGCCACCCTGGGGAGCGCGCTCGCGCTGGCGGCGCTGTCGGCGTGGCTGATCACCAGGGCGTGGCAGATGCCGCCCGTCCTGGACCTCAGCGTGGCCGTCGTGGCGGTGCGCGCCCTCGGCATCTCCCGCGGCGTCTTCCGCTACCTCGAGCGGCTGGCCACCCACGACACCGCCCTGCGCGGCACCACCTCCGCCCGCACCCGGCTGTACCAGCGGCTCGCCGACGGGGACCCCGCGGCCGCTGCCGGACTCCGCCGCGGCGAACTCCTCGCGCGCACCGGGGCCGACGTCGACACCCTCGGTGACGTCGTGGTCCGCGCGCTGGTCCCCATCGCCGTGTCCGTCGTCCTGGCCGTGGCCGCCGTCGGCATCCTCGCGGTGATCTCACCGGCCGCGGCGCTCGTACTCGCGGTGGCGCTCGCCGTGTCGGGGGTCGCAGCACCGTGGCTGTCCGCGCGGGCCGCCCGCCTCGCCGAGACGTCGGGGGCGCAGGCGCGCGCCCGGTTCAGCGGCGACGCTGTCACCGCCCTCGATCACGCCGCGGAACTGCGCGTCGCAGGTCGCCTCGACCGCGCCGTGTCGCGGGCCGTCGACGCCGAGCACGCCGCGGTCTCGGCCACCGACCGCGCCGCCGCGCCCAGCGCGTTCGCCGACGCCGCCACACCGCTGGCGGTCGGGGTGAGCGTGATCGCATCGCTGCTCATCGGCATGAACCTGTACTCCTCGGGGACCATGAGCCCGATGGCGATGGGCATCCTCGTGCTCCTGCCGCTGTCCGCGTTCGAGGCCACGGCAGCGCTGCCCGCGGCGGCGGTCGCGCTGACCCGGGCCCGGATCGCGTCCCGTCGCATCCTCGCCGTGCTGGACGCCGCGGTCGCGGACCCGCACCCCGGAGACCGGGACCTCGACGGACCGGCAGAGGTGGTCGCGAAGGGCCTGCGGTGCGGCTGGCCCGGAGGGCAGGTCACCGCCCCGCTCGACCTCGACCTGCGGCCGGGCGCCCGGGTCGCGATCGTCGGGGGCAGCGGGTCCGGGAAGACGACCACCCTGATGACCCTGGCCGGGCTGCTTCCGCCGGTGTCGGGGACGGTCCGGGTCGACGGCGCCGACCTCCACCGCATCAGGTCCGAGGCGCTGCGCCGGATCGTCGGGTTCTTCGCCGAGGACGCGCACCTCTTCGACACGTCCGTACTCGAGAATCTGCGGGTCGCGCGGGGCGACATCGACGACGCGGAGGCTCTCGCCGTCCTGGAGTCCGTCGGGCTCGGGGGATGGGTGTCCGGGCTGCCGGAGGGCGTGCACACCGCCCTCGCCGGCGGTGCCCGGGCGGTGTCCGGCGGGCAGCGTCGCCGACTGCTCCTCGCGCGTGCCCTGCTGTCGCCCGACCGGGTGCTGTTACTCGACGAACCGACCGAACATCTCGACGCCGACGCGGGCGCCGACCTGCTGCGGAGACTGCTCGCGCGCGACGGCGGACTGGTGTCCCCGCAGCGCACCGTCGTGGTGGTCACCCACCAGCTTCCGGAGGATACCAGCGCTGACCTGGTGATACGGGTGGAGAAAGCTGAGAGCGAAAATGCGTTGCCGACTCCGTGAGTGCGGCGTACGTTCTTGAGTACACGAGGAAGGAGGTGGTCTGAAATTGAATGACAGACGGACACGTGAGGTGGCTGCCAGCTAGCCGCTACCGCTGACGGAATTCACTGACCGCGCGAGCGGCGAGCGAATCCCAGGCAGCTACCCGGCCCCCGAGCCCCCGGTCTGGTCCAGATCGGGACCGGTGCACCAGCACCGGAAGGCTCGGGGGCCGTTGTG
>JBCEBZ010000256.1:0-17902 GCA_039206675.1 Rhodococcus sp. (in: high G+C Gram-positive bacteria) | reverse complement strand
CGTCCCCGAGCAGATCACCCGCCGCGACCTCGCCCCCGTCATCGACTGGCTCGCCGGCCGGGTCGCCGATCACACCGAACGGCCGGTGCGGGACATCGACCCGCAGCTTCCCCTCGCCGAGCTGGGAATCGCCTCGGTGTCCGCGGTGAGCCTGTGCGGCGAGATCGAGGACCGCTGGGACCTCGAACTCGATCCCACCGTGGTGTTCGACTATCCGACCGTCGCCGAGCTCGCCGCCTTCGTCGTCGCCGAAACCGCACCGCGGCACCGGACGGCGTCATGACCGACGTCGCGATCGTCGGCCTCGACTGCCGCTTCCCGCAGGCCCCCGACGCCGCCGCGTTGTGGACCCTGCTGCTGGGCGGCGGCGACGGGATCACCGACGTCCCCGCCGGACGCTGGAACGCGGACACCGTGTACGACGCCGCCGGGGGTCCCGGCTCGGTCAACAACCGCAGCGGCGGTTTCCTCGCCGACGCGGACGCCTTCGACCACGACTTCTTCGGAATCGCTCCCCGCGAGGCCGCGGCGATGGACCCGCAGCAGCGGCTGCTGCTGCAGTCCGCGTGGCGGGCGTTCGAGGACGCCACACTCGACCCGCGGGCCCAGGCCGGTTCGAACACCGGCGTGTACGTCGGCGTCATGGCCAACGAGTGGAGTCTCCGGATGCGCGACCTCCCGCGCATCACGGCCCAGCTCGGCAGCGGCAACGGCTATTTCATGACCGCCAACCGGGTGTCCTACCAGCTGAACCTGCGGGGCCCGAGCATGGCGATCGACACCGCCTGCTCGTCGTCGCTCGTCGCGGTCCATCAGGCCTGCGCGGCGCTGCGGTCCGGCGACTGCGACCAGGCCCTCGCCGGCGGCGTCAATCTCACCCTGACCCCCACGGTGAACGTCTTCTACACGCAGGCCGGGCTGTCCGCGCCGGACGGCCGGTGCAAACCCTTCAGCGGGGCGGCCGACGGAATCGGCCGCGGCGAGGGCGTCGCGGTACTGGTGTTGCGCCGGCTCGAGGACGCGCAGGCGGAGGGCCTGCCGATCTACGCCGTGATCAAGGGCAGCGCCGTCAACAACGACGGCCGCAGCAACGGGATCACCGCCCCCAACCGCTGGGCCCAGCAGCAGGTCGTCGAAAAGGCGTACCGGCGTGCGGGGGTCACCCCGGCACAGGTCGCGTTCGTCGAGGCACACGGCACCGGGACGGTGCTCGGCGACATGATCGAGATCAAGGCGCTCGGTCACGTCCACGCGGTGCCCCGCCCGGGGCCGTGCGCGATCGGGTCGATCAAGGGCAATCTCGGTCACACGGAGGGCGCGGCCGGTGTGGCCGGACTGATCAAGGTGGCCCTCGCGCTGCACCACCGGGTGGTGCCGCCCAGCCGCGGTGCGGCGGACGTCAATCCGCGGCTCCGGTTGGCGGACAACGGTCTTCGGCTCCTGTCCGAGCCGATGACGCTGCCCGGCGGCGACGTGCACGGCGCGGTCAGCAGTTTCGGGATCGGCGGCACCAACGCCCACCTGCTGCTGGCGACGGCGCCCGCCGGCGACCCGCCCGAGGCGGGCACCGGCGGCGGCGTGCTCACCCTGTCGTCGAACGACCGGGACGGTCTCGCCCGCACCGCCGCCGCCCTGGCCGACGATCTGCTCGCCCACCCCGACGCCGACCTGGGCCGGGTGTGCTGGAGCACCAACACGGTCAAGGCGTCCGGGCGTCACCGTCTCGCGCTCCCCGCGCACGACCGGGAGGAGGCCGCCGCGGCGCTCCGTGCGGCGGCCGGCGACGAACACCTGCTCGACTCGCTGTCCGGCGCGGCCCGCCCCGTCAACGCCGCCTGGCTCTTCACCGGTCAGGGCGCGCAGTACCCGGGAATGTCCCGCGCCCTGCACGACAACCACGGCACGTACCGGCGGGCCTTGGCGGACGTGGACGAGCGGATGACGCCGCACCTGGGCCGCTCGGTCCGGGACGTGCTGTTCGGCACCGGCGACGAGATCCACCGCACCGAACTCGCGCAGCCCGCCCTGTTCGCGGTCGAGTACGCGCTGGCCCGGACGCTCGCTGAACTGGGAATCGAACCGGCGTGGCTGCTCGGTCACAGCGTCGGCGAGTACGCGGCCGCCGCGCACGCCGGTGTGTTCGGCCTGGACGACGCGTGCCGGCTGATCGTCGCGCGGGGACGGCTCATGCAGCAACTACCCGCCGGCGGCGCGATGCTCGCGGTGCGGGCCGCCCCGGACGACGTCGCCGGCCTGCTCGCCGGCGAACCCGCGGCCGCACTGGCGGCGGTGAACGGGCCGCGGGACGTGGTGCTGTCCGGGGAGGAAGGCGCGGTCGGCCGCCTCGGCGCCGCGCTGACCGCGGCCGGGTTCCCCGTCCGCCGGCTCACCGTCTCGCACGCCTTCCACTCCCCCGCGATGGCACCGATCCGGGACGCGTTCGCCGAGGTCGCCGCCGACTGCGCCTACCGGCCGGCCGACATCCCGATCTTCTCGACCACCCGCGGGCGGCTGCTCGACGTCGACGAACCGATGGACGCGACCTACTGGACCGAGCACATCACCGCCACCGTGCGGTTCGCGGACGCCGTCGCGGCCGCCCTGACCTGCGATCCGACCCACCTGATCGAGGTGGGCCCCGCACGAATCCTGTTGCCGCTGACCGCCCGCGCCCATCCCGGCTCGCCGGCGCGGCACCTGGCGCCGTGCCCCGGCCCGGCCGCCACCGGCCGCGAACTTCCCGACACCGTCGCCGCCCTGTACCGGGACGGCCACGACCCGGCGTGGGACGCGCTGTACGAGCCGGGCGCCCGGGTCCGACGGCGACTGCGCGGGTACGCGTTCGCGACCACCGCCCGCTTCTGGACACCCGAAGACGAACCCACCGCGGCGCCACCCGCCGAATCCACACCACCCACCGCCACTCTCGAGCCCGAGGACACCACCATGGACCGACTGATCGCCCTCTTCCGGGAGCAGGCCGCCGTGCTCGCCGCCGCCACCGGGGTCCCCGGCGCGGGAACGCCCGGCCCGGCCCTGGCACCGGACGCGAGCCCGGATCCCGCGGCGGCGCACGGCGACACCGCGACCCGGGTGCGCGCGGAAGTCGCCCGGGTCAGCGGATTCCCCGCGGCCGCACTGACGGAGACGCAGACGATCACCGGCGACCTCGGATTCGACTCGATCATGATCACCGACCTGTTCGGCGGGTTGCGACGCGCGTTCCCCGGTCTGGCCGTCGAACCGGACTGGTTCACCCCGGGCCGCACCCTCGGCCAGGTGATCGACCACGTGACCGCGCACCGCACCCCAGGGCCGCCGCCCGCCGTCACGCCAGTCCCGGATCCGGAACCGGCGGTGGCACCCGAGTTCCGGATCGCCGAATTCCCGGAAGTGCAGGCGCTCGCCGCACGGCTGACCGCCGCCGAGGGGCTCGGCGTCGCCAACCCGTACTTCCTCGTCAACGACGGCGTCACCCGGGACACATCGACGATCGGCGGCGAGGAGGTCGTCAACTTCTCCAGCTACAACTACCTCGGCATGTCCGGGCACCCCGCCGTCGTCGCCGCCGTCCAGGACGCCGTCGCCCGCTACGGCAGCTCCTGCTCCGCCAGCCGCGTGCTGTCCGGGGAGAAACCGGTCCACCGCGAACTCGAGGCCGAACTGGCCGGGCTGCTCGGAACCGACGACGCCATCGCCCTCGTCAGCGGACACGCCACCAACGTCACGGTCATCGGCCACCTCCTCGGGGAGGATGACCTCGTCGTCCACGACAGCCTCGCGCACGACAGCATCCTGCAGGGCTGCGCACTGTCCGGCGCCACCCGGCGCCCGTTCCCGCACAACGACCACGCCGCGCTCGACGCCCTGCTCACCGCGATCCGCTCCCGGTACCGGCGGGTCCTCATTCTCATCGAGGGCGTCTACAGCCAGGACGGCGACATCCCCGACCTGCCCGCGATGATCGCCGTGAAGAAGAAACACCAGGCGCTGATGATGATCGACGAGGCGCACAGCATCGGGGTGCTCGGCGCCACCGGCGGCGGCATCGGCGAGCATTTCGGCGTCGACCGCGACGACGTGGAACTGTGGTCGGGCACGACGTCGAAGGCGCTGGCCGGCTGCGGCGGCTACGTCGCGGGCAGCGCCGAACTCATCCGATTCCTGAAATACACCACGCCCGGCTTCGTCTACAGCGTCGGGATGACCCCGATGAATGCCGCGGCGTCCCTCGCCGCGCTCCGGCAGATGCGCGCCGAACCCGAGGCCCTCGACCGGTTGCGTCGCAACTCCCGGCTGTTCCTGCAGCTCGCCACGGACGCCGGAATCGACACCGGGGACACCCGGGACACCCCGGTCATCCCGTGCATCGTCGGGGATTCGCTGCGTACCCTCGCGCTGTCGGGTGCGCTGCTGCGGCGCGGCATCAACGTCAACCCGATCCTCTACCCGGCGGTGCCGGAGAACCTCGCGCGGTTGCGCTTCTTCGTCACCGCCTGCCACACCGAGGACCAGATCCGGTCCACCGTGGCCGCTCTCGCCGAGGAACTCGCGGCGCTCGTCGCGGCCGCGTGACGCCGTGCCCCTCCGGCTGTTCTGCTTCCCGCACGCCGGCGGCGGGCCCGCGACGTACCGTCACTGGCACCGCGCCCTGGGCCCGCACGTGTCGGTGCGGCCCGTGCATCTGCCCCGGCGCGCGGGCCGGGCCGGGTTCACCGACGTCGACTCCGTCGCCGCCGCACTCGACTCCGAACTCGCCGCACACCTCGCGGCGCCGCACGTGTTCTTCGGGCACAGCATGGGTGCGCTGGTGGCGTACCGGCTCGCGTGCCGCCGGCGCGCGACCGGTCACCCGCTGCCGCGGGCGCTGCTGCTGTCCGGGTACGCGGCGCCGCACCTGCCCGCACCGCTGCCGCCGGTCGACGGCCTCGACGACGCGGCCCTGATCGCGGTGCTGCGCGCCGCCGGTGGTGTTCCCGCTTTCCCTGACCGGCCGGAGTTCCCGGACGGCCGTCTCCCCGCGCTGCGGGACGACCTGCGCCTGTGCACCGGTTTCCGCGACCCCGGAGACCCGCCGCTCAGCTGCCCGACGCACGTGTTCGGCGGGGACGCCGACCCACTGGTCGGCGAGCGTGAACTGCGCGCCTGGGGCCGGCACACCACCCGGCTGTCCGGGGTGCGCATCCTGCCGGGCGATCACTTCTACCTCGAACACACACCCGAGCAGCTCTTCCGGGTGCTCCGGCCGCTGCTGCGCCGCTACGCCGCGGCCGGGTAGGCGGGGCGGTCAGCCGCCGTGCGGGGGCACCGGCGGCGGCAGCTGACCGGGCGCTCCGCCCGGATACAGCGGCGCGTGCTCGTCGGCGCCGCCGGGCTTCGTGAGCGGTCCCGGACCGTCGACGGGCTGCCGTGCCTCGACCTCCGCGGCGCGGACGGCCTGCGCGATGGCCGGGTCGGACTTGGTCTCGAACCAGTCGGCGACCTCGTCCGAATCGTCCTCGGGCTTGGGCAGATCCTCGTCCGTGGTGGACGGCTCGTACCGGAACACCCCGTCCTGCCCCTGCGCGCCGAGCGTCTTCGCGAAACCCTTGAGGGCGTCGCCGAAGTCGCTGGGCACCAGCCACACCTTGTTCGCGTCGCCCTGCGCCATCTGCGGCAGCGTCTGCAGGTACTGGTAGGCGAGGAGTTCGGGGGTCGGTTTGCCGGACTTGATTGCGGCGAACACCTTTTCGATCGCCTTCGCCTGACCCTGCGCCTGCAGGTACTTGGCGGCCCGGTCGCCCTGAGCCCGCAGAATCCGGGACTGCCGTTCACCCTCCGCGGTGAGGATCGACGCCTGCTTCGCGCCCTCCGCGGCGAGGATGCGGGACTGCTTGTCGCCCTCCGCCGTCTTGATGGCCGACTCCCGGTGGCCCTCGGCGGTGAGGATGGTGGCCCGCTTCTCGCGGTCCGCCTTCATCTGCTTCTCCATCGACTCCTGGATCGACGGCGGCGGATCGATGCTCTTGAGTTCGACGCGCGCGACGCGCAGCCCCCACCGGCCGGTGGCCTCGTCCAGCACCCCGCGCAACTGCCCGTTGATGGAATCACGGGAGGTGAGCGTCTCCTCCAGCGTCATGCCGCCGACGACGTTGCGCAGCGTGGTGGTGGTCAACTGCTCGACACCGACGATGTAGTTGCTGATCTCGTACACCGCGGCCTGCGGGTTGGTGACCTGGAAGTACACCACGGTGTCGATGTTGAGGGTCAGGTTGTCCTGGGTGATCACCGGCTGCGGCGGGAACGACACCACCCGTTCGCGCAGATCCACCTTGGCCCGGATGCGGTCCGCGAACGGGATCAGGAACGTCAGCTGACCCGACACGGTCCGCGAGTACCGGCCGAGTCGCTCGATCACCGCGGCCTCGGCCTGCGGCACCAGCGCCACCGATTTGGCCACCACCAGCGCAACGAACAACACGAGCACGATCAACACGATGAGTGCTGCCATCTACGGTCCCCTCCATACGACGGCGGTCGCGCCGTCAATTTGCATTACCGTCACGGTCGTTCCCGGTGGATACACTTCCGTGCTGTCGAGCGGACGGGCCGTCCACACGTCGCCGCCGAGTTTGATCTGCCCGGCGTGCTCGGCGACTTCCTCGAGCACCAGGGCCTGCTTGCCGGTGAGCGCCTCGATCCCCGTCGGGGTCGGCGGCGGTGTCTCGAACTTGCGCAACAACACCGGGCGCACCCCGAGGATCAGCGCGAGGGACAGGACCCCGAAAATCACCGCGTCGACCCAGACCGGGAAGTCGGTGATCGCGGTGACCCCGGCCGTGGCCAGCGCACCGCCCGCCAGCATGAGGAGGAAGAAGTCCCCCGTCAACGCTTCCGCGGCGGCGAGCAGCACCCCCGCTACCAGCCAAATCAATGCAGCCACAACACCATCTAACCAGAATCTCCGGAACCGACGGTGACGAAGTCGACCAGCTGTTCGACCGCCCCGATCAGCGGCGCCTCCAGGTCGCGGAACGTGTCGACGGCCGAGTACACCCGTCGCCACCCGTCGCGCGGTGTGCCCCAGCCCAACTCGCGGCACACCCCGGTCTTCCAGTCCTCGCCGCGCGGAATCTTCGGCCACGCCTCGATGCCCACCGCCGACGGGCGGACCGCTTCCCACACGTCGATGAACGGGTGCCCGGTGACGAGCACGTTCGGCCCGAGCCCCTGCGTCAGCTGGGTTTCCTTGGACCCGGTGACGAGGTGATCGACGAGCACACCGACCCGCCGTCCCGGTCCGGGGCGGAACTCGGCGAGCCGCTCCCCGAGGTTGTCGAGACCCTCCAGGTGTTCGACGACGACCCCCTCGACACGCAGGTCGTGCCCCCACACCCGCTCCACCAGGGCGGCGTCGTGCACGCCCTCCACCCAGATCCGGCTGGCCAGCGCGGTCCGGGCCCGCAGCCCCTCCACCTTCGTCGACCCCGACGCCGACCGGGTCGCCGCCGGACCGGCGGGCTTGACCGCGGGGCGCACCAGGGTGACCGGTTTGCCGTCGATCAGGAACGCCGCCTCCCGCATCGCGAACAACCGGGTGCGCCGCGCCCCGTCCTCGAGCCGGACGAAATCGCCGTCGTAGGTGCGTTCGAACCCCACCACCGCCCCGCAGAACCCGGTGCCCGCGTCCTCGACGACGAGGTCCCGCTCGGCCGGGACCGTCGGCGTCGCCGGCTTCCTCGCGCGTGGGTGTCCGGAAAAGATGTCGCCGTATCTGTCGCCTCCGCTCACGGGCGCTGACGCTATGCCAGCGGCGCCGTTACACACACGCCGCCACGCCGACATATGCTCGTTTATCGTGACTTCACCCAGCGCCACTCTCACCGTGTGGGCCAGTTCCTGGCTCGCCGGGAACAGTGCACCCGACGACGTCATCGACGCCCTCCACGCGTGGGCGCCGATGCATCTCGCCTGCGCGGAGGATCAGGACACGGCCCGGCGCACCGGGCTGCCGTGGCCCGACCCGCAGGACGTCGGGGTGACGGCGCTGCTGCAGACGATGCGCCGGTCCGTGTCCCAACCCGAGACCGAGATCCGGCTGGTCCTGCCCGGGCCGGGGGACGTGCGCGGGCTGCCCGCGGGCACCGAGTTCGCGTCCGCCGCCATCGGCACCGGCGAGGGGGTCCTCGTCGGACCGCCCGGCCGATCCGGGACGGGGCTCGTCCCGCACATCGAGGGTCCCGACGTGCTGCGGTGGACGGTGTCGACGATCGAACGGCTCCCCCTCGACGCCCACCACACCGGTCTCGGTGAGGCCGAGTTCACGATGCGGGAGGCGGTGCGCGACGCCGCGGCCGCGCTCGAGGCCCTGCACATGCTCGACTCCGGATTCGGCGCCGATCCGCGCGCGCTGATCGCCGATGCGCTGGCGAAGTCCGCGCTGCACCGCTACCCGACGACGATCGCACCGCGGGCGCTGCGGATCCTGGATTCGGCCGATCAGGTGGCCGCGATCCTCACCGTCGCCGAGCAGATGGCCCCCGCCCGCACGGTGTCGGCGTCGGGCGCGGCCACCCTCGAGGATCTGCTGCGGCCGCTGCGGTCGGCGGTGCGGTCGGCGCGCGCCGCCGCCGTCAATGCGTGTGCGCGGGACGGCCTGACGGCCTGACGACGGCCTTGCAGCAGTCCACCGCGCAGGACGCGCCGTCCAGGGTGGACCCGAGCAGCGGCTCGGATCCGAGCCGCGCGGCGGACGCACCGGTCACCTGTTCGGTGACGAGTTCGACGACGAGTTCCGCGAACCGCCGATCCGTGCCGGGGGTGGCCGCCCGCACGAAGTCGATGCCCAGTTCGGCAGCCTTGTCCCGCGCCTCGGTGTCCAGGTCCCACACCACCTCGAGGTGATCGGAGACGAATCCCACCGGGCACACGATCACCGCGCGCACCCCGTCGGCGGCGAGGACGTCCAGGTGGTCGCAGATGTCCGGTTCGAGCCACGGCACCTGGGGCGGCCCGGACCGGGACTGCCACACCAGGTCGAAGTCGCCGAAGCCGGCGGCGCGGGCGGTGAGCGCGGCGGCCTCGGCCACCTGCCGGCTGTAGAGGCGACCGCCTTCCGCGGGCGGTCCGGCGTTGACGTCCGCGGAGACGGGCACGGAGTGGGCGGTGAACACGAGCCGCGCGTCGGCCCGGTGCTCGGCGGGGAGCTGCGCTGCGGCCGCGCGGACGGCGTCGGCGAACGCGCCGATCAGCAGCGGGTGGTCGTAATACTGCCGCAGCTTCAGCAGGTGCGGCGCCCCGTCCCCGGCCGCGGACCGCGCCCGGGAGACGTCCTCGTGGTACTGCCGGCACCCCGAGTACCCGCCCCATGCCGACGTCGGGAACACCAGGGCCGAGCGCACCCCGTCCGCACCCATCCGGGCGACCGTGTCCTCGACCATCGGATGCCAGTTCCGGTTACCGAAGTAGACGGGCAGATCTATTCCGGCACTTGCCAATTCGGATTCGACGCGGGAGATGATGTCGCGGTTGAGGGCGTTGATCGGCGACACACCCCCGAAATGCAGGTAGTGCTCGGCGACCGCGTCCAGACGTTCCGGCGGCACCCCCCGGCCCCGGGTGACGTTCTCCAGGAACGGGCGCACGTCCTCGGGCTTCTCCGGACCCCCGAACGACAACACGAGAAGGGCGTCGAAGCGGGAACCGGAACCGTCCGTCGAATTTCCAGCGATCATGATCCCCATCTTCCGTGCTGCCGTTCGGGGCGCACTCCCCGGGTGGTGTCCTAGCCGGCCATCGCGTGGGCGCCACCGTCGACGTAGATGATCGACGCGGTGGTGCCGGGCAGCCAGTCGGACAGCACGGTGCACACGGTCTTCGCGACCGGCTCCGGGTCGTCGACGTTCCAGCCGATGGGTGCGCGCTCGTCCCACGCCGTGTTGAGCTCGTTCATCTGCTTGGCGTCGTCGGTGGCGGTGCCGGCGATGGCCTTGGCGGCGAGGGTCTTGATCGGGCCCGCCGCGACGAGGTTGGAACGGATACCGCGTTCGCCGACCTCCTTGGCGACATACCGGTTCACCGACTCGAGGGTGGCCTTGGCGACCCCCATCCAGTTGTAGAACGGCACCGCCCGCGCCGGGTCGAAGTCCATGCCGACGATCGATGCGTTGTCGTTCAGCACCGGCAGCAGCGCCTTCGACAGGGACGCGTACGAGTAGGCCGACACCTCGAAGGCCACCCCGACGTCGGACCACGGTGCGTCGAAGAACGGGCTGCCCAGGCAGGACCGCGGCGCGAACGCGATGGAGTGCACGACGCCGTCGACACCCTCCGGGGCGATCTCCCGGATGCGGTCGGCGAGGCTCGCGAGGTGCTCGGGGTTCTGCACGTCGAGTTCGAGCGCCGGCGGCACCGGCTGCGGCAGCCGCTGCGCGATCCGGTCGATCAGCCGGAGCCGGTCGAATCCGGTGATGATCACCTTGGCGCCCTGTTCCTGGGCGACCTTGGCGACGTGGAACGCGATGGACGCGTCCGTGATGATGCCGGTGACGAGAATGGTCTTACCTTCGAGCAATCCGCCCATGAGGTGTCCTCCTGTGAAGAAAAGTCCGGGAAGTGGTGTGGGAGTTCTAGTGGCCCATGCCGAGGCCGCCGTCGACGGGGATCACCGCGCCGGAGACATACGCGGAATCGTCGGAGGCCAGGAAGCTCACCACCGCGGCGACCTCCTCGGGCTTGCCCTGCCGCTGCAGCGGGACGGCGCCGGTGATCATGTCCTTGTACTTGTCGTCGAGCACCGCGGTCATGTCGGTGTCGATGAATCCGGGGGCCACCACGTTCGCGGTGATCGACCGGGACCCGAGTTCGCGGGTCAGCGACCGCGCGATGCCGACCACACCGGCCTTCGACGCCGCGTAGTTGACCTGGCCGGGACCGCCGGCGAGCCCGACGACCGACCCGAGGAACACGAACCGGCCGAACCGCGACCGCAGCATCGACCGGGTGGCGCGCTTCGCGACGCGGAACGCGCCGGTCAGGTTGGCGTCGACGACGGAGGTGAACTGCTCCTCGGTCATCCGCATGATCAGTGTGTCGTCGGTGATGCCGGCGTTCGCGACGAGGACCTCGACCGGACCCTGGTGCGCCTCCACCTCCTTGAAGGCGCGGTCGATCGACTCGGTGTCGGTGACGTCGCACTGGACGCCGAACAGGCCCTCGGGTGCACCCGATCCGCGGTGCGTGACCGCGACCTTGTGCCCGTCCGCCGCGAGGCGCTGCGCGACAGCGAGGCCGATCCCGCGGTTGCCGCCGGTGACGAGCACCGACCGGGGAGTGGACACCGTCCTCACCGACGCGTCGGTGGTTTCTGGGGTAGACATGGCGATAAACCTATCTGTTCAGATGTGCAGGAGTGGAAGCGCGGGGCCGCGGTGGAACGCAGATCACGGCAGCCGTTGACGCAGGACCAGCGCGAGGATCAGCCCCGCCGTCGCGGAGAGGACACCCAGCACGAGCCACGGGCGGCTGGCGTCGCCGCGGGTGGTCTCGAACCCGATCTGCTCCTCGAGGGTGTCGTAGACGTCGCGCAGTTCCTCCAGGCTCGACGCCGTGAAGAAGCTGCCGCCGGAGAGATTCGCGATCTCCCGCAGCGACGGATCGTCGACGGGCACCGGGATGCGTTCGTCCTCGATCTCGACCTTGCCGTAGCTCGTGCCGAACGAGATCGTCGAGATGGGGACGTCCTTGTCCTTCGCCTGCCGGGCCGCGGTGAACCCGCCGCGCGGATCGTCCGGATTCTCGGGGACCGTCTGCTTGCCGTCCGAGAGCAGCACGATCCGGGCGGGCGGCGCCTGATCACTGCCGCCGAGCACCGCGGCCAGCGTGTCGATCGACTGCAGCGACGTGAAGATCGCCTCACCGGTGGCGGTCCGCTCGCTCAGCTGCAGGTTGTCGATCGCGACCTTCGTGGCCTCCCGGTTGGTGGTCGGCGAGACCAGCACCGACGCGGTGCCGGCGAACGCGACGAGACCGAGGTTGATGCCGGGGGTGAGCCCGTCGGCGAACGACTTCGCGGCGTCCTGCGCGGCGGCCAGCCGGGTCGGCTCCACGTCGGTGGCCTTCATCGACAACGACACGTCGATGACGAGGATCACGGTGGCCCGGTTCCGCGGAACCCGCTTGTCCTCCGTCGGACCGGCCAGCGCCACACTGAAGAACACCAGCGCCAGCACCATCAGCAGTGCCGGAATGTGCCGGGCCCGGCCCGGCCGCGACGGCGCGACCTTCTCGAGCAACGCGAAGTTGGTGAACCGCAGGGTGTGCTTCTGCCGCTGCCGCTGCACCCACACGTATCCCGCAACCAGTGCCACGACGACCAGCAGGAAGAGCAACCACCACGGTGAGGTGAACTGCGAAAGACTCACCGGCGCGACCTCTGATTCGTCGCGGTGCCGTAACTGTGCTTCCGGGCGGACACGAACCGCACCACATCCGAGATCCAGTCCCGGTCGGTCCGCAGACTGAGCAGCGGGGCACCGCACCGCCGCAGCGACTGCTCCACCTGCAGGCGGTGCTCGTCCGCGGCCCGTGCGAAGTCGGCGCGCAATTGCGGTGTGGTCGTGAACTCGCGGGTCCGTCCGGACTCCGGATCGTGCAGCACTACATCCCCCAGGTCGGGTAATTCCAGATCTCGCGGGTCGAGCACCTCGACACCGAGTACGTCGTGGCGGCCCGAGATGGCCCGCAGCGACCGCTCCCAGTCGATCGGTCCCAGAAAGTCGCTGATGACGACGGCCAGACCGCGGCGGCGCTGCGGCCGGCGCAACGACTCCACCGCCCCCTGCAGGTCGCCCCGCACCCCGTCCGGGGCGTGGGGAGTGGTCGCGATCCGACGCAACATCGCCTGCGCGTGGATCCGGCCGCCGCGGGCCGGGATCCGGGTGGTCTGGGCGCCGGTCGACACGATCGCCCCGATCCGGTTGCCGCCGCCGCTGGTCAGATGCGTGACGGCGGCGGCCGCGGCCACCACCAGGTCCCGCTTCTCGCACCCGGCTGTACCGAAGTCCAGGCTCGACGACAGATCGACGACGAGCCACGTCTCCAGCTCCCGGTCCGCAACCGACTGCCGGACGTGCGGATGCGTCGTCCGGGCGGTCACCGACCAGTCCATCTGACGGACGTCGTCACCCGGCTGGTACTCGCGCGCATCACCCGGCTCGGAGCCCGGACCGGGAATCAGGCCCAGATGGTCGCCGTGCAGCACACCGTCGAGGCGGCGGCGGACGGTCAGTTCCAGCGTCCGCAGCGCGGCGGACAGTGTGGGATCACGGAGTTCGCCGGAGCGAAACGACGGCGGCGGGCCGGAACTCTGCGCACCGGCGGTACGCGCACTCACCGTGGCTGGCTCATCGCCGTCGGTCCGGGCACCGACGTGGACGGGACGGGCGGTCCGTTGTGACCGGCGGGAGCGGCCGGGACCGCCGTCGGCTGTGCGGCGATCTGCGGCAGACCCACCGTCTGCAGCACACGGGAGATCACGTCGTCCGGGCTCACCTCGTCGGCGAGCGCGTCGTAGGACAGCACGAGACGGTGCCGCAGCACGTCCGGGATCACCTCGAGCACGTCCTGCGGCACCACGTAGTCACGCCCGCGCAGCAACGCCAGCGCGCGCGCCGACGAAATGATGCCCAGCGTCGCACGCGGAGACGCGCCGTACGCGATCCAGCCGTCGACGTCGGGGAGACCGAACTCCGCCGGCGTGCGGGTGGCCGCGATGACCCGCACCACGTAGTCGACGAGCGCGTGGTGCACGAACACACCGCTCGCGACCTTCTGCAGTCGCACCAGTTCCTCGGGGTCGAGAACCTGGTGCGGTTCCGGCGCGTCGACACCCATCCGGTAGACGATCTCGCGCTCCTCCTCGACCGTCGGGTAGTCGACGAGGATCTTGAACAGGAAGCGGTCGCGCTGCGCCTCCGGCAGCGGATACACACCCTCGTTCTCGATCGGGTTCTGCGTCGCCATCACCAGGAACGGGTCGGGCATGTGGTATCGCTTGCCGCCGATCGAGACGTGCCGCTCGGCCATCACCTCGAGCAGCGCCGACTGCACCTTCGCCGGCGCGCGGTTGATCTCGTCGGCGAGCACGAAGTTCGCGACGACCGGACCGAGTTCGGTGTCGAACTCCTCCCGCCCCTGCCGGTAGATGCGCGTACCGATCAGGTCGGTGGGCACCAGGTCCGGCGTGAACTGGACACGCGAGAACGACCCGCCGACCACCTTCGCGAACGTCTCGACGGCCAGGGTCTTCGCCACACCCGGCACACCCTCGAGCAGTACGTGCCCCTTCGCGAGCAGACCGACGAGGATCCGCTCCACCAGCCGGTCCTGCCCGACGATCACGCGCTTGACCTCGTAGATCGCGCGTTCCAGCGTCTGCACGTCCACGGCGAGACTGGGTGCGACCGACGTCGTCGTTCCTGCAGCCTGTGAGGGTGCCTTCGGCGCGGTGGCGTTCTGGGGACCCGATCCGTTGGCCGCACCCCCGTTCTTCACACCTTCGGGAGCGGCCTTCGCGGGCGACTCCTTCCGGGCTGCACCCTCCGATACCGCATCATCACGTGAGGTCACCAAGAATCCACCGCTTTCACCTAGATCGTTCCGCCCGTTCACGTACTTGCTCAACTATTCCAGGTGCAAGCAACCCCCGCCGCAACCAAGCACGATCCGCACCGCGGACTACTTCATCGACATCATGGATCACGACACCATACGGACAGCGTAAGGGGTCATGCCGTCCCATCGCACCGGGGAGATCTTCACGACGTCCCCCGACTGCGGCGCCTCCAGCATCTGGTCGTCGCCGAGATACAGGGCGACGTGCTGGCTGGCGTTCGGGCCCCAGAAGATCATGTCGCCGCGCTGCATCTCCTCCGAGGGAACCTGCTCGCCCGCGGTGTACTGATAACCGGTGTAGTGCGGCAGCGAGATGCCGATCCCGGCGAACGCGTAGATCATCAGGCCGGAGCAGTCGAAGCCGACCTTGTTGAAGTCGCCGTAACTGTCGGCGACACCGCCGTCGCGGATACCGAGGGTGGGGCCTTCCTCGTCGCCGCCGCCCCACGCGTACTCCACGCCGATCTGGGACAGGCCACGGTCGATGACGGTCTCGATGGCCTCACTGCCCGTCAGGTCCTCACCGCTCGTCGACGGTTTCGACTTGGGGGTCGACTTCGGCGTGGTCGTCCCGCCGCCGGTGGCGGAGTCCTCGTCCTCGATCGTGGTGTGCGCCCGCTGCCCCGCGGCGAGTTCCGCGGCGCGCTGACGTGCCGCCTCGTTGGCGGCGACCCGCGCCGCGGCCTGCGTCGCCGCCTCCCGGGCCGCGGCGGCGATGGCAGCCTTCTGCGCGTCCTCGGCGCGCTTCTGCTCCTCCCACGTCGCGTACGCCTCACGCTGCCCCTGCAGCCCCGCGACGTTCCCGCGGGCGGCGTCGAGCTGGGCCTGCGCGGCCGCCCGGTTACTCTCGATCTGCGCCTTCTTGGCCGCCTGGTCCTGCAACGCCGACCGGGCGATCGCGATCGCCTGCTCGGCGAGCGACTTCTTCGACGCGGCCTGGTCGGCGGCCACGTCCGCCTGCTGCTTCGCCTCGCGCGCCGCGGAATCCTTGTTGGCCTGGGCGGTCCGGGCGCGCTGCAGACCCTCGAGCACCGCGTTCTGGCTGGTGGCGAGGAGTTTCAGAACCTGCGCGCGGTCCAGGACGTCACCGGGCCCCTGGGCGCCGAGGTACGTCGAGATCGCGGACACGTTGGTGCCCTGCGTGTAGCTCGACCGGGCGTACTTGTCGAAGTCCTTCTGCGCCAGTTCGATCTGCGCGCCGGCGTCGCGCAGCGCCTGCTGAGAGGCCCCGACCACGCTGGCCGCCAGATCGGCGGCGCTGCGGGCGTTCTGCAGATCGACCAGCGCCCGGTTCACGTCCTCGCGTTTGATGGCGACCTCGTTGTCGAGCTGGGCGAGTTGCTGATCAGCGGACGCGACCTGGTTGATCAGTTCGCTGACCTGCCCGAGGCCCGCCGACACCTGGGTCTGGGCCTGGGCGATGTCGGAGTCGGACGGATTCGGCGGCGGGGGCGGCACTGCGGCGGCCAGACCGGGCGTGCTGCCGACCAGGGCGCCGACGATGCCCAGTCCGATGAGGAGGCGCACGGCGCGAACGCGCCTGCGGGAGAAGCTACGGTGCCCCACTCCAGCTCGTGCTTGTCGCTTCACAACTCTCTCCCTCGGATCTGCACCGATCGCGCAGGCCGCGCCGTGCTCGTCGTGGGGAGAAATTCCGGCAGCCACACCTTCCGTGTTTCGGCGACACCGACATACGCCGGAACGCCGTCACTCTGGACGTCAATCACCAGCCTGCGACACTTCTTCCCCAAGAGCGCCAAATGCACCGTACGACACTTCCGGACTCTATGGAAACTTTAGTCACAAATAACACATGAGTAATTTGACCAGCGGAAATGTCGAACTGTGAATCGTCGGCGCAATGTGCGCGCATCGACGCAGGCAGCGGCCACACACGGGCGAATCGTGAAATTGCCGCCGAGTTATCCCGGAAATTCGGGAGGCGTCAGGGCTTCTGCCGCTCGTACGTCGTCCCGGCGCCCGCGGCGCTGCCACCCTTTTTCGCGGCGTCGCCGTCATTCGAGCCGGACGCCCGGCGCGACTTCGCGAAGAACGTCGCGGCCGACGCGATGACGACGATCGCCACGATGACGGCCGTGAACAGGGCCCACGGCGGCCCCGGCTCGACCACCTCGTCGACGAAGTGATTCGCGGCGACCACCGCGTCGCCGGTGTACGTGCGGTCCTGACCCGATTCGAGCAGCACCCGGCTGATCGAGTCGCTGTACGTGCCGACCCAGCTGGGGCTCAGCACCAGAACGGTGCCGCCCTCCTCCGCGCCGACCTCGGTCGCGAGGTCGCGTAGCTGCGAGTCGCGGCCGGGATCCTCGTCCAGCACCACGATGCTCAGCTCGAGTCCGTGCTCGGCCGCGCGGTCGACGACGGCGGCGAGTTCACCGGCCACGTCGGACGGTGCCGACACCCCGTCGTCGGACACGTCCGCGACCACGTCGGAGACGTCGATGTCTTCCGGAAGGTCCGTCGACAACGGGAGGGCCGAATGGACGGGAACCGTGACACTGGCAGGAAGTGCGGTGGCGATAGGGGCAGGCATCTCTCATCCGGGTCTGCTGTAGGTACGTAAGCCTCGCGTGAACACTACGTGAGGAGTCCCCGAAGTTCCGTTCCGTCCGGGTGCGTCACCGCCGCGGTAGTGCAGAATCGCCGGGGGTACGGGCCCGTTTCCGCCCCGAATTCTCACAGGACAAGCGTACTGTTAGACTATCGGAGGTACCGCGGTAGGGGCCGATTCCGTTCTCGCTAGCACGACAGCGCACACGGAATCAGCCGTGCCCGCAGTGCCTGCAGCCGTCGACACAGCCCCGTCGGTGGCGACCCTCATAGACGAGTGGAGCTGACGTGAGCACCAGTATTGATTCATTCGGAGCAAAGGGAACCCTCGAGGTCGGTGAGAAGTCCTACGAGGTCTTCCGCCTCTCGGCCGTTCCCGGCACCGAGAAATTGCCGTACTCCTTGAAGGTTCTCGCCGAGAACCTTCTCCGCACCGAAGACGGTGCCAACATCACCGCGGATCACATCCGCGCAATCGCAGGCTGGGATCCCTCGGCTCAGCCGAGCATCGAAATCCAGTTCACGCCGGCTCGCGTGATCATGCAGGACTTCACCGGCGTCCCCTGCGTCGTCGACCTCGCCACCATGCGCGAGGCGATGGCCGACCTCGGCGGCGACCCGACCAAGATCAACCCGCTCGCCCCCGCCGAGATGGTCATCGACCACTCCGTGATGGCCG
>JBCEBZ010000255.1:0-4491 GCA_039206675.1 Rhodococcus sp. (in: high G+C Gram-positive bacteria) | reverse complement strand
GTCGAGGATCGCAGCAGCGGCCGCCTTGTTCTTCAGATCCATTGCTGCACTGCGGCGTCCACGATTGAGAAGATTGAATCGCGGATCCACCGGTGCGCCGCCGTCGTAGCCAGGCGGTCGGTCGATCCGGATGATGTCTGCCCCCAGGTCGGACAGGAGCATGCAGGAGAACGGCACGGGCCCAACGCCGCCCAGCTCCACGATCTTGACGCCCTCGAGCGGGCCACGGGACTTCTTCATATTTCGGCTCCAATCGACCACCTCGAGTCTATTGCTCACCTGTGTCGGTTCCAATTGAAGAAACGTGAAGTGTCGATTCGCATGGATCGAATTCCATCGATCCATTTCACCAATTCTATGCCGCCATTGACGAATTCGACTGAACAGTGACACCATTATTGAAGATAATAATTCTTCCCGTGCTGCGGCGGCTGTCCGCGCACGAAGACAACGGCGATGCTCGACAATGGTCGACACCGCGCGCAGTCTGCCAGTCGAGGTCATCGAACGTACGCCGGTGATCACCGGCGCTCACCAGCAGGATCGTCACCAAGAGGAGTGGATGCACTATGAGAACACCGAATGATCGCGTCAGTGCGGGCAGGGCGGTGTCCGGTTCCAGCCCGCGGGCGGTGTGCTCATGCTGACCAGGGGCGCTGTGCTGCGGCAGTCGCCGGGCACCTACGAGGTGGTAGAGCTCGCGGTAGATGATCCCCGGCCTGGGGAGATCCGGGTCAAGATGGCCGCCACCGGCCTCTGCCACTCCGACGACCACTTCGCGACCGGTGACCAGCAACCGGGGATCCTCCCGATAGCGGGTGGCCACGAAGGCTCGGGGATCGTCGAGGCAGTGGGACCGGGCACTACGGGCTTCGCAGAGGGCGACCACGTGGTCTTCTCTTTCCTCCCGGTGTGCGGTCGCTGCCGATGGTGTGCCACCGGTCATCAGAACCTATGCGATCTCGGCCGCTTCCTCGCCACCGGTGCCCGCTTCGACGATCCGAGCTCGTTCAGACTCTCTCTCGACGGTGCACCGGTCGGACAGCTCGCAGGTCTGGGAACATTCTGCGAATACGTGACCGTCTCGACGGCATCGGCGATCAAGATCGACCCCTCGATCCCGCTGGACGTCGCGTGCCTGACCGGGTGCAGCGTGGGGACCGGCTGGGGTGCGGCGGTCAACTCCGCGCAGATCAGGCCGGGACACGTCGTCATCGTGATGGGCATCGGCGGGATCGGGATCAATGCCGTCCAGGGTGCCGCACACGCCGGCGCTGGTGCCATCATCGCCGTCGACCCGGTCGAGTTCAAACGCGAATCGGCGTTGAAACTCGGGGCCACCCATGCCGTGGCCGACATCGAGGAGGCCACGGAGGTAGCCCGGTCGATGACCAACGGTCAGGGCGCCGACGCCACCATTGTCACCGTCGGCGTCACCAGCGGACATCATGTGGGGCAGGGTCTGCAGTCCGTCCGCAAGGCTGGTACGTGTGTGGCGGTCGGGCTCGGCGACGTCGCGGTGAAAGACGGTGACATCAACCTGCACGAACTCGTCCTGTACCAGAAGCGGCTGCAGGGCTCCCTGTTCGGGGCCAGCTGCCCCACCGCGGACATCCCGGCACAGTTGCAGATGTATCAGCGCGGGCAGCTTCGGCTCGACGAGCTCGTGACCACCCGCTACTCCCTCGACGACATCAACGTCGGCTTCGACGACATGAAGGCCGGCCGCAATCTGCGTGGAGTCGTGGTCTTCGATTCCTGAAACCGGCGGGTAGGGGGCGGACGGCCCCCTACCCGCCGGGATGGGTCAGGGCCACCGTCGAGGGGAATTCGGCGGCCGGTCGATCTGAACGCTAGAACTCGAAGACACCCTTGCCGTCGCTCTGCTGCGCGAACCATTCGTACGCCTCCACACCCTGATCCAGGGACCAGGTGTGGGTGTAGATGTCGTCGATGGGGAGATTCCGTGCGGCGATGAACTCGGCGCACCGCAGTTGCTCGATCGTGGACATCGTCCACGACGTCATCAACGTCCATTGCTTCTTGTAGTGAGCTTGCACGTCGAACTCGACATGCCCGGGCAGGCCGAGGAAGCATGCGCGGCCCCAGGGGGCGAGTACTGCGAGAGCATCATCGTTCGCCTTGCCCGAAGTCTCCAGAATCAGCGGTGCGCCGCGACCTTCCGTGAGGTCCGTGATCGCCCCGACGACGTCGGAAGACCGCGAGTCGATGGTCGAGGTCGCGCCGAAACTCCTGGCGCGCTGTAGCCGGTTGTCGTCGATGTCCACGGCAATCACCGTCGCACCCAGCGCCGACGCGAGCATCGTGCCCGACAGACCGACGGGGCCTTGGCCGAATACCACTATCGTTTCTCCGGCTACGTTGCCGAGTCGTTGCAGGCCACCCCACGCCGTGCCGGTTCCACACCCGATCGCTGCCCCGGCCTTGTAGCTCAACGTGTCCGGAAGCGGCAGAAGAGTGCGAGCAGGCACTTTGAGGAGCGGGGCGTGCCCACCGTTCGCGGAGATTCCCATGACCTTCGAGGGTTCGCGCTCGCACATCTGCGGCCAGCCGGAGCGGCAGGCGGGACACGCATCGCAGCCCCAATAGTGATGAATCATCACTCGATCGCCGACGCGCGCCATCATCGGCGTCACACCGTCGCCGACGGCGTGGACGTCCCCGCACGGTTCGTGGCCCTGGATGATGTCGCTTCCGACAGCTATCGCGCCCCGACGGAACAGGAGGTCGCTTCCGCACATGCCCGAGGCTCGGATCCGGACGACGACCTCGCCGGGACCCGGTACAGGGTCGTCGAACTCTCTGATGACAGTGGTGTCGTCGCCCGGAAAGGCAATTGCACGCATCGTGATCAATCCTCCGTGTTCTCGAAATAGTTGGGGAACTGCGCGGTGAGGCCGATGACCGTCGTGCGGGTCTCCATGTACGGGGAGAGGGCGTCGATGCCGTTCTCCCGGCCCCAGCCACTGGCCTTGAATCCGCCGTACGGAAGCGACCAGCGCACGAACGAGTAGGTGTTGACCCACACCGATCCGGCTTCGATCCGGTTCGAGACCCGATGTGCGCGACCGATGTTGCCCGTCCACAGCCCGGCGGTCAGCCCGTAGGTGGTGTCGTTCGCGATCGCTACAGCTTCGTCTTCGTCGTCGAACGGGATGAGTGCGACAACGGGTCCGAAGATCTCCTCCCGTGCCACCCGCATGTCGTTGGAGACATTGGCGAAAACGGTGGGCTGAACGAAGTATCCGGGTGCCAGTTCGTCGGTGAGGATCCGTTCGCCTCCGGCGACCAGCTCGGCGCCGTCGTCCTGGCCGATCTTCACGTACGACAGGGTTTTGTTCAGTTGTTCCTCGTGCGCCTGCGGTCCCATGCGTGCGGTCTCGTCGGCCGGCATGCCGACACGCACCTGGGCGGCCCGGGAGCGGAAGGTGTCCACTGCACGGTCATATATCGATCGCTCTACCAGCACCCTCGATCCGAGCGCGCAGCTCTGCCCGCACAACCGCCAAGCCGACGCGGTGGCCGCGTTGAGCGCCTGATCGAAGTCGGCGTCCCCGAAGATGATGTGCGGCGCCTTGCCGCCCAGCTCGAAGGTGAATCGCTTGAGGTTGTCGGTGCCGTCGGCCACCATGCGCCGGCCGGTGTCGGTCGAGCCGGTGAATGAGACCTTGTCGACGTCGGGGTGAGCGACCAGGCGCGCACCGGCCGTGCGACCGTAACCGGGGACGACGTTGAGGACACCCGGTGGGAACCCCGCCTTCTCCGCGAGTTGCGCCAGGACGAGTGCGGACACCGGAGTCTGTTCGGCGGGCTTGAGGACGACCGTACAACCTGCAGCGAGGGCAGGCCCGATCTTCATGCACGTGGTCAGCAACGGCGCGTTCCAGGGCACGATTGCACCCACCACACCGATCGGCACCATAGTGGTGAAGGCGTGCACCGTGTCGTCCATCGGTATCGTGCGGCCTTGGGTCTTGTCGGCGAGCGAGGCGAACCAGTAATACCACTGCACTTGTGCAGCAAGACTCCCGCGGAGGTCGGACTTCAGGGCGCCCGTGTCGTGGGACTCGATTTCTACCAATTCGGGAATCGTTTCCTCGAAAAGCTGGGCGAACCGTCGCAGTAACGCTGCGCGCTCATGACCGGGGGTGCGGCGCCACGGGCCCGCGAACGCCGCGGCCGCTGCCGAGACGGCACGGTCGATGTCACCCGCACCCCCCATCGCAACCGCCGCCCACGGCTTTCCCGATGCGGGGTCGATACTCTCGGCCATGACACCGTCGACAGGGTCGACCCATTCACCACCGATATAAAGCTTGTCGAACACGCGCAATTCCGTTTGTGGCATACGCAACATGTACGCCGCGAAATGACTTGGCGTCAAACGTGACTGCGGTTTCTCTGGAAGAAAACGCCAGTTCGTAAAATGCGAAATGGCGCTTCGCTCCCGGGAAGTAGATGATTCGAAAA
>JBCEBZ010000254.1:0-17932 GCA_039206675.1 Rhodococcus sp. (in: high G+C Gram-positive bacteria) | reverse complement strand
CCGGCGCCGACGTCACCCAACTCGCCGACGCCCTCGGCTACGACGCGCGGATCGGTCGGCGGTTCCTCAACGCCGGTCTCGGCTTCGGCGGCGGCTGCCTGCCCAAGGACATCCGCGCGTTCATGGCCCGGGCCGGTGAGCTGGGCGCCAACCAGGCGCTGCACTTCCTGCGGGAGGTCGACAGCATCAACATGCGGCGACGCACCCGGATGGTGGAGTTGGCGGCGCAGGCGTGCGGAGGGTCCCTGCTCGGCGCCAACGTGGCCGTGCTCGGCGCGGCGTTCAAACCGGAATCCGACGACGTCCGGGATTCCCCGGCCCTCAACGTCGCGGGAATGATGCAACTGCACGGGGCCGTCGTCAGCGTCTACGACCCGAAGGCCCTCGACAACTCGCGAAGGCTGTTCCCGACGCTGAACTACGCGACGTCGGCGGTCGAGGCGTGCGACAACGCGGACGCGGTGCTGCTGCTCACCGAGTGGGCGGAGTTCGCCGCCCTGAAACCGGAGGACCTGAACGGCGTGGTCCGGGCGCGGGTGATGGTCGACGGCCGCAACTGCCTCGACGCCGAGGACTGGCGCACCGCCGGGTGGGTCTACCGGGGGCTCGGCAGGGGATAGCGCGCAGATGACGGAACGCCCCGCGATAACGGGTTTGACGATCTTCGCCGCCGGCGGCATCGGCGGGCGGTAGCCTCAGCCCCAATCGCAACGGAGGGCTGGGCGATGTCGAAGGCACGTCACGGATCCCTACTCGCATTCCTCGCTGCCGTGATCTGCCTGCTCGGCGCCGCGCCCGCTCACGCGGCGGAAGTCCCGACCCTGCCGGGGCCACCGCAATCCGACGCCGGCACCGCGATCGCGTACGCGAAGCACCATCCGCATACCGCGCCGCCCGGTGCCAACGACTTCTCGTGCCGCCCCGACGCCGCCCACCCCCGCCCCGTGATTCTCGTGCACGGCAGCGACGGCAGCGCTTACGCGAACTGGGCCGGGCTGAGCCCGAAACTCAAGGCCGCCGGCTACTGCGTGTTCGCCCTGAACTACGGACGGAAACCGGGCACCGAACACTTCGGGATGCAGACCATGACCGAGGGGGCCGCCGAACTCGAGGTGTTCGTCGACGACGTGCTGACCGCGACCGGCGCGGACGAGGTCGACCTGATCGGTCATTCGCAGGGCGCGACGGTGGCCCGGTACTACGTCAACCGGCTCGGCGGCGCATCGAAGGTGCACCACTGGATCGGTCTGGCGTCGCCCAGCTACGGAGGAACGTTCTTCGGGATCGCGACGGCGGTGACGTCCGTTCCCGGGGGCACCGAACTGATCGAAGCGATCGGTTCGGAGGCGCTCGCCGAGCAGGTGCAGGGCTCGCCGTTCCTCACCGCCCTCAACGCCGGCGGTGACACCGTCCCCGGCGCCGAATACACCACGATCGGGACGCGCTACGACGAGGTGATCCAGCCGTACACGAACGTCGCGCTGCACGACCCCGGCGCCACCAACATCCTCGTCCAGGACCTGTGCCCGATCGACCAGACCGGACATTTCAACCTGCCCTACGACCCGTACTCCCAGCAACTGGTGCTCAACACCCTCGATCCCGCCCACGTGGTCGTGCCGCCGTGCACGTTCGTGCCGCTGGGAACGGGCATCGCGGGAGTGATCATCGCGAGCAACTTCTGAGTTCCTGCCGCCGAACGGTTGCCCGGTTGCCGTGTCGGACCGCTTCGCTAGACTGCGGGCCATGGAGTGGGGGGATTCCGGATCGAACCCGTGCACAGTCGAGTTAGGCGGCCCATGAGTTCGGTTCTAGGTGTGTCGGTCGGTGCGAGCGCTGTGCGCTTGGCACGACCCGACTCCGTGAACCGTGACGACGCCGCGAGCCGGCACGTCCCCGATTTCCGGGCCCAGGTCGTCGCCGCAGGCCGGGACCTGCCGGAGGAACTGGCCGCCGAATCGATCGGCGTGGTCCTCGCCGGGGCACCCGACGCCGGGCAGGTGCGCGCCACCGGCGTCGCCTACCGCGACGAAGCGCAGGCCGGCGCCGTCCAGGCGGCGATGGCCCGGCAGCAACTCGCCAACTACCAGCTCGTCACCGAGGCCTCGGCAGCCCTGAAATTCCTCGACGTCTCGGGAGCCCTGGGCAACCACGCGACGCTCGTGTTCTACGACCTGGGCAGCTCCGGGCTCACCGTGAGCGTCGTCGACCGGGCGACGGGTGAGGTGGTCGAGACGGTTCGCACCGACACCGTGAGCGGCGACGTCTTCGACCGGATGGTTCGTGCCAACCAGTTGGAGAACAACCGCATCGAGGCTCCCATCGACGCGGCCGCGAGCCTGGCGCTCGACCTCCGCTGCCGTGAGGCGAAGGAGCGGCTCTCCACCGGCGGTGCCGTCGCCGTGCCCGGCGAGGGTGGTCTGCTGCTGTTGTCGCGTGACGTCTTCGACTCGCTCATCGGTGTCACCGTCGAATCTTCGGCGCGCCTCGCCCGCGACGTGATCACGCGGTCGGGACGGAACCCCGATGCCGTGGTGCTCACCGGCGGGGGTGCACGCATTCCCCTCGTGCGCACGGTGCTGGAGTCGTGGCTCGGATTGCCGGTCATCGTTCCCGATCATCCCGAACTCGTTGCGGCACAAGGTGCTGCCTTGCTCGCCCAGCAGGTGGTGCCGCCACCCGTCGAGGTCGCCCGAGTCCTGCCGCCGCCGCAGTACACCCCCGGGCCCACAGTCGAGGCGACCATCTCCCGTCACGCGCCGACCGCGGCCGTCGCGCGCAGCGGTGCGCCGTCGAGTACTCCGTCCTGGCTGAGCGCCGCGGCGCCGCCGCCGAGTCAGCAGGTGGCCAAACCCCAGATCCGGGGCGCCGCGCTGGCGGGTACCGCGCTCGCCGTGGTGGCGGTGATCGGTCTCGGTCTCGGGTACGGCAAGAACCTGCTGTCGCGCACCGAGGGGTCGTCGCAGCCGGTGACCACGCAACTCACCACCGAACCGCCAGTCGTCACCGAGATGGCCACACCGTCACCGACGACGCCCCCACCGCCTCCGACGTCCGAGATCGTCGAGGCGCCCGTGCAGACGGCGTCGCAGATCCGGATCCCCGAGGCGGAGCCCGCGCCGCCGCCTCCGCCCCCGCCCATCCCGGTGTTTCCCGGTCTGCCGCAGATCCAGTTGCCGCCGTTCCAACTGCCCGAACTACCCAAGCTCCCCGGAACGTAGTCGCGGCCGCTATCCGGGCCTACCATGGGAATGGTTCCGGCGTAGAGAGGATGTGTGCAGTGACTGCAAATCCCGCGGAGTTCCACAGCACTCCCAACGTTTCCCCGTCTTCGGCGGCCGCGCCGGCAGAGACACGTCGGCTCGTCGCGTACACGAAGCCGATCCTGAAGATGTTCCCGCCCACCAGCGAACATGCGGCCAAGGTGACGATGCTGACCGTCTACGCGCTGATGGTCATCGCGATCATCTTCATCGTCCTGCGGGAGGTCGGACTCTTCAGCTAGCGGTCTTCCCGCTACTTGGAATGCCGACCACCCCGTGACGGCCTGACCGCGGGCCCTGTGCCGCTGGGCCCCGCGCCGATCGGGCGTGCCAGCATCACCGCGATCGCAGTGGTCAGCGGAACCGACAGCGCCAGGGCGATGCCGCCGACCGCCGAACGCACGATCTCGATGGCCACGGCGTCGCTGAGCAGCACGTCCTGGATCGACCGGCCCGCCACACTGAACAGCAACAGCAGTGGCAGCGCGCCGCCTGCGTACGCCAGGACGAGGGTGTACACGGTGCTGGCGATGTGATCGCGGCCGACGCGCATCGCCGAACCGAAGATCTGGCGCCTCGACGCGTCCGGGTCGAGCGAGGCCAGTTCGAACGCCGACGCCGCCTGCGTGATGGTGACGTCGTTGAGCACACCCAGCGAGCCGATGATGAAGCCGGCCAGCAGCAGGCCGGTGATGCTGACGTGCTGGATGTACGTCTGGACGTTGGTGTTCTGCTCCTCGGACAGCCCGGTCAGGCGCGTCATCTCGATGGTGGCGTAGGAGAGGACCGCCGCCAGGGCCATCGACGCGAGGGTGCCCAGCAACGCCGAACTGGTGCGCAGGGACACGCCGTGCGCGAGATACAGCACGGCATACAGGATGACGGCGCCGGACACGAGCGCCACCGGGATCGCCGGTTGTCCGTCGAGCAGGGCCGGGAGCGTGAACAGGACGAGCACGCCGAACGAGACGACGATGCCGACGAGCGCCCGGAACCCGCGCCACCGCGCGACCGCGATGACGACGACGGCGAACGCGAGTGCGATGAAGGTGACGGGCAGACCGCGGGCGTAGTCCTCGAACGAGTACTCCGTCGTGCCGTTCACATCCGTCTGGCGGGACAGCCGGATGTCCTCACCCACCCGGAGGTCGGGCTGGCCGGGTCCGGGAATGATCTCGAGCAGCGTCTGGGTGCCGGTATTGGGACCGGACTCGATGTCGACGATGCTGCGCTGGCACTCGTAGGCGCCGGCGGGCGGGGGCAGAGGTGTGCCGGTGAAGACGCGTCCGGCCGACGGACTTCCGCAGTCGCCGATGTTCTGCATCGTGACCGTGCCCGACTCCGTGACGACCGCACCGCCCTGGGCGCTCTGGAACGGCTGTTCGACGTCGACGCTCGGCTTGCCGGGCCACAACGCGACGGCGCCGATGAGCACCGCGACACCGATGGCGACGAGGAGCCCGACCACCACCTTGGCGGCGACGGGTCCCATCGGGGCCGGTCCGTCGCTGTGGCCGTGGCCGTGGCCGTGTCCGTGGAATTCGCTCATCGTCCGCGTCGCCCCGGCCGCTGGAAGGATTGTCTCCGCACGCACGACAGGGTAGCCGGAAGCGGACCGCCAACGCTGTGACGGAAGTGCCTTGTGGTGCCGGTGTTGCTGCGCCGTCCGGTGCGTATTGCTCTCGTGTCGCTTATATGTCGCCGGTGTGATTAGATATCGAACATGGCACGCAGCAGCTAATCTGCAGCGAACGCCGAGCTTCACGCAAAGGTGGTCCGGAACTCCGAACGAGGGGTGTGTTCCGCGGGCGACGAGCCGCTGCGTGGAGAGAAGTGCCGAGCTGGGTGGCGGGGTACAGGGGGGGTTGACCCCGCCACCAACCTGGCGCCCACAGGGGGGGAGGGGCGACAGGTGCTCGCGGCACTCGAGGTGCCGGTTGCCAATCTACCGACACATGAGGGGTATTCGTCAACCGGGTAGGTGAAATCGCCCACAGGTCGTGACCTCGAACGCCGACAGCCTAGGATTGTGGCCGTTCGGAGGTGCTCCAGTGCGAATCTCGCGGCCGTCGCGACCCAGCAACCATCTTCGCCGGATCGTGGCGGAGATGGGTATTCCCGTGCCCTGGAACAGGGATCAGCTGATCGGCGGTGTCGCGGCCCGCCGGGGTCGCCCGATCCACCTGGTCCCCGTATCGCACGCGCTGGTCCAGGGCGGACATTCCGGACTCTGGCTCGCACGGGCCGAGGACGACGTGATCCTGTACGCCACGGGGATGTCGGACGTGCACGCCACCCACATCATCTGTCACGAACTCGCGCACATGGAACTCGGCCACGACCGCGACGCCGTCGGGGACACCTCCGTCGACTCGACCGTGCTGTCGGCGGCCGCGCCGTCGGTCGACACGGCAGACGTGGTCAAAATGCTCGGCCGATCCAACTATTCGAACGACCAGGAATACGAGGCGGAACTGCTCGCCACCCTGATCATGGCGGGTCGTCGCGCGACGACGGGCGGCGACACCGGCGGAGACGCCCGGGTGTCGCGGATGCTCGGAACGTTCTGACGCCGTGTACGAACCGCCCACCTACGTGAGCTGGCCGCTGCTCGCCGTCGTCTGGGGGACGACCGTCCTGCGCGTGGCACTGGTCCGGTCGACCGTCGCCGAACGCCGGATGAATGCCGCCCTCGTCTTCGCCTCGCTCTCGCTGGTCCTCCAGCGGTCGCTGGCGCAGCACTGGCTCGACCTCTGGTTCGGGCACGGATTCGCGAACACCCTCAGCAACGTCTGCATCATCCTCACCGCGGCGTCGCTGATCAGCCTCTTCTCCGCGTGGGCGCTCGGCCCGGCGCGTCTGCCCCGCATCCACGTCGTCTCGCTGTCGGTGTGCCTCGTCGCGGGGGCGATCCTCATCGCCCTCAGTACCCCGGCGCGGTCGAGGGGCGTCGCCATCGCGGACGAGGGCGGCTGGCTCTTCGCGGCCTACTGCATCACGTACGCCGTTCCGATCCTCGCCGTCGCGGTGCTCAACTTGTGGATCTCACTGAAGGCCGTGCGCGGCGCGACCCCGGGACACGAGCGCCGGGTGTTTCTCGCCGTCATCGCGCTGTCGCTGTTCGAGGTGTTCGACATGGGTGTCGTCATGGCGACCGGGGTGGTCAACGCCGTCAGCGAAGACAACGCACTGACCGAATCGCACAGCGACTCGGGGGCGTTCATCCGTGTCCTCGTCGTGTCGGCGGGCGCGATCATCTCGGCGGGACCGGTGATCCGGGTGCTCGGTCACCGGTGGCGTTCACGGCGGGTCACTCGCCGCCTGCAGCCGATGTGGCGGACCCTGACCGGCGCGGTCCCCGAAGTGGTCCTGGAACTGCGTCCCGCCGACCGCCGGGCGCTGTCCGTCCGCGGCCGCCTGGACCGGATGAGCGTCGAGATCCGCGACGCGATCATGATCCTCGATCGGCACGTCGTGTTCGAACTCGGCGACCACACCGGCCACGCGCCGCCGGTGGTCACCGCGGCGCGACTGCACCTCGCGTGCCTGGCGCGCAACGCCGGTCACCGGGCGCACGGCACGGGCGGGACGACGCACCGGTTCGCGACCGACGTCGGCGGCGAACCGTGGGAACTGGCACGGCTGGCCGACCACTGGAAGGACGGCGAGCGCGTGGCGGCGGCTCTGTGGGCGCGGCGCCTCCCGCAGTTCGGCGGGCCGGAGGATCCGTCGACGCGCGTCCCCGCTCAGGTCTGACGGGGGTCCGGCGGCGCGAACGGCAGCGGGCCGTGGCTCCGCCGCAGATTCTCCAGAAGCGGGATCAGAGATTCCATCTCGGCGGTGGTCGGCTCCGCGTCCGCGTCGAGCGACCGCATCGACAGGTGCCGCACCCCGGCCTCGCGGACCGCGATCTTGAACCGGACCAGGGTGTCGTAGTCGTGGTAGCCGTCGGCCGCGAGGTACTGCTCGGGGGCGTGGAAATGCTGCGCGACCGCACGCAGCACGTCGGGCTCGGGAGGCTCGTGATCGTTCGTGCGCAGCGACTCGATCTCGGACGGCGCGACGGGGCGGCCGAGGATCCGCGACACCCCCGCGGCGACGGCGTCCTCGCCCGGTTCGGGACTGTCGAGTTCGTGGGCGAGGGAGAACAGGCGGTTGACCCGTACCGACAACGGCACCCCGTTCATGCGGTCACCTCCGCGTCTCCGCTGCGCTCAGGATCGTCGGTGGCGACGAGTTTCACCGCGTCCTCCCATCGACGCCAGAAACGCTCCCGGGTGGCCGCGTCGAGATCCTCCCCCCGGCCGTAGAGGAAACGGCGGTACCGGGCCTCCTCGAGTTCGCGGGGGTCGGTGACCGTCGACGGTTCCTCCAGCAGGTGACCGAACGCGAACTCCACCAGCGGCTGGCGCGGTCCGGCGGGGCCTCCGTTGACTTCCAGCAACCGCGTCACGTAGGCGCCGGTGATCTTCGAGACCACACGGCTCAGTTCGCCGGCCGCCTCGACCAGCCCCGGAACCTCGGGGTGCGCCGCGCTCAGCCTCGTGAGCTGGGTGTGCGGCCCCAGGATCTCGATGATCGTGTCCAGATCCAGCGGAATCTCCGACGGTCCGAGCGTCAGCGGACGCGAAGCCGGCGCCCGCTCGTCCCCCTCGAGCGCCTCGAGGGGAGTCGGGTGACCACCGTCGAGGGTGCGGGCCGCGCTCCCCGGCGCCCACCGCAGCGCGACGTCCAGTTTGCGGAGGGTCTCGATGCTCGGATCCGGGCCGGTCCCGTTCTCGGCGCGCGTCTGAGCTGCGTCGGACGGGCCACCGGCCGCCGTGACCTGGTCCTGTGTGAGGTTCAGCAAACGCCGTCGCCGATGGACGAATTGTCCGAAACGCGCGCGGGTGCCGGTGACCATTCTTTTCCCCCAGGAGACACGCAAGCGACGCGCGTGTCGCTTGCTGTGTCTCGATCCTACTGCTTGTAGCTGGTGAGGAAATTACCGAACCGCTCGATGGCGACAGCGAGATCCCGCGCCCACGGCAGCGTCACGATCCGGAGGTGGTCGTGGTCCGGCCAGTTGAAGCCGGTGCCCTGCACCATCAGGATCTTCTCCTGCAGCAGCAGGTCCTGGACCAGCTTCTCGTCGTCGTAGATCTCGTAGACGTTGGGGTCGAGACGGGGAAACGCGTACAGCGCGCCCTTCGGCTTCACACACGAGACGCCCGGGATCATGTTCAGGCGTTCCCACGCGACGTCACGCTGCTCGAGCAGCCGGCCACCCGGCAGGATCAGGTCTTCGATGCTCTGGTGTCCGCCGAGCGCCACCTGGATGGCGTGCTGACCGGGCACGTTCGGGCACAGACGCGTCGACGCCAGCAGGTCGAGTCCCTCGAGGAAACCCGCGGCGTGCTCCTTGGGGCCGGTGATGGCCACCCAGCCGGACCGGTAACCCGCGACGCGGTACGCCTTCGACAGGCCGTTGAACGTCAGGCACAGCAGATCCGGGGCCAGCGTCGCGAGCGAGATGTGCTTGGCGTCGTCGTAGAGGATCTTGTCGTAGATCTCGTCCGCGAGGAGCAGCAGTTGATGCTTGCGCGCCAGGTCGACGAGCTGCTGCAGCACCTCCATCGAGTACACCGCACCCGTCGGATTGTTCGGGTTGATGACGAGGAGCGCCTTGGTCTTGTCGGTGATCTTGGACTCGATGTCCGCGATGTCGGGGTTCCAGTCGTTGCCCTCGTCGCACAGGTAGTGCACCGGGGTGCCGCCGGCGAGGCTCGTCATCGCCGTCCACAACGGGTAGTCCGGCGCCGGGATCAGCACCTCGTCGCCGTTGTCGAGGAGCGCCTGCATCGTCATCGTGATGAGCTCGGACACGCCGTTGCCCAGGTAGATGTCGTCGACGTCGAGTTCGGGGAACCCGGCGACCAGTTCGTAGCGGGTGACGATCGCGCGGCGCGCCGACAGGATGCCCTTGGACTCGGAGTACCCCTGCGCGTACGGGAGCGCGGCGATCATGTCGCGCATGATCACGTCGGGCGCGTCGAAACCGAACGGCGCGGGGTTGCCGATGTTGAGCTTGAGGATCCGGTGTCCTTCCGCCTCCAGCCGGGCGGCGTGGGCATGTACCGGTCCACGAATCTCGTAGAGCACGTTCTGAAGCTTGGTGGACTGCTCCAGCTTGCGATGCGGCATGCGGTGGTGGCCGTGGTCTGGGTTGCTCACGACGGTCATTCTCCCACTCCCGGGCAACCCGATTTCTACTGGTGGGTATCGGACCGCCGTCGTGTCGTCGAAACACGCCGCCCGCGCACACGCCCGTCGTACCCTCGAGAGGGGGTCGTGTTCACCGCGCCCGGAGGGAAAGACGCACATGTCAGCACCGGTAACCCGCCGTCCCGGACCCGTCGACATCGCGCACCACAGCCATCTCGTCGGGGTGTTCGAGCCGCAGCGGGAGGAGGTCGACGTCCGGGATCTCGAGGTGATCGGCGAACTGCCGGCCGATCTGCACGGCGCCTATCTGCGCAACGGTCCCAATCCGCGGTTCGACCCGATCGGCACGTACGTGTATCCGCTCGACGGCGACGGAATGGTCCATCGCATCGAACTGTCGGACGGCGCCGCCCGGTACACCAACCGGTTCGTGCGCACCCCGATGGTGAAGGCGGAAGAGAAGGCCGGACACGTCATCTGGGCGGGTGTCACCGACCTCTACACGCCGACCGAGGACGAGGTGGGGCCCGAACTCGCGGGCACGTCCCGCGAACTACCCGACATCAACATCGTCCGGCACGGCGGACGACTGCTCGCGATGGCCGAGACCACGCTGCCGTTCCGCCTCGAGCCCGCCGACCTGAGCACGCTGGGGCGGGAGAATTGCGACGGCGCCATGGGTGTGGGGAGCACCGCGCACCCCAAACTCGACCCGGTCACCGGGCAGCTGGTCCTGTTCAACTACATGTTGGAGGCCCCGTATTTGACGTGGTCGGTGGTGAACCCCGACGGCTCGGTGGCGCGGACCCCGACGGCCGTCGAGGGTGCGGACACGCCGCTGATGATCCACGACATGGCCCTCACCGAGCGCTACGTCGTGCTGATGCTGTGCCCGCTGGTCTTCGACATCGCCGCCGTGCTGACCGGAGGGTCCGTGCTGGACTGGCGGCCCGAGAACGGCACGCGGATCGCGCTGGTGCCCCGCGACGGCGGTCCCGTCCGGTGGTCGACACACGACGCGTACTGGGTGTGGCACTTCGCGAACGCGTTCGACCTGCCCGACGGGCGTGTGAGCGTCGACTACGTGGAGTGGACGTATCCCGGTGGGTTCGCGAAGGCCCCGGCGCCGTCGCTCGGCTCGCTGGTCCGCGCCGTCATCGACCCCGTCGGCGGCCGGATGACGCGAGAGGTGGTGTGCGACCGCGACGTCGAGTTCCCGCGGGTCGACGACCGGGAACTGACCCGGGGGCACCGCACCGTGGCGACGGTCGGCAAACTCGACCGCAGCCAGGGACGGCAGGATTCGCTGTGGTTCTTCGACACCGCCCGCGGCACCGAGACGCACTGGGACCCGGGCCGTGTGTCGGTGGGCGAACCGATCTTCATGCCGGGCGCCGAGCACGAGTATTGGGGGATGATCGGCACCGACCGGCGCGACCTGACGTCCTGGTTCTTCGTGCTGCCCGCCGACGACCCCGGGTCGGGCCCGATCGGGAAGGTGCGACTGCCGATTCGGGTTCCGGCGGGCCTTCACGGCGCGTGGCTGCCAGCGGAGTAGGAGTCGGCGGAATATCCTCGGCGGATGACCTCTGCGCCCTACGGTTCCTGGCCCTCTCCGATCGCGGCGGCGGATCTCGCCTCCAGCGGTCACCCCGTCGAAGGCGGGCGCTACGTGGGCGACGACGTGTGGTGGGCGGAACTGCGACCCAGTGAGGGCGGGCGGGTCGCGGTGCGGCGCCTCGGTCTGGACGACGAACCGGAAGACGTCCTGCCCACGCCGTGGAACGCCCGCACCCGCGTCCACGAGTACGGCGGCGGCGCCTGGACCGTCACCGACGCCGGCCGCCTGGTGTTCGCCGAGTTCAGCGACCAGCGCCTGTACCTGCTGGAAGGCGGGACACCGGTGCCGCTGACCCCGGAGCCGCCGCAGCCGTGCTCGCTGCGCTACGGCGACCTGTCGGTAATCGACGGCGAGGTGTGGGCGGTCCGCGAGACGCACGACACCGAGGGCGGCGTCTCCCGCGACATCTGTGTCGTCCCGCTGGACGGGTCGGCGGCGGACGATCCGCATCGGGTGCGGTCCGTGGTCGCCGGCTCGGACTTCCTGGCCAACCCGCGGCTGTCTCCGGATCGCAGGCACCTCGCCTGGATCGCGTGGGACCACCCCCAGATGCCATGGGACGGCACCGAGCTCAGGGTCGCGCCGATCGAGGGTGGCCGCGTCAACGGGACGGTGCGGACCCTGCTCGGTGGTACCGAGGAATCGGTGCTGCAACCCGAATGGGTCGGACCCACCGAGCTGTACACGATCAGCGACCGCAGCGGCTGGTGGAATCTGTACCGGGTGGGCGTCGACGATTCCGAGCCGGTGGCGTTGTGCCCGATGGACGCCGATTTCGGCGGCGCGCTGTGGATGCTCGGCGGCCGCTGGCACACCCGCCGCGACGACGGCACCCTGCTGACCGTGCGCACGTTCGGCACCGACACCCTCGCCGTGCTCGATCCGGGCACTGGTTCGCTGGTGGACATTCCCCTCGACGGGCTCACCAGCATCGGACTCGGGGATCGCAACGGCAACCGGATCCTGCTGCTCACCGGCGGCGCGCAGACGCCGGCTGGCCTGCGCGAACTCGACCTCGACACCGGCGAACTCCGCACCGTCCGGCTGTCCGTCACCGAACTGCCCGAGGCGGCGTATCTCCCCGAGGCCCGGCAGCTGACGTTCCAGGGCGCCGAACGCGAAGTCCACGCGATCGCCTACCCGCCGCGGCACCCGCGGTACCGGGGGGAGGACGGCGAATTGCCGCCGTACGTGGCGTTCGTGCACGGCGGGCCGACGTCGCGGGTCGCGCCGCTGCTGAATCCCGTGTTCGCGTTCTTCACCAGCCGCGGCATCGGCGTCGTCGACGTGAACTACGGCGGCTCCACCGGGTACGGGCGCGAATACCGCAACCGCTTGCGCGGGCAGTGGGGTGTCGTCGACGTCGAAGACGTGGTGACCGCGGTGACCGGTCTGGCCGAGGCCGGGATGGCGGACCCCCGCCGGCTGGCGATCGAAGGCGGATCCGCCGGCGGATGGACCGTGCTCGCGGCGCTGACGACTTCGGACGTGTTCGCCTGCGGCGCCTCCTACTTCGGGGTGGCCGAGCTCGACGGGTTCGTGAAGGAGACCCACGACTTCGAGTCCCGGTACATCGACGGTCTGATCGGACCGCTGCCGGAGGCCGCCGACCTCTACGCCGAGCGGGCACCGCTGAACAACGTCGCCGGGCTGAACTGCCCGGTTCTGCTGCTGCAGGGGCTCGACGATCCGATCGTGCCGCCGTCGCAGGCGGAACGGTTCCGGGATGCGCTCGTGGAGAAGGGCATCCCGCACGCGTACCTCGCGTACGAGGGGGAGTCGCACGGCTTCCGGAAGCTCGCCACGCTGATCAGCTCGCGTAACGCCGAACTCTCCTTCTACGGGCAGGTACTGGGATTCGAGCCGCCGGACATTCCGAGACTCGCACTGTGGCAGCCCGAGGGCTAGCAGCGGCGACCGCGTCCCGTCATCGCGCGAGCAGGGCCTCGCAGGAACGCGCCGCACACGCGCACGCCTGAACCGTCGCGGTGTCGATGGTCGGGCGTCCCGCCTGGGACCGCCAGAACCGCAGGGCCGTCAGCGCGACGCGGGAGATCTGCTCCGGGGCGGCGTCGGCGGGCATGCCGAGGCGGGTGTGCGGCGACATGCCCTCACCGCCGAGCACCCGCTCGAGCAGGACGACGTCCGAGTCCCGTAGCTGCAGACCGCTCGAGCGCAGACCCGACAGCACCCGCAACTCCCGGAACACGTGGGTGTCGGCGAGCAGGCGGTCCGCCGCCCGGCTCAGGCTGCGGCTCGCCGACGACGGGGTCCGGGCCAGCACGGCCTTCAGCGTCCGGAGCGCCGAGTGCGCCTTCAGCTCCGTGCTGCGTTGACCGAACTGCAGGTGCAGCGTGCGGCGCAGGTCCTCGAGGCCGCTGTGCGCCGTCAGCTCGCGGGCCAGCGCCGGTGCGTCGGTCGCGCCTCCGCGGATCAGCATGACCGCGAACCGGATACCGAACAGGCCGAAACTCTCGAGGAGGTCGCGTCGCTGCCCAGGTGACAGCACGAGGTCGGTGTCCTCCGCCGTGAACCGGGTGATCGAGCGCAGGGCGGACTCGAGCACGCTGTCCGGAACGGTGGCGAGCACCGCCAGGTCGTCGAATTCGGTCTGACGCAGGGTGCGACCGCGCAGCGCGAGAAGTCCCGACACGGGCAGCAGGCTCCGCTGCACCCGGCGACCCGCATCGTCCGCGGCGGCCCGGGCCGCGTCGAGGGTGCGTTCGCGACCGCCCTTCACCTCGTCGGCCCGCGACAGCACCCCGACGATGCCGAGCGGGCCGGCGGCCGTGCCGACCCGGGTCTGCAACTGGTCGAGCAACCGCACGTCCGCACCGTCGGTGCCTCGCGTCAGGTAGACGACGGCGTCGACGTCGCACGGCCCGTCCTCGGGGAGCAGCAGCGCCCGGGTCCGCGCCGACACGTCCCGCGAGTTCGACGAAGTTCCGGGCGTGTCGACGAGCGTGAACTCGCCGAGCAACGACGACGGCCACCCCACCTGCAGCCGTTCCACCCGGTCCGCGGTCACGGTGCCCAGGTCCAGCGAGAGTCTGCCCTCGTCCCGGTGCACCGGCAGTCGCGTCCGGCGTCCGGAGTCGTGGGTGAGATCGATTCGCGGCGTGGCGGACTGCTCGAACCAGGTGACCACCCGGGTGCACTCGGTGGCGTCGGTGGGCGCGATCTCCTCGCCGACGAGGGCGTTGAGCAGCGTCGACTTACCGGCCTTCAGCGTGCCGCTGAGCGCGACCCGGAGGGGTTCCTCGAGGCGGGCGCCGCAGTGCCGGAGTTCTTCGACGGTGGCGGGGTCGCTGCGCAGTTCGTGCCGGGCGGCGTCGATCAGCTGGCGGGTCTGGGAGCCCAGGCGGGTGACGGTCATGCCGCACCCTGTCCCGCGAATCCGGCGGCCTGCATCCGGATCTGCCGCAAGTTGTCGAGTCCCGTGCGGATCTGCGCCGACCGCGCCGCACGGTGATCGTCGTGCATCTTCGACGCGTCCGTCGCCGCGCGCAGCGAATCGTCGACGGAACGGTGCATCTCGTTCGCCAGGTCGGTGAAGTGGTCGCGCAGGACGCGTTGCACCTCCCGCAGTCGCTGCTTCGATTCCTTCCCCACCTGGAAGATCACGTCGTCCATCAGCCGCGACACCGCCACCTTCGCCTCCGCCTGCCTGCGGGCGGTGCGCGCCTTGCGGTCCTCGCGGTACGTGTTGGCGCCGAGCAGCACTCCCGCACCGATCGAGAAGGGATTCACCAGCGCGAGGCCGGCCAGGCTCGTGACGAGACCGACCATCAGCACGCCGCCGTACGAGCCGCGCATGCTGGACAGGACGCGCTGTGTGAAACCCTGTGCACTCTCCAGGGATTCGAGAGTGTTCACGGGTTCGAGCACGTGATCCACGTTGTCGATGCGCAGCGCGGGAACCGGGACCTTGCCGTCCTCGGCGAAGCGTTGCGCGACCGACAGCGCGAGGGCCTGCGAACGGGTGTGGGCCATCACGAAGTTCTCCCGCACGCACGTCGCGATCTCGCCGTCGAGCCAGGAGCCGAACTCCTCCCACCGCGGCGCCGGGTCGGACTTGCCGATGTCCTCCTCCGCCGCGCGGATGACGGTGCGCAGACGATGACGCAGGTCGTGCTCGATGTCCGTCATCAACTCGATCGCGCCGTCGGCCAGCGTGTACTGCCAGTTCGCGGATCGCTGGCGGAGCTGATCCGCCGCCGCGCGGGCCCGGGTCATCTGCTCGACGAGTGCGGCCCCGCGCTGCGGATCACGCAGCGTGTCCAGTTCGGCGCTCAGCGACAGCGACAGGTGGTCGGTGACGGTGCGGACATCGGCGATCACCGAATTGCGGAGCACGACATCCGCTTTCGCGACCACCTGGGTGCGAAGATAATCGACCAGCTGTGGAATACCGGATTCGACGTCGAGTGCGTCGTCGCCCGACTCGAGCGCGTCCACGTGCATCATCGCGGACACCGGCAGCAGTGGCAGCGCAAGGTCCGCATTCTGCAAGTGGGTGCGGTTGGCCTTCTGGATGTCGGCCCACCGCGGATAGAAATCGATCTTGTTGACGACGCAGATCACCATCGGGCACAGCTTGTGCACCTGCGTGAGCAGGGCGACCTCGGGTTCGGTGTATTCCTGACTCGCATCGGAGACGAACAGCACCGCATCCGCCGTGGGGACCAGTGCCAGCGTGTCAGCCGCGCGGGCCGGAGCGTGACCGGAGAAACCGGGCGCATCGACCAGCACCAGACCCTCCGCGAGAAGGTCGTGGGGCAGGGTGACCGTCGAATCCGGATCCGGCGCGACAGGTCCGTACTCGACGACCACCGGCTCGTGCCGCGACCGTGCCGCCGCCGACACGTCCGCGTCGACGAGCGCACCGGCCACGGAACTGACACCCTTGTCGGTCAGTCCGAGCACCACCACCCGCGTCCGCGGATCGGCGAGACGAGACTCGGTGTGCGACAGCCGGGTCAGGAGATCGCCGCGACCCGCCGTCCGCGTCAGCGCCGCCAACTGCGACAACAGGGCCGCCATCGACGCGGTGGTCTCGGCGGGAAGATTCGGACGCACAGAGGCGCCTGCGGCTGGGGATTCGAGGGTGGCGTTCATGATCTCCGCAAGAGTCGGTGACGGGCATTCGAGAAAGGGAGTGGCGGGCCCACTGCAGGGGGGTGGGATGGCGGGCCCGCCACGTCGGGGTCAGAACACGTGCTGGTCGACGGTCGTCGTCGCAGTCAGGCTCTGATCGTGGGTGTCGAGAGCGGTGCCGGAGTCGGCCGTCAACCCTGACGAGAGGCTCGTCGCGCTGGTCGCGCTTGTCGAATCCAGCTCCGTGCCGGTGTCGAGCGTGGTGCTCGAGTCGTACGTGGTGTTCGAGTCGTACGACGTGGTTGTCTCGTACGAGGTGGCCGTGTCGGTCGTGGCAGCGGTGTCGGTGGTTGCGGTGTCGTGGCCGAGACCCGGGTCCGTGAGGGTGCTGACCGAGGAACTGTGGTCCGTCGATGTGAGGTCACTCGTCGCGGTCGTGGTGGCAGCAGTGGTGGTTGACTGCGACTGGCCCAGGTCGGCGGTCGGCGCCGTCGCCGTGGTGGTCGCCGCCGTCTGCGTCGCCGTGTGGTCGTCGGTGGTGCTGTTGTCGGTTGTCCCGGTCGATGTGGTGGTTGTCTGGGTTCCGCCGAGATCCGGGGAGGGTGCTGTCGCGTTCTGCGTGGCGACGGCAGACGTGGCGTCGGCCGCAGCGGACGTGGTCTGCGAGGCGTGCGTCGCCTCGTTGCCGGACGTCGTTGCCGTACCCGTTGCTGCCTCGGCGCTCCTCGTATTCTGCTGCGTCGTCGAGGTTTCCGACGTCGAGGTCGGTTCGGCTGTGCTCGTCTGCCGGATCGTCGTGGCGAGAGGCTGCGACGTCGCCGCCGCATCGGAGTGGGTAGACACCGGAGTCGTCGTGATCGGCTGGGCCGCGGGCGCCGCCGTTGCGGGCGCTGCACTCGCGGCCGGAGTGGCTGCGGCGGGCTGCATCGCCGAGGCGGTCGGCGAGGACACCGATGCCGTCTGGGTCAGCGTCGTCGGCTGCGTCGCAACCGGGCTGCCCTGGTTGAACGAGGGCTGAGTCGCGGAAGCACCTCCCGCGTTCAACGACTCGCCGCGAGCCGTGGTCCCGAACGAAGCCGACGCGCCGGCCTGCGCATTCTGGTGGCCTGAACCCGCTCCGGCGGACGCGCCCGAGTTCGATGCGCTGTGTGCGTCGGTGCCTCCGTCGCGGGCGGCGGCGGAGTCGATCCGGTGGGCGGTGTCGTCCTGATGGGTGCCGCTGTCGCGGTGGTCGCTGTTGTCGCGTGAAGAGTCGGTGCGGTCGTCCTGGTGGACTTGGCTGCCGGAGGGTGCGTGGTTGTCGTGGGCTGTGCTGTCGACACCGCGGCTGTCGTGGTCGCGGGCTTCGCCGGCAGGGCGCGAATTCTGCTGAGGCTCAGCGTGCTGTGCAGAATTGCCGTCGGTCGGGTTCGTGGGACGGAGGTCGCGCAGGAGCCCGTCGAGTCCGTCGCGCAGAAGGTCCGCCGCATGGGGCGCCCCGCCCAGGTCGGGCTGCGGTGCCCGGGCGTCGGTCGCGGCGTGCGGGGCGGGAACGTCGTGTTCGATGACGGCCGTGGGGTGGATTTCGCTTCTCGTCATGAGTGCTCCTTCATCTCGGGTTTGCCTTCGAGGCGACTGCCGACGACGTTATGGACCATTCCTGGGAAGACCATGGGAGGACGCTGCACCTTCCCTAGGGGCGTTCGCCGCCACGCACACAGGAACATCGCAGGAAGCGCACAGCGGTCGGTACAGGAAAGCGGTCTAG
>JBCEBZ010000253.1:13831-17940 GCA_039206675.1 Rhodococcus sp. (in: high G+C Gram-positive bacteria) | reverse complement strand
GGGGCGACGCGGCGGTTTCCACTTTGTCCGGCATCGCCCATACGTTACCCATCCGGCTGTTGACTGGACAGGATGTCTCACATACTTTGGTGAGACAGGGTGTCACACACACATTTTTTCCGGACTCAGGGAGCCGCAATGGGTAACAGGGTGTTCGTCGTCGGCGTCGGGATGACGAAGTTCGAGAAACCGGGTGCACGCGAGTGGGACTACCCCGACATGGCGCGGGAGGCCGGTGGGCGGGCGCTCGAGGACGCGGGCGTCGAGTACCGGCTCGTGGAGCAGGCGTACGTCGGATACGTGTACGGCGAGTCCACGTCCGGGCAGCGGGCCGTCTACGAACTCGGCCTCACCGGCATTCCCATCGTCAACGTCAACAACAACTGTTCGACCGGGTCGACCGCTCTGTTCCTCGCCACCCAGGCGGTCCGCAGCGGCCAGGTCGACTGCGCGCTCGCGCTGGGCTTCGAGAAGATGCAGGCCGGTTCGCTCGGGTCCACGTACGACGACCGGGAACAGCCGATGATGCGTCACCTCCTCGCGCTCGCCGAACTCCAGGAGTTCGCGATGCCGCCCGCCCCGTACATGTTCGGCGCCGCGGGCAAGGAACACATGGAACGGTTCGGGACGACGGCGGAACAGTTCGCCAGGATCGGCGTGAAGAACCACCGCCATTCACAGAACAACCCGTACGCCCAGTTCCAGGACGAGTACACGCTCGACGAGATCCTCGGCTCGAAGCCGATCTACGGGCCGCTCACCAAGCTGCAGTGCTCCCCCACCTCGGACGGCTCCGGTGCCGTGGTCGTGGTGAGCGAGAAGTTCGTCGACGAGCACGACCTCGCCGGGCAGGCCGTGGAGATCGTCGGCCAGTCCATGGTCACCGACCTTCCGAGCACGTTCGAGGACCGCAGCGCGATCAGCCTGGTCGGCGCCGACATGACCCGCACGGCCGCGGCCCGGGTGTACGAACAGGCGGGCATCGGACCGGACGACGTCGACGTCATCGAACTCCACGACTGCTTCTCCACCAACGAACTGCTGACCTACGAGGCACTCGGCCTGTGCGGCGAGGGCGAGGGCGGCAAACTCGTCGACAACGACGACACCACGTACGGCGGGCGCTGGGTGGTCAACCCGTCCGGCGGCCTCATCTCCAAGGGGCACCCGCTCGGCGCCACCGGACTCGCCCAGTGCAGCGAACTCACCTGGCAACTCCGGGGCACGGCCGACCGGCGTCAGGTCGACGGCGCCACGGTCGCCCTGCAACACAACATCGGGCTCGGCGGCGCCGTCGTCGTCACCGCCTACCGCGCACTCTGAACCTTCTCTTCCACACGTTTTTTCACCTCGAGCACAGGAGTACACCATGGCTTCCGTTTCCGTCGCAGCGTCCCTGCCCGCCTCCCCCGACAAGGCGTGGGACGCACTGTCCAACCTGTCCCGCTGGGAAGAGTGGCTCACCATCCACCAGTCCTGGAAGAGCGAGATCCCCACCGAGGTGGCACTCGGATCGAAGTTCACCGAGGTGGTCTCCGTGATGGGCATGGCGAACAAGATCGAGTGGACCGTCACCGAGGTGCAGGTGCCCGAGATGGTGAAGATCTCCGGCACCGGCATGGCAGGGGTGACCGTCGAATTCACCCTGAAGGTCGAGCCGGACGGCGCTGGATCCAAGGCGATCATCGACGCGAGTTTCACGGGCACGATGATCGTCGGCCCCATCGGCAAGGCCGTCGCCAAGAACGCGAAGGCAGATCTGGAGGCGTCCCTCGCGGGGTTCGCCGACATGGTCGGCTGATCCGCGCATGACCACCCCCACAGTCGAATTCGACACCAGCGGCCTCGGCGAGTGGACCGATCCGCAACGGTTCGAGGTCACCGCCGAGCGCATCGCCGAATATGCCGCGGCCACCAACGATCCGATCGAACGCCACCTGGCGGGCGAGGTCGCGCCCCCGGTGTTCGCCGTGGTCCCCGCGTTCACGTCGATGGCCCCGGCCGCACTGGCCGTCGCCCCCGTCGAACTGCTCATGAAACTCGTGCACGGCGAACAGGATTTCCACTTCCACCGCCCGATCCGGCCCGGCGACAACCTCGTGGTCCGCGCGAAGCCGATCGGTTTCGAGGGTCGCGCGAACGGATCCACCGTCGTCGTCTACGTCGAAACCGCCACGGACGACGGCGAACTGGTCAACGAGCAGTGGATGACCGCGTTCTTCCGGAAGGTCGACGCGGGAGCAGGCCTCGGGGAACCGGCTCCCGGACACCGGTTCGACGAGACCCTGCGCGGGCAGGCTCCCGCCGCGTCGGTCGTCCAGCACATCGACGAGGACCAGACGTTCCGGTACTCGCCCGCCTCCGGCGATCCGATGCCGATCCACCTGGACGACGAGATCGCCCGGATGTCGGGTCTTCCCGGAATCATCAACCACGGCCTGTGCACCATGGCGTTCACGTCGTGGGCGGCGCTCACCGAACTCGCCGACGGCAGGGTCGAACGCCTCCGCCGCCTCGCGGTGCGGTTCGCGAAACCCGTCCTGCCCGGCCAGGACGTCGCCACCCAGTTCCGGCAGGTCGCCGAATCCACCGGCGGGGCGACGTCCTACGCCTACGAGACCGCCGTCGGCGAAGAACTCGTCATCAAGGACGGCCTCGCCGTCATCGCGGACACCGAAACCTAGGAGCACGCACATGGGAACACTCGACGGACGGGTAGCCGTCGTCACCGGCGCCGGCCGCGGAATCGGCCGGGAGCACGCACTGCTCTTCGCACGCGAGGGCGCGGCCGTGGTCGTCAACGACCTCGGCGGCGCCAACGACGGCACCGGTGCGGATGCCGGCCCGGCGCAGCAGGTCGTCGACGAGATCGTCGCCGCCGGCGGTCGGGCGGTCGCGAACACCGACGACGTCGCGTCCTGGGACGGCGCCGAAGCGCTCGTCGACCGGGCGGTGAGCGAGTTCGGCCGGCTCGACGTCCTCGTCAACAACGCGGGCATCCTGCGGGACGCCTTCATCGCGGGCATGACCGAAAGCCAGTGGGACGCCGTCATCGCCGTGCACCTCAAGGGCCACGCCGCCACGCTGCACCACGCGGCCGCGTACTGGAAGGCACGGACCAAGGCGGGCGAGACCGTCACCGCGTCCGTGATCAACACCGCATCGGCGTCGGGCACGTTCATGCCCAACGCGGGCCAGGGCAACTACGGCGCCGCGAAGGCCGGTATCGCCGCACTCACCCTGGTCGCCGCGGACGAACTCGAGCGCTACGGGGTGCGGGTCAACGCGATCGCCCCGATCGCCCGCACCCGGCTCACGCTGGCCACTCCCGGTATGGGCGCACTGTTCGCCGAGGAGGTTCCGGAGGGCGAATTCGACGCGTTCAGCCCGGCCAACATCTCCCCGCTCGTCGCGCGGCTCGCCGACGCGAACTGCAAGATCACCGGCAAGGTGTTCGCCGTGCAGGGCGGGGCCATCTCCGAACTCGCCGGCTGGCACGACGTCACGACCATCGAGAGCGACGGCCCGTGGACCGTCGCCGACCTCGCCGACCGGCTCGGCTGAAGGGCTCCGACATGGCCAAGAACACGTACGAGCTCGGGCTCGGACTGACCGAGGAGCACCGGGCCCTCGCCGACTCGGTCCGCTCCTTCGCCGAACGCACCGTCACCCCGGATCACGTCCGGGCCGCCGTCGAGTCCAAGAGCGAGGACAAGTTCCCGCCGTTCTGGGCTGCGCTCGCCGGCCAGGACCTGCTGGGGCTGCACGTCCCCGAGGACAAGGGCGGTCACGGCGCCGGTCTCCTCACGCTGGCGGTGGCGCTCGAGGCGCTCGGACGCACCGCCGCACCGGGACCGTTCGTCCCGACCGCGTTGTCCGCCGCCCTCGTGGCGGCCGCGGATTCCAAGGTCGGCATCGAGCTGCTTCCCGGACTCCTCGACGGATCGCGCACCGCCGCAGTCGCACTGGGCCGCCCGCTCGAGGCTTCGGCGCACGACGGCGGATACCGCGTCACCGGTGTCGCGGACGCCGTCCTCGGCGGCGAACACGCCGACACCGTCCTCCTCCCGATCACCGTCGGTGACGGCGTCCGCTGGGCGGTCGTTGAT
>JBCEBZ010000253.1:8884-13821 GCA_039206675.1 Rhodococcus sp. (in: high G+C Gram-positive bacteria) | reverse complement strand
ATGATGGGGCTGGCCAAGCCGGGGGAGATGAATGGGCGGTCGTTGATTCCGGAGACGTCACGGCCACGGTGCAGGACAGCATCGACGTGCTCCGCGGTTCGGCACGGATCACGGCCGACGACGTCCGGGTGGGTTCCGACCGGATCCTCGACGGGCTCACCGAGCAGCGCGTCCGGTCCCTCGCCACCGTCGTCCTCGGCGCGGAGGCGATCGGCGTGATGTCCTGGTGCGTGTCCACCGCGTCCGAGTACGCGAAGACCCGGGTGCAGTTCGGGCGTCCGATCGGCCAGTTCCAGGGCGTCAAGCACAAGTGCGCGCACATGGGCATCGCCCTGGAGAAGGCGCGCGCGGTGCTGTGGGACGCCGCGTCCGCCCTCGACAACGGCGACGACACCGCCGATTTCGCCGCGGACATCGCCGCCGTCGTCGTCCCGGATGCGGCGGTGCAGTGCGCGCAGGACTGCATCCAGGTGCACGGCGGCATCGGATTCACCTGGGAGCACGACGCGCACCTGTACTACCGCCGCGCACTGGCGATCCGGGGGCTCCTCGGCACCCGCGAGGAGCGGGCGGGCCGCGTGGCCGACCAGTCGCTGGCCGGCACCGCCCGCACGTCCGAACTGGAACTGCCGGACGAGGCCGAGACGATCCGCACCGAGGTGCGGGCCGCACTCGCACCACTGGTCGGCCTCGACGAGGACGAGCAGCTGATCGCGCTCGGCGACGGCGGCTGGGTGCAGCCGCATCTGCCGAAGCCGTACGGGCGCAGCGCGTCTCCGCTCGAGCAGATCGTCATCGCCCAGGAGATCAAGGCTGCGGGCATCCCGATGCCGCAGCTGCTGATGGGCGGCTGGGCGGTGCAGGCCGTCGTCGCCCACGGCACCGACGCGCAGAAACGGGATCTCGCCGTGCCCACGCTGCGGGGTGACCTGGTGTGGTGCCAGCTGTTCAGCGAGCCGGGGGCCGGTTCCGACCTCGCGTCGCTGACGACGAAGGCCGAGAAGGTCGACGGCGGCTGGAAGGTGACCGGGCAGAAGATCTGGACCACGGTCGCGCAGTTCTCCGACTGGGCGATGCTGATCGCCCGCACCGACGCGGCCAGGCCGAAACACGAGGGCATCACGTACTTCGTGCTGGACATGTCGACTCCGGGCGTGACCGTCCGGCCGCTGCGCGAGATGACCGGGTCCGCCCTGTTCAACGAGGTCTTCCTCGACGACGTGTTCATCCCGGACGAGAACGTGGTCGGGAACGTGAACGACGGCTGGAACGTGGCACGCACGACCCTCGCCGGCGAGCGGGTGGCGCTGAGCCAGAAGATGGAGGCCTACGCCACCGACAGGGATCTGCTGCAGTTCGCGCGCGGCCGGGACCTCGGCCCGCTGGGCCGCTTCCGCGTCGGTGAACTGGTCGCCGAGAGCCAGGCCGTCGACCTGATCGGCTCCCGCGTCGTGCTGAAGCAGCTGTCGGGGACCGACGTGAGCACCACGTCGAGCGTCGGCAAGCTGCTGGGCATGGGGCTCGGACAGTCGATCGCGGAGTTCGTCGTCGCCGAACTGGGGGCGGCGGGCGCCGTGAGCATTCCGGGGGAGCCGAGCGACAAGGCGATGGAGCAGTTGATCGCGGGCCGCGCCACCACCATCTACGGAGGCACCACCGAGGTGCAGCTCAACGTGATCGGCGAACGCATGCTCGGACTGCCCCGCGACGCGCAGGGGGTGTCGTGACCGGCGGGCCGCTGAGCGGGCTGACCGTCGTCGAGATCGCGAGTCTCGCGCCCGCGCCGTTCGGGTGCATGATCCTCGCCGATCTCGGTGCGGACGTGATCCGGGTGGAACGGGCCGGCGACGGCGGCACCGGGCTGATGGCGCCGTCCGGGGTGCTCGACCGCGGGCGACGGTCGATCGCCGTGAACCTGCGGACCCCCGAGGGACTGGACGCGGTGCTGCGACTCGTCGACGGCGCCGACATCCTCGTCGAGGGCTTCCGTCCCGGCGTCGCGGAACGCCTGGGCATCGGCCCCGACGACTGCCGCTCGCGCAACCCCGCCCTGATCTACGGGCGGATGACGGGCTGGGGCCAGGACGGGCCCCTCGCACCGCGGGCCGGGCACGACATCAACTACATCGCGCTCGCGGGCGCGCTCGACCCCATCGGACGCGCCGGCGAGCGGCCGGTCCCGCCGCTGAACCTGTTGGGAGACTTCGGCGGCGGCGGACTGATGCTGGCGATGGGAATCCTGGCCGCGCTGCACGAGCGCACCCGGTCTGGCCGCGGTCAGGTGGTGGACGCGTCCATGGTCGACGGCGCGGCCCTGCTGACGGCGTTCGTCCACGGGATGAACGCCGCCGGGCTGTGGCAGGAAGGCCGCGGGCGGAACGTCCTCGACGGGGCCGCCGCGTTCTACGACACGTACGAGTGCGCCGACGGCCTGCACGTCGCGGTCGGGTGCGTCGAACCGCAGTTCTACGGTGAACTCCTCGACGTGCTCGGGCTGTCGGGCGAGGAATTGCCGTTGCAGTACGACCTCGATGCGGCGCCGGAACTGAAGGCGCGGCTCGCGGCGGTGTTCGCGACCCGGCCGCGGGACGAATGGGCGGCGCTGTTCGCCGATTCCGACGCGTGCGTGTCGCCCGTTCTCTCGCCGTGGGAGGCGCACGAGCATCCCCACAACAAGGAGCGGGAGACGTTCGTCGAGGTGGGCGGCATCCGCCAGCCCGCACCGGCGCCGCGCTTCAGCCGCACCCCGGCGCCCGCGCCCCGGCCGGCTCCGCGGCCGGGGCAGGATACCGACGCGATCCTCGCGCGGGCGGGCTACGACGCGGCGGCCATCGCGCGACTCCGCTCGGCGGGCGCCGTCGAGTAGGCGACGGGGACCTATCCGCGATCGGTGCCCGGCGGGAAGCCACCGGTCGCGATGGGTCCCCATTCGTCGATGGTGATCCGGATCAGGCTCTTGTTCTGCTTGCGCATGGCGTCGCGGTACTCGTCCCAGTCGGGGTGCTCGCCGGAGATGCCCCGGAAATATTCCACCAGCGGCTCGAGGGCGTCGGGCAGGTCCAGCACCTCGGCCGTGCCGTCGACCTGCACGTAGGCGCCGTTGAACTCGTCGGACAGCACGCACACGCTCACGGCGGGGTCGTGTCGCACGTTCGCGGCCTTGGCCCGCTGCGGGTAAGTGGAGACGACGATCCGACCCTCCTCGTCGAGTCCCGCCGTGACCGGGGAGATCTGCAGTCCTCCGGAGCGCTTCCGGGTGATCAGGACGACGCGATGTCGGGGCCGGATGAAGTCGAGCAACTCTTCCCGCGTGACACGGTCTGCGGTGGCGACTGCCATGGTGCACCTCTCCTCTGCTGCGGTGGTCCTTCCGGACTCACCCTAGGCCCAGACCCAGTCCTCAGACGTCTGAGGACTGTGCTAGCGTCGCCCCATGGCCGGACGTCCCACCCTCCGCAGCGGACCGCTGGTCCCCCAGCTCGAGGAACTCCTCACCACACGGATCCGGGACGGCGAGTGGCCGCTCGGCAGCCGCATCCCCAGCGAGGCCGAACTGGCCACCGATCTGGGTGTCGGCCGGTCCTCCGTCCGCGAGGCCGTTCGGCTGCTCGCCCGCGACGGCCTGCTCGACGTGCGGCACGGTGTCGGCACGTTCGTCGCCGCGCCCCCCACCAGCGGTGCGGGCCTCGGGAAGCTGCTGCGCCGCGCCCGCCTGCTCGAGGTCTACGAGGTGCGGCGCGCCCTCGAGATCGAGGCCGCCCGGCTGGCCGCGGAACGCGCGCGCCCCGAGGACCTCCGGCGGCTGCGCGAACAGCTGTCCACCCGGCACGACAGCACCACCGCGTCGACCACCGTGTTCGTCGCGGCCGACCTCGACTTCCACGCCGCGATCCTCGAGATCGCCGGCAACTCCATCCTGTCCGCCCTGTTCGATTCGATCCGGCCGCTGCTCGTGGACGCGCTGGCCGAACTCGTCGACCACGAACCGGGACGGCCCGACACCAGCTGCGCCCACGACGATCTGGTGCGCGCACTGGAAGCCGGCGACGCCGAGGCGGCCGTCGCCGCCACCGCCGCCAACCTCGACCCGACCATGTCGATTCTGCGGAAAGGCGGAAATCAGTGACCATCCCGGATTCGGTCGTCAGCATCGAGCACGTCGACCTCGTGCGGAGCGGACGGTATCTGCTCAGCGACATCAGCCTCCGCATCGAACGCGGACAGCACTGGGTGCTGCTCGGCGCCAACGGTGCAGGCAAGAGCACGATGCTGAGCATGCTCGGCGCGGTCGCGCACCCGACCCGCGGCACCGTCCGCGTCCTCGGCCATCAGCTGGGCCGGGTCGACATGCGCGAGTTGCGCGCCCACATCGGGCACGTGAATCCGCGATACCGCATCGACGCGCCGCTGACGGTGCGCGAAGTCGTGCTCACCGGACTCACCAACACACCCGAGTTCGTGCCGCGGTGGTCGCCGTCCGCGGAGCAGATCGCCCGCGCCGACGAACTGATCGCCTCGCTCGGCATGCAGAAGCACGCGGACGCCCGGTGGCCCAATCTGTCCCAGGGTGAGCGCGGCCGCGCCCTGATCGCGCGGGCGCTCATGGCGGAGCCGCAGCTCCTCCTGCTCGACGAACCCGCCACCGGACTGGATCTCGCGGCGCGCGAACAACTCCTCACCGCACTCGACGAACTGCGCGAGACGTACCCGAGCCTCGCCAGCATCCTCGTCACCCACCACCTCGAGGAAATTCCCACCACCACCACCCATGCCGTCCTCATCCGCGACGGCCAGGTGATCGCGCAGGGCGACGTCGCGGACGTTCTCACCACCGGCAACATCAGCGAATGCTTCGACCACCCCATCGAGATCACCCGCAGTCGTGGCCGGTGGGTCGCGCAGACGCGGGTGCCCGAGCCGGTCGGCTGACCCGCCGG
>JBCEBZ010000253.1:6805-8784 GCA_039206675.1 Rhodococcus sp. (in: high G+C Gram-positive bacteria) | reverse complement strand
TGTTTTCGGCAAATCCGTCTGCACACACCGCGAGGGACCCCGGCTACGACCCGGACCGCTCGCACGAGCCGACGGGATGCGCGGCCAGCAGTTCCTTCGCGCGGCTGCGGGCGGCGTTGTACTCGTACCACTCCCACTCGCCCCTGACCTGCCGGTCGAGCCGGGAGAGGGCGCAGGACCGTTCCGGTTCGGGTAGCCGATCGAGGGCGGGGACGGCGTCGACGGACAGCGAGCCGAGGTAGCTCACGTCGATTCGCCCGGTTTCGCCGAACCGCTCCACGTTCTTCCGGGCCACGTACGCGTCCGGGTCGATCGCGGCGACCAGCAGCACCCCGCCCACCGCGGAGGCGAGGACGGCGCGCGGCAGCCACCGCCCCGACAACCGCACACCCGCCGCGATCAGCAGCACGAACACCAACCCCAGCCACAGTTCGGTCACCAGCACCGTCACCCGCAGCCGCGTATACCCGTACTGGCTCTCGTACAACGACATCCGGTGGATCGCCGACGCGACGACGACGAGCGACAACACGCACAGCAGTCCGAGCAGCACCCGCACGAGCACCCGGTCCGCGAGCTCCACCCGCGACGCCTTCCTCACCGCGACCGCGATCACCAGCAGTGTCAGTGCGGTCACCGCCAGCAACTGCCAGAACCCCTGTCGCGCATACTCGGCGTACGTCAGGTCCGCCGTGGTCAGCACGTGCGTGTTCCCGCCGAACAGCACCGTCAGCTGCACCGCGACGAATCCGAGGAACAGCAGATCCAGCAGTGCCAGCGGAATCGCCCACTCCCACCGGGCAACCGGGCGTCCCGGCCCGGGGGCGAGAGCGTCGACGCGGGGTGTCCGCCGCAGCAGGTACGCGGCCCCCAGGGTCCCTCCGCACACCAGGACGCCGAGCACGAACCGCCCGAACGGATTCGACACGTGGACGGTCGGTGCGGCCCGGCCGAGCAGTGCGGCGAAACCCGCGTCCGCGCCGGCGAACAGCGAACCGAACACCAGCAGGAGTACCGCGGTCACGGCGGCGACCCCGAACGCCCGGCCCACCGGCACCGTCCCGGTCGCGTGCCACCGTCGCGCGCCCCGGCGCGTCCACCGCACCACCCGCAGCGGGGTGAACCACAACGCGAACGACCCGGCGGCCAGCCCCGTCCAGGTGCGTCCGGCGACGACGGCGAACGACCCGGCCACCCAGCTCAGCGCCACGCAGACCGCGGCGAGCCACCCGGCACCGCGCACGCCGAGCACGGCCAGCAGGGCGAGGGCGCCGAGGATCGCGGCGGCCTGGGTGGCCGTCGGCATCGTCCGGCGCGTCGCGAAGACCGCGGCGGCCACCGCGGCACCGGTCACGACGTAACCGAGACCGACGACCGTGACCTGCAGGGTCAGGGCCGCGACGACGCCCGCCGCCACTGCCGCGAGAACGGTCGGGCGTGGCGCCATCGACGTCCGATCGCGGCGCCAGGCCCGTCTCGGCCAGAAGTCGCGTCGCGGGGGCGCTGCGGGGTGCGGGGGTGCGATGGTCATGGTTTCCTCCCTGGTCGCTGCCGGATGAAGGCAGGCGTCATCGCGGGACGTCGCGTCCCGGTTGTGAAGCTGTGGTCAGGCGGCGGGCAGACTCACCCGGATGCAGCAGCCCTCGGCCGTGTCGAGGACCTCGATGTGGCCGTCGTGGAGATCCACCGCCCAGCGGGCGATGGCGAGGCCGAGGCCCGTCCCGCCGTCGGTGGAGCCGCCGCGGGTGAACCGCTCGAACACCCGGGACCGCTCGCCGGGTGCGATACCGGGGCCGTCGTCCTCCACCTCGAGGACCACGCCGCCGGCGTCCGGCCGGGCACGGACCACCACTTCGGTGCGGGCGGGGCCGTGCCGGAACGCGTTGTCCACCAGATTCGCCACCACCTGGTGCAGCCGCGCGGTATCCGCGTCGGCGCGCAGGTGCGGCGGCTGAACGTCGACGGTCACTCGCCGGGGA
>JBCEBZ010000253.1:0-6795 GCA_039206675.1 Rhodococcus sp. (in: high G+C Gram-positive bacteria) | reverse complement strand
CCGGCAAACGCCTTGTCGGATTACCTCGTGTTGGGTGCGATTTTTTTTTTAGAGACAGCCGGGGATCCTCCGACTGCCGCACCACGTCGTCGAGGAATTCGCGGACCGGAAAAATCTCCCGCTCGAGTTGCACCGCACCGCCTTCCACCCGCGACAGGTCCAGCAACTCGGCGACGAGGCGGCCGAGGCGCTCGGTCTGATCGAGCGCCACCCGCATCCGGGCCGGGTCGGGCTCCTCCACCCCGTCGACGACGTTCTCGAGCAGTGCCTGCAGAGCGGAGATCGGCGTGCGCAGTTCGTGCGAGACGTTGCCGATCAGTTCGCGGCGATACCGGTCGGCGGCCTCGAGATCCTCGGCCATCTGGTTGAATGCGCGGGCCAGTTCCCCGATCTCGTCGCGCGACGTCGACCGCACCCGGCGTGAATAGTCGCCGGTCGCCATCGCACGGGCGGCGGTCGTCATCGACCGCAGCGGAGACGTCATGCCGTGCGCGAGGATCTGCGTCACGGCCAGCGACACCAGCAGTGCCAGGAGGAGCGCATACCGGAACGGCCAGCGGGCGGTCACCCAGAACATCAGCGAGGCGAAGAACAGCGCGGCCACGACGAGAAGACCGGTCTTCACCTTGAACGAGCGCAGCGGGTCGAGGGGTCGGGGCATTCTGTCGAAGATCCGGCCCGCGGTCACCGCTGCACGTCCAATGCGTAGCCGACCCCGTGCACGGTGCGGATCAGGTCGCCGCCGAGTTTCCGGCGCAGCGCCTTGACGTGACTGTCGACGGTCCGGCTGCCCGCCCCGTCGCCCCACCCCCACACCTCGGCGAGAAGCGATTCCCGCGCGATCGCCGCCCGCGGCCGGGAAGCGAAGTACGCGAGCAGGTCGAATTCGGTTCGTGTCAGATGAATTTCGTCGGCTCCGCGGCGGACCCGGCGCTCGACGAGGTCCACCTCGAGGTCGCCGACCGCCAGGCCGCCCCGTTCGGCAGGCATCGTCTCCTGGGCGCGATCGGCGCGCCGCAGCAGTGCGTGCACCCGCGCCACCAGCACCCGCATGCTGAACGGTTTGCTCAGGTAGTCGTCCGCGCCGACACCGAGACCGATCAGCATGTCCGTTTCGTCGGCGCGCGCGGTGAGCATCAGCACCGGCACGGGCCGCGACGCCTGGACGCGCCGGCAGACCTCGAGACCGTCGAATCCGGGCAGCATCACGTCCAGCACCAGCACGTCCGGCGACGAGGCCTCGCACACCGCGACCGCGGCGGGACCGTCCGACGCCGTCACGACGTCGAAGCCTTCCGCACGCAACCGCGCCGCGACCGCCTCGCGGATCGCCGCCTCGTCGTCGACCACGAGCACTCTTCGCTGGTCCATTCCCCGACTGTATTGCGCGCACGTGCGGATCCCGGGCAGAGCCTGTGAAGATTCTGTGCAGGTTTGCCCGCGAATCCACCGCGGGGTGGCGGATCGGCACCCTGGGGTGCCTGTCGAATGCCCCGGACCCGGCGCAAGGTTGGTCTATCGGCCCAGCTGGGAACCACGAACCGTCGTCAGTCCCTGATCACCGGAGGGTGTCCACACCATGTCCCACTTCAAGACCCGCATCGCGATCGGTGCCGGCGCGGCGTTCGCCTTCTCCGTCGTCGGCGCGGCGGGGATAGCCGTCGCCGGCGGGACCGCAGCACCGGCCGCCGACGTGAGTGTCTCCGAACAGCAGCGTGACGGGGACACGGAGTCCGCACCGCTGCCGGTCTTCACTCCCCCGGCACTGCACACCCCGGAGCAGCAACAGCCCGGATCTTTCGACACCGGGGCGGTGGACCCGTTCGAGCCGGCACCCTGGCGGTCATGAGGACTCCACCTCGACGTCTTCGGGGGCCTTGTCCTCCCTGAGCCCGCGCCAGCTGGGGTGCCGCAGTCTTCGCGAGCCGGTCCAGTCCATGAACCGCACCTCCGCGACCAGGGTGGGGGTCACCCACACGGCCCCCTTGCGGTCGGCGGTGGGCAGGTCTTCGACGAACGGGCTGGCGTCGGTTTCGAGCGGTTCCAGGGTGGATGCGAGTTCCTGCAGATCCCGTTCGGTGAAGCCGGTTCCGACGCGCCCGATGTAACGCAGCCCGTCGTCCTCGGGCACGCCGAGCAGCACCGAACCGATTCCACTGGACCGTCCGCCCTGGCCGCGGCGCCACCCGCCGATCACGGCTTCCTGTGTGCGCCAGTTCTTCACCTTGATCCAGCTCGACCCGCGCTTGCCCGGCAGGTACACGGATTCGCGGCGTTTGGCGACCACACCTTCCCACCCCTTGTGACGGCTCTCGTCCAGGGCTTCCTGCGCGGACCCGTGCAGTTGCGGCGGCACGTCCAGGGCGTCGACCTTGGCCGCCAGCGCCTCGAGGACGCGGCGCCGATCGGTGTACTTCTTGCGCAGCAACGACACTCCGTCGAGATACAGCACGTCGAACGCGAGGAAGTGCGGCTCGTTGCCCTGCTGCAGCAGGCCGAAGTTCGCGACACCCCGCTCGTCGAAGGCGACCACTTCGCCGTCCAGGACCACCTCGTGGTCTTCGAGAGAGTCTGCCAGCCAACCCAATTGCGCGTAGTCGCGGGTCTTGTCGTTGCCGGCGCGGCTCGTCATCTTCAGCTCACCGCCGCTGATCTCGGCGATCACCCTGATGCCGTCCCACTTCCCTTCGAAAGCCCACTCGTCGGCGTCGAGGCCGTCGAGGGTGCCGGGGCTCGCGAGCATCGGCGACAACCCGCGCGGCAGCTCCGACGACCGCGACCCGCCCGGGGTCTGGTCCTTCATCAGGTGCATCAGCCACTGGTCGCCCTTCGTGCGGATCAGCGCGAACCGGCCCTCCACCTGCTCACCGTGCAACCGGACGATCACCTCGTCGTCCCGCCACTTCTCCGTGTCGTACGTTCCCGTGTCCCAGATCGTCATCTGGCCGCCCCCGTACTCGCCCTTCGGGATGCTCCCGGAGAACGTGAGGTATTCGAGCGGATGATCCTCGGTGTGCACGGCCAGCCGATTCTCCCCCGTCGTCGTCGGCACGTTCTTCGGCACCGCCCACGACACGAGAACGCCGTCCCGTTCGAGCCGCAGGTCATAGTGGAGGCGCCGGGCGTGATGTTCCTGGATGACGAAGCTGTCGCCCGCCCCCGGCTGCACCGTGTGCGGCATCGGCTCGGGTGTCCGTCCGGGATCACGCTTGCGGCGGTACTCGGCGAGGGCGGCGTCGTCCCCCAGCGGCGGATCGAGTCCGGCGAGCAGGTCGCCGTCCGACTCCCACCGTTCGAGCACTTCCTCGAACCTCAGCTGTCGTAGGTCGGGGTCGTCGAGTTCGTCCCAGCTGCGCGGCGCCGCGACGTACGGCTGGGAGCGCCCGCGCAGCGAGTACGGGGCGATGGTGGTCTTGGACGGATTGTTCTGGCTCCAGTCGACGAACACCTTGCCCGCGCGCACCGCCTTGGCCATGGTCGCGGTGACGAGTTCGGGCCGCAGCTTCTCCAGTCCCGACGCCACCTGCTTCGCGACGGTCGACGCGCCCGAACCGTCCAGCTTCCGGTCGAGCGGCACGTACAGGTGAATGCCCTTGCTGCCGCTGGTGACCGGGTACGCGGTCCAGCCGAGGTTCGCGACCAGGTCGCGCACCGCCCGTGCCACCTCCGCACATTCGGCGAGGCCCACACCGGGTCCGGGGTCGAGGTCGAAGACGATGCGGGTCGCCGGACCCCGATGCGAGCCGTCGAACCGCCACTGCGGCACGTGCAGTTCGAGTGCGGCCTGCTGTCCCGCCCACACGAGGGCCGCGACCGAGTTCAGAAGCGGGTAGTGCACGGAACGATCCGAGTGCTCGAGTGCGCGGCGCTCCAGCCACGCCGGTGCGGAGGCCGCGAGGTTCTTCTCGAAGAACGGCTCGCTGTCCACGCCGTTGGGCCAGCGTTTGCGGGTGGCGGGACGGTCCACGACGTGCGGCAGCATGGCCGGCGCGATCCGCGAGTAGTAGTCGATCACCTCGCCCTTCGCGGTGCCCGACTCCGGGTAGAGCACCTTGCCGAGGTTGGTCAGAGACAGGCGATGCCCGTCGACGGTCAGTTGCCGGGTTCCCGCAGTGGCCACGCGCACCTCCCTCCGCCCATACATACATATTGTGCGCCGCGCGGCCGCTTCGCTGGCCGGATCGCCACCCGCCAGGCAAGATGACGGGGTGCACCGAGGTCCTAAGACAGCCGTCGCCGCCATGTCCGCTGCACTGACATTGCTCGCCGGATCCTGCTCCACCGACACCACGTCGCAGGTCGACACGCAGGCCGAGGCGTCGACGATTCCCGAAGCGTTCACCAAACTTCCGTCCACCCGCGCGGTCGGCGACTGCGCCCCGGGCAGCGGCGCCACCGCGCGCGACGGCGTGGTCACCATCGCCACCGACAGCCCGTCGTACCGGCCGTGGTTCGTCGACGGCGACCCGTCCAACGGCAAGGGCTACGAGGGCGCCGTCGCGCGGGAAGTGACCTCGAAGCTGGGATACGGTCCGGACCAGGTGCAATTCGAGACCGTCGACTTCAACGACGCACTGGCGGCAGGCGAGAAGGATTTCGACTTCGCCATCGACCAGTTCACGATCGTCGACACACGCCGTGAGACGGTCGATTTCAGTTCGCCGTATTACGCCGTCACGCAGTCGGTGCTGGCGCTGAAGAACTCGCCTGCGGCGCGCGCCAAGTCGCTGGCGGACCTCGCGCCGTTCCGGCTCGGGGCGCAAGTGGGGTCCACGAGTTTCGACGCCATCGCGCAGACGGTGCAACCGCGCCAGGCACCGGTCAGTTTCGCCACCACCGACGACGCCAAGGCCGCCCTCGCCGCGGGCGACATCGACGCGCTGGTGGTGGACATCCCGACCGGGTTTCAGATCACCGCCAACGAGGTGAAGGACAGCGTCCTCGTCGGGCAGTTCCCGCGCCCGAACGCCGTCACCGAATTCTTCGGCCTCGTGCTGGAGAAGAACAGCCCGCTCACCGCATGCGTCTCGGCGGCCGTCGATTCCCTCTACGCGGACGGGACGCTGGACGCCCTTGCCGCCGAGTGGATCACCGACACCGGCGGCGCGCACGTCCTCGATTGATCAGCCGTAGAGCTCGACGAACGTCTGCAGGGACTTCTCGATGTCACCCTTCAGCGCCTTCGCGACTCCGGAGCCGATGGGCCCGAAGAGGGGTGCGCCACCCAGTTCGATGGTGAACGCCACCTCGGAGGCGTCGCCCTTCGGGGTGACGTCGAGCACCAGTCCGAGCTTCACGCCACCCTTGCCGTCGCCCTTCAGGACGATGCGGTTCGGGGCGTCGTACTCCTTGATCGTCCACTTCACGCGGTTGCGGAGCCCTTTGACCGTGACCACGGAACTGATCTCGGTTCCGGCACTGAGAGTCTCGGGAAGTTCGCCGCGCCAGCCGTCGTGGACCACGAACCATTTGTCGAAGTCCCGCAGATTCGAGGCCTTGTCCCAGGTGTCCTGGGGGCTGAGGGGAACATCGGTCTTGACCGTGAGTTTCGCCATTGGGGCAGCCTAACGGCCTGTGAGTACTTGTTAACCGCGGGCGGTTAACAAGTACTCACGGGCCGAAGGCATCAGTGGGAGACGGCCTTCTCCACACCGACACCGGTGAGCGAGCGGACCTCCATCTCGGCCTGCTTGGCGGGATCCTCCGTCTTGCCGCGACCGAGGTAGGTGCCGAAGACGCCGAGCGCGAACGCGAGCGGGATGGAGACGATGCCCGGGTTGGCGAGCGGGAAGAAGTCGAAGTCGGCGTTCGGGAACATCGACGACGGCTTGCCGGACACGGCCGGGGAGAACACGATCAGCAGGAGGCAGCTGATCAGCCCGCCGTAGATGCTGAACAGCGCGCCGGTGGTGTTGAACTTCTTCCAGAACAGCGAGTACAGCAGCGTCGGCAGGTTGGCCGAGGCGGCCACCGCGAACGCGAGCGCCACCAGGAACGCGATGTTCTGGCCCATGGCGAGGATGCCGAGGACGATCGACACGAGGCCGATCACGACGACGGTGATCCGGGAGACCCGCACCTGGGACTCTTCCGACGCGTGTCCGCGCTTGATGACGCTGGCGTAGATGTCGTGGGCGAACGACGCCGACGCCGTGATCGCCAGCCCCGCCACCACGGCGAGGATGGTCGCGAACGCCACCGCGGAGATGATCGCCAGGAAGATGGTGCCGCCCAGTTCGAATGCGAGCAGCGGTGCCGCCGCGTTCTCCTTGCCGGGTGCGGCGAGGATGACGTCGGGGCCGACCATCTTGGCGGCGCCGTAGCCGAGGACGAGCGTGAACAGGTAGAACGCGCCGATCAGTCCGATCGCCCAGGTGACCGAGCGGCGGGCTTCCTTGGCGGTGGGGACGGTGTAGAACCGCATCAGCACGTGCGGCAGGCCCGCGGTGCCGAGGACCAGCGCGATGCCGAGCGAGATGAAGTCGAGCTTGCTCATCGCGCTGATGCCGTACTTGGCGCCGGGAGCGAGGATGTCGCGACCCGCGATCGCCTCGTTCGTGGAGCCGGCGACCGTCGCCTGCGCGCCGGCGAGCAGCTGGGAGAAGTTGCCGCGCACCGCGAACAGGACGAGGAAGAACATGACGCCCGCACCCGCGACCAGCAGCACCGCCTTGACCATCTGCACGTAGGTGGTGCCCTTCATGCCGCCGACCAGCACGTAGACGATCATCAGCACACCCACGACCGCGACGACGATGCCCTGGCCGACCTTGCCGTCGATGTTCAGCAGCAGCG
>JBCEBZ010000252.1:0-4508 GCA_039206675.1 Rhodococcus sp. (in: high G+C Gram-positive bacteria) | reverse complement strand
CGCCACGAGAGCGGTGTTCGACCCGCATGGCGAGAGAGCCCAACGCCAACAGCGCAGAACGGGGAAGAACCGGACATCGTGCAGACGCGGAATGTTGCAGCTTGCGTGTCGGGTCGAGGTCCGTGAGCGGCGACAACGCGACGAGCCCGGCCGGCCGTGGCAGCCCTAGACCGTCGAGGGCGAGCGCCACCATGAACGCGAGGTATCCGCCCGCGGAATCGCCGGCAATGACAATTTGCGTGGGCGAGAATCCTCGCGCCAACAACCACTGATAGCCGGCGATACCATCGGCTACCGCGTCATCGATCGTATGCGTCGGCATGAGCCGGTAGTCGACGCTGAGCACGCTGGCATCGGCCGACTGCGAGATTCGCGAGGCGAGTCGCCGATGCGTGTTGAGGCCACCGGACAGGAAGCCACCACCGTGCAGGTAGAGCACCACGCTGTGGAGATCGGCGTCGTGCGCCTGGATCCAATCCGCATCGCAGTTCGTCAGGCGCACGCGCCGGTGCCCTACTCCGTCCAGCGAAGGTAGCACACGCGCCGCCTGGTCCACCGCTCGCGCGGCCCAGCTCGTGCTCGGCACTCGCGCCCAGACACCGAGTGCCGGCTTGACCGTCACACGCAACAGGTGCGCAAGGGCCTTCGACTGAAGACTGTTGCCAGGGAGAATGTTCGGTTGAACGAATGCCATCCGCTCAGGCCCCACTCCCAACTCATCGCAGGTTGCCTCCGCAATCTGTCGTGCAATCGAACTGGGGGCTGCCATCGGAACTCCACCTCTTTCAGATGGTCACGCCTGGACTGCAGGCAACAGGCGTTAACCTCGTATTAACTCAGTTCCAACGTATGGCGTGCATCACCCCAGCGCATTACCCCGTAGGGGTGGAAACGTGACCCCTTCGGGGCATTGCTCACCGATGGAGTTGACGGCCGAATCCCCTTACCGGGAAATGGGGTATGCCGCAGGACGAGCGGTCCGACTGTGTCAGAGGCAGTCGTCGACAGCGGGCGCACCGGCGAAACGTGCTGCGAGGAAGTCGATCGCACCCGGCGCGCCGGTGATCAACATGGTGTTGTGGCTTCCGCCTGGGGGCCGGACCACCTGTACCGCATCGCCCGCAGCGCAGGCCTGGCGGACGTACTCGTCGTGGACCGCGACGGGTACCAGTTCGTCGGCTTCCGCATGATAGCTGTAGATCGGTGACCCGGTACCGACAGCGGTGGGGCTGTTCTCCGCGAGGGCGTCTCGCAGATCGGGAACGTCGAACGGCCGAGGGTCGATCGTGTAGTCGTGCAGCGAGCGGAACGCGTACGTTGCAATCAGTTCGACGGTGCATGCCGCGCTACTCGCCTGCATGGCCGCCCGGCCTTCGCCGGTGAACAGATCATTCAGCCGCTTCTCGGGGTACGCGCGATCGATACCGGTCACCCCGCCGAAGGTGAGTCCGAAGCCGTATCCCCCGTCGACGTTCCGCATCGTTGCCTCGAGATCCGCGGGCAACCCGCCCAGAGCCAGTGCATCCACATCCAATTCGGGGGCGTGCGCCTGCTGGAGCTGGGCCGCCCAGGCGGTGGCGAATGCTCCGCCCGAGTACCCCCACAGCCCCGTGGGAGCGTTCACGCCCAGTCCCGCGGGTCCGAATTGCTGCGCGGCGCGTACCCCGTCGAGAACCGCGTAACCGGCCTGCGGGCCGGCGAGGAACTCGGACTCCGGACCCTCGTAGTCGGCGGTGACGACCGCCCACCCGCGCGACAGTAGGTTCGCGATCATCAGCGACTCGGATGCCGCGTTCGAGGTCGCGGCCCCGCGGCCCGCCGTGAGCGCATACGACGGGGCGCACCGGGATCCGAGACTGTCCTCCGCGGTCTGATACGAGACGAGGGGACGGGGCCCTTCGCCGGTCCACGGAGTTCTCGGGACCAGAACCGTGGCGACGTCGGCCACCGGATTTCGGTGGGAGTCGAGGGATTTGTACAGCAGCTGCCAGGAGTCGACCGGGAGCGGCACACTCAGCGCCGTCGCTACCACCGGCCGCGACCGCAGGATCGTCCCGTCCGGCTGAGCCTCGTAGCCGGCTGGAGCTCGGTAGAACGGGTCCTCGGAGGGAACGGGCACGTCGGCTACCGCGGGACCGACTCCACCTACCAGGCTCACGCTCGCCGCCGTCACCACCGCCGCCAGAATCAACGACCATCGCCTCGCCCGCACAGGATGATCCTCTCGTGTGGCAACCCATACGCTCCCGCCAATGGGCATTCTGCCACTAACTACGGTCGAAGTATAGATATTGTCTGACCAAATTGACCGAGGGCCGCCTCGCGCGCACTCAGCGCCGCTCAACCCCTCCGAAGCGGGATCAAAACACCTCATCCGGGTGACGCACCCGCCTCGGCCATGCATGAGACTCGGGTCACAGAGTATGAGGACGTAGGGGGTGACACTCATGCGTCCGGCTCTCTTCAGCCCACCCCAGAGAGAAGGTTGATCATGACGACAGTCGAATCCGCCGACACCACAACAGTTCCCGACGAGATAGGCAGGCAGATCGTCCTCCCCGAGGGACACAGCGACGACGCGAAACTGTACGAGGCCTACCGGTGGCTCCGCGAGAACCAGCCCCTCGGGCAGGCACGGGTAGAGGGGTACGACCCCCTCTGGCTGGTCAGCAAGCACGCCGACCTGATGGAAATCGAGCGGCAGCCAGAGATTTTCAGTGCGGGTGGTGGCGAGAACAAGGGCTCGCACAACCCGATTCTCACCAATCAGGCCGGTGACGAGTTCACGAAGACACTCACCGGTGGCAGTCTCCGCATCCTCGACGCTCTGCCCTACCTGGATCCGCCGGAACACACCACGATCAAGGACGTCGCGTTCGACTGGTTCCGCCCGGCGAACCTCAAGAAGTGGGAAGACCGCATTCGCGAGACTGCGCGGGAATCCGTCACGCGCCTCGTGTCCGGAAAGCAAGACCTGGATGCCGTGCACGAGTTCGCGGTGTTCTTCCCGCTGCACGTCATCATGTCGCTCTTCGGTGTTCCCGTGGAAGACGAACCACGCATGATGGCGCTGACGCAGGACCTCTTCGGAGTCGCAGACCCGGACGCGAAGCGCGACGACATCGAAACCCTGTCGCCCGACGCCGCGGCACAGCAGTGGGCGGCGGCGATCGCTGACTTCTACGCGTATTTCGATGTTCTCGTCGAGAGCAGGCGCGCCGAACCGCGCGACGATCTGGCCACCCTCATCGCCGTCGCGAAGGACGCGAGCGGGGAGTACTTCCCCAAGACCTTCGCCTACGGATGGTTCGTCGCCATCGCCACCGCCGGCCACGACACCACGGCCAGTACCCTCGCGGGATGCCTGCAGCAGTTGGCCGCACGTCCCGACATCCTCGAACGTGTCCAGGGCGACCTCACCCTGGTTCCACAACTCGTGAACGAGGCACTGCGGATCGTGTCGCCAGTGAAGCAGTTCACCCGCGTCGCTCTCCGCGACTACGAACTCCGCGGACGCACCATCAAGGCCGGCGACCGCCTGATGCTGCTGTTCCAGTCCGGCAACCGGGATGCCGAAGTGTTCGACAATCCGGACACCTTCGACATCGACCGACGCCCGAACAAGCAGATCGCCTTCGGCTACGGTCCGCACATGTGCATCGGACAGCATCTCGCCAAGCTCGAGATGAAGGTCATGCTCGAGGAGCTGCTGCCCACACTCCGGCGCGTCGAGGTGACCGGTGATCCGAAGATGATCCAGACGAACTTCGTCGGCGGACTCCGGCGTCTGCCTGTCCACCTGACGTTCGCCTGACCCGGTGGTGCGCCGAGGCGAGAATTGCTTCGGCGCACCACCTTCCCGCGAGAAAGCGCCACCAACTAATGACGAAAGTTACCTACCATCTGCCTGACGGGACGACTGAGCAGGTCGACGTCGAACCCGGTGAGACGCTGATGAATGCATCGCTCCGCAACAATCTTCCCGGCATCGTTGCCGAATGCGCCGGCAGCTGCGCCTGCGCCACCTGCCACGTTCATCTCCCGAAGGAGTACACCCACTTCTTCGCCGAACCGACCGACGAGGAGACGGATCTGATCGCATATCTGGATGCGGCGGATGACGATTCCCGCCTGTCCTGCCAGCTCGTCGTCGGTGACAGTGACGCCGAGATCCACGTCCGAGTCGCAGACAGCAGGTGACACGGTGACGACGCGACCACGCGGCGAGACGGCAATGAACGTCCGGCATGCCTGCTACCTCGTCGCCGGGATCGCGGCGCTGCTCCTGACGTGGCCGTTCGCGTTCGACTGGATCGGCCACGGCGGCAACATCTTGAACCCGGTCGAGTTCTTCGGCGACGGAATCGAACCGGGTGGCACGGCGGCCTTCCTCAGCATCGACATGCTGATCGCGTGGGCGGTCTTCATCGTGTGGGTTCTCGCCGACACCGTTCGGATCGGGATGGGCCGCAAATGGGGCGTGGTCTTCGTTCTGTTGTCCTACATCG
>JBCEBZ010000251.1:0-4514 GCA_039206675.1 Rhodococcus sp. (in: high G+C Gram-positive bacteria) | reverse complement strand
GCTGGGCATCGTCACGATGTGCATCGGCGGCGGTCAGGCCCTCGCCGCCCTCTTCCGCAGGATCTGACATGAAGAATCGCTATCGACCGGCAGCAGCGCCGACCACGACGAATGCCCTCCGCGCCAGTGCGAACCGCGATGTCGCCTCCACCTACCGCGAGGACTACGACATCGTGCAGTTCGCCCTCACCTGGCTCCCCTTCGGAAATCTGGCGAACGAGCATATCTGGGTCGAATTCGGGATGACCCCGGCCCGGTACGTCGATCGGCTTGCCGAAGCACTTGACGGCCCGGTCGCGCGCACACTCGACCCCGGCGCGCTCCAGAAGCTCAGACGGTTCGTCGCCACGAAATTGCACGAACGGCACATGACCACCCGACAGCCCTGATCTGCCCTGACCAGGCACACGGGCACGCCCGGTGCCGTGCGCGGGAACCTTTGCCCTGTTGGGCGACACGCCACCAGTGTGACTCACCGCCGCCGACCACACCACCGCCAGGCGAGGACGAACCGGTGGTCACCCAACCGCACGGGTTGGTGACCACCGGGATTCCCGGCCCCAGTTTTCGAACCTCATCACACGTCGGCAGCGACCGCCGGCACGTCAGGCCAATGCGCTGGCGATGATGGAGGTAGCCATTTCCAACGACGTAGGTTCGTGATACGAGCTCTGGTCGTGGATGTCGGTCAGGTGATCCCGGACCGACTCCGCCGTCAACTGGTTCAAGACAACACCCGCCGTCTCGCCGACGAACACCTTCGCCACCCGACCACCTGCCACCGAATACACCGCCCCCGAGACCGGGCAGTCCTCGTGCGCGAGGAATGCCACCACGGGACTGACGCTGTCCGGGGAAACACGCTCGGCCAGATCGCCCAATAATCCTGCGGTCATACGGGTGGCCGCGATGGGGGCAATCGCGTTCGTGACGACGCCGTATGCTGCGCCCTCGAGCGCCAGAACACGCGTCAAACCGGCGATTCCGGCCTTGGCCGCCCCATAGTTCGCCTGACCGAAATTGCCGAACAGCCCGGAAGCGGAGCTGGTATTGACGATGCGGCCGTAACCAGCTTCTCGCATCACACGAAAAGCGGGCTGGGTGACAAACAGTGTGCCTTTGAGGTGAACATCGATGACCGCATCGATCATCGGACCATCCATTTTGTGAAACGCTTTGTCGCGCAGAATTCCAGCATTGTTGACCAGGATATCCACCCGGCCGTAAGTGTCGAGGGCGGTCTGCACGATCGCGCGGCCACCCTGCTCGGTGGCGACACTGTCACGACTCGCTACGGCCGTACCACCAAGCGCGACAATCTCGTCTACAACCGTTTGGGCGGCGTCCGGAGCCTGCACGTCGCCGTGTACCGAGCCGCCGAGATCATTAACCACAACACGGGCACCCCGCCGCGCCAGTTCGAGTGCATGAGAGCGGCCGAGTCCGCCACCGGCTCCGGTGACAATGGCGACACGTTCGTTAAAATTCAAGGAAGACAATCGATCTCCTAAGATGTATGTGTATGTACTCGAGCCGAACTCACAAACACGGACCGAGAGGGAACTCGTCGCTGGTGTCGGCAATCGCCGGACAAGGGTCATCGAGAAAGTGCAGCACCTGCGCGGCCACTGTCTCCGCGGCGCCGGGCCGTTGTAGGTCGTGCCCGCCCGGAACCACGGACAACAACGCGTTCGGGATCCGCGACCGAAGCAACTGACTGTTCGCCAATGGCACGATCTTGTCGTGCTCACCGCACACGACCAGTGTCGGGGACGTGATCGATCCGAGAAACGGGATGCTCGACCAGCCGGCCACCGCGGCGACCTGCCAGAGCGCGCCGACGGTCCGTGCCGGTACCCAGCGTTGCGCGTTACGAGCGCCGACTACGCTGTTCCACAGTTTCTTTCCCGATCCCGGTGTGGCGCCGCTGCCGCACGAGGTGGACAGCAGGACCAGCCTGCGTACTCGCTCAGGTCGGCTGAATGCGAACTGCTGAGCGATCGCGCCGCCGTGTGAGAAGCCGATGACGTCGGCCCGCGGAACGTCCACGGCGTCGAGTACGTCGGCGACGATGTCCGACAGTGCATGCATCGACAACGGCAGCACCGGGGTTGCCGACCTACCGACGCCGGGCGCGTCGAACGACACGATCATCCGCGCGTCCAGGGCGGTGGTGAAGGCCGCCCAACTCGCCATCGGGCGTGAGAGACCATTGAGCAGAACAAGTGGTTCCCCGGATCCGCTCACTTGGGCCGTAACGTGCTGCCCGTGTCGTGTCGGGACCTCGAAGGTGGTGGACGCCGACGTCATGATCACTTCGGTCATGCCTCCTCCCGCACATAGAGCCCGGGAGCGTCGTCGAGCGGCGGATACTCCGCGCTGCCGAGCGCGGGTGCTGCCGGCCGCTTCGCTCCGGCCCGGCCGGCGAGCCACTTCGCCCAGTCCAGCCACCACGTCCCGTCGCGGAGCTCGGCGGCTGCCTTCCACTTGTGCGGATCCGCGGTGAGAGTGTTGTTCACCCAGTGCTTCGCCTTCGGGTTCGGCGGGTTCACGATGCCGGCGATGTGCCCGGACGTGCTCAGTACGAACCGACTGTCGCCGCCGAGTAGACCGGTGGTCTTGTAGCTCGATGTCCATGGCACGACATGGTCATTGACCGCCGCCACGATATAGCTGTCGACATCCACACTCGAGGGGTCGAGGAACTCACCGTTGATCTCGAACTCGCCCTGCGAGAACTCGTTACGCAGGTAGCACGAACGCAAGTACTCCCCGTGCATCCGTGCAGGCATGCGGGTGGAATCGGCGTTCCACGCGAGCAGATCGAAGGCAGGAGGCTTGTTGCCGAGCAACCAGTTGTTGACCACGTACTGGAAGATCAGGTCATTGGCCCGCAGTGCGCTGAACGTGCGTGCCATCTGCGCCGAATCGAGATACCCCGTCCTGGCCATCTGCCTCTCCAAAGCCGCGATCGTGTCCTCGTCGGTGAACGCGCCGAGGATCCCCGGCTCGGCGAAGTCGGTATGGGTATTGATGAAGGTCGCGGACCCGATCGACGGATCGTCCTGGGCGGCGTTGTATGCCAGCGCCAGCGCCGTCAGGGTTCCGCCCAGACAGATCGACACGGTGTTGACCGTCTCGGAACCGGTGATCTCGCGGACCACCCGGACCGCGTCGAGCGGACCGTCGAAGAGATAGTCGCGGAATCCGAGACCGCTCATCGACGCGTCCGGATTGCGGTAGCTGATGGCGAAACAGGTGTGACCGTGCTGAATTGCCCACTCGATCAGGCTTTTTCCCGGAGCCAGATCCATGATATAGAACTTGTTGATCCACGGTGGGCAGAACAGTAGGGGCGTCGCGTATACATCGGTGGTCTGTGGTGTGTACTGGATGACTTCGATGAGATCGCTGCGATAGACGACGGATCCGGGGGTGGCGCCGAGATCGACACCTACCGCGAACTGTGACCGATCCACCTGCGACGGCCACCCTCCGTTGTGCCGGAGGTCGTGCACGAAGTTTCGAAGACCGCGTACGAGACTGAGCCCGCCTGTGTCGAACGCCTTCCGGATCGCCGCCGGGTTGCCGGGAATGGTATTGGTGGGGATGAGCCCGTCCAGGATGAACCTGGCAGCGAACCGCGCTTTGACCGCGGTGTCGTCATTCAGTTCGGCGGTGTCGATGAGCTCGTTGATCAGGTGCTCGACAAGCAGGTACTGCTGCGCCAGGTAGAAGTAGGCGGCATTCTCCTGATAGGCGTTGTCGGAGAACCGCTTATCGCCCGCCGTCGGAGTTACCGGTCCCGGGGTGGTTCGTCCGATCGCGCGGCCGGCGGCAGTGCGGAGTGCGCTGCCGGATCCGAGCAGGAGCCGAGCATGCGCGGCGGCGGTTCCGCGCGGATGCCTCAGGGCGCCGATCCCTGCCGCGCCGAGTGAGCGCAGGAAGGCGGCAGGATCGGCATCGGTGGCTTTGTTCTTCAGCGCCCCGAGGTCAAGGGACGGCGTCCACGACGGGACAGCTTTCAGGATCGACAACGGATTCCCCCTCTACTGGAGATCTACTCGTATGTCCGGTAGATCAGTTCGATGACAGCTGCGGGCTTGGAAGCGCGGTCGCACTCGACCGTGGCGAGGATGGTCAGCTCATAGCAGTCGTCGCCGATCCGAGTCACCTCGGTCACCCTCGCGGCCAGGCGGATACGTGCACCGGCCGGAACCGGCGCGGGGAACCGCACCCGATTGAGCCCGTAATTGACAATCATCCTGACGTCGGTGACGTCGAGGATTTCGGCGAGCATTGGAACAACCAGGGACAGAGTCAGATACCCGTGGGAAATGGTGGTTCCGAACGGTCCCAGTTTCGCGCGCGAGACATCGGTGTGTATCCACTGGTCGTCGCCGGTCAGCGCGCCGAAATCGCCGATGGCGCGCTGGGAGACTTCACGCCATGGGCTGACGCCGAGGTCGGTGCCGGCGAGATCGTGCAGTTGATGGATGGACACGGTCAGAGCT
>JBCEBZ010000250.1:6435-18015 GCA_039206675.1 Rhodococcus sp. (in: high G+C Gram-positive bacteria) | reverse complement strand
GAGAACCACGCAGGGAAGAATCGACGGCGACGCGGCGTTGCACAGGCAGACCGTCACCGACCGAAAGGACCCACGTGGCCACCAAGACTCTGACCCAGCAGAACTTCGACGAGACCGTGACCGGCAACGACGTCGTTCTGGTCGACTTCTGGGCATCGTGGTGCGGGCCGTGCCGCTCCTTCGCCCCCACCTTCGAGGCCTCGTCGGAGCAGCACCCCGACGTCGTGCACGCCAAGGTCGACACCGAAGCGGAGCAGGGCATCGCCGCCGCCGCGAACATCCGCTCGATCCCGACCATCATGGCGTTCCGTGAGGGTGTGCTGGTGTTCAGCCAGCCGGGCGCGTTGCCGCCTGCGGCGCTCGAGGATCTGGTCACGCAGGTCAAGGCCCTCGACATGGACGAGGTGCGCAAGCAGATCGCCGAGCAGGCTCCCGCCGAGTAGGCGGCGGACCGCCGCCGCCTAGTGTGCGGCGGCGTCCCAGCTGCGGCCGGTGCCGACGGACACGTCGAGCGGCACCGACAGCTCGATGGCCGAGGCCATCTTGTCGCGGACCAGCTGTTCCACCTGGTCGCGTTCCGCCTCGACGACCTCGAGCACCAGTTCGTCGTGCACCTGCAGCAGCATGCGCGACTTCAGGCCCGCCTCACGCAGCGATCGCTGCACGTCGATCATCGCGACCTTGATGATGTCGGCGGCCGTGCCCTGGATGGGGGCGTTGAGCGCGGCCCGTTCGGCGACCTCCCGCCGCTGGCGGTTGTCGCTGGTGAGGTCGGGCAGGTAGCGGCGGCGCCCGTACAGCGTCGACGTGTAGCCGTCCTTGCGGGCCTGTTCGACGACCTCGTGCAGGTAGTCGCGCACCCCGCCGAACCGGGCGAAGTACGCCTCCATCTGAGATTTGGCCTCTTCGGTCGAGATCTTGAGCTGCGCCGCCAGACCGAACGCGCTGAGCCCGTACGCCAGCCCGTAGGACATCGCCTTCACGCGGCGGCGCAGTTCGGGTGTGACCTCCTCGATCGGCACGCCGAATGCGCGGGCACCGACGAAACTGTGCAGATCTTCGCCGGTGTTGAACGCCTCGATCAGCCCCTCGTCGCCGGACAGGTGCGCCATGATCCGCATCTCGATCTGGCTGTAGTCGGCGGTGAGCAGCGCGTCGAAGCCCTCGCCGACGACGAACCCGTCGCGGATCTGACGGCCCGCATCCGTGCGCACCGGGATGTTCTGGAGGTTGGGCTCGGTGGACGACAGCCGGCCGGTGGCGGCGACCGTCTGGTTGAACGTCGTGTGGATCCGCCCGTCGTCGGCGACCGTCTTCAGCAGACCGTCGACGGTCACCTTCAGCCGCGTCGCGTCACGGTGTGCGAGCAGGTGCTCGAGGAACGGGTGCGACGTCTTCTCGAACAGGTTCTGCAGCGCCTCGGCGTCGGTCGTGTAGCCGGTCTTCGTCTTCTTCGTCTTGGGCATCTCCAGCTCGTCGAACAGCACGACCTGCAGCTGCTTGGGCGACCCGAGGTTGATCTGCTTGCCGATGACCCCGTAGGCCGCCTCCGCCGCCTCGGACACCTCGGCCGCGAACCGGCTCTGCAGGTCGTGCAGATGGTTGCCGTCGACGGCGATACCGGACGCCTCGATGTCGGCCAGTACCGCCAGCAGCGGCAACTCCATCTCGGACAGCAGGGCCGTCGACTCGATGTTCTCGAGTTCCGTGTCGAGCGCGGCCGCGAGGTCGAGGACGGCGCGGGCACTGAGAATCTCGGTCTCGGCGGCTTCGGCGTCGACCGCATCGGCGTCGTCGAGCAGCGACAGCTGCTCCTGCCCGGTCTCCTCCACCCGCAGTTCCCGGCGCAGGTACCGCAGCGACAGGTCGTCGAGGTTGAACGTCCGCTGCCCGGGGCGGACCAGGTAGGCGGCCAGCGCGGTGTCGCTGGTGAGACCGCCGAGCACCCAGCCGCGACCGCGGAGTGCGTGCATCGCCCACTTGGCCTCGTGCAGCGCCTTCGGCTGTTCCGCGTCCGCGAGCCAGTCGCCGAGCGCCTTCTCGTCCTCGGGGGTGGCGGACGCGGTGGCGATGTACGCGCCCTCGCCGTCGGCGGCCGCGACGGCGATCGCGGTCACGTCGCCGCCGTACGGGGTGCGGGTGCCGACCACCGACACACCCGAACGCTCGCCCGTCGACGCGTGCGACGACAGCCAGTCCGCGACCGCACCCGGTTCGAGCGCACTGCCGCGCACCTCGAAACCCTCCTCCGCCTCGGCTTCGACGGGGGCGAGCGTGGCGAACAGCCGGTCGCGCAGCACCTTGAACTCGAGGTCGTCGAACAGCGCGTGGATCTTCTCCCGATCCCACTGCGCCAGCATCAGCTGGTCCGGGGTGTACGGCAACGGGACGTCGCGCACCATCTCGGTGAGCTCCCGGTTGAGCAGGACGTTCGGCAGGTTCTCCCGCAACGCGTCACCGACCTTGCCGCGAACCTTGTCGACGTTGTCGACCAGGCCGATGAGATCGCCGTACTCCTTGATCCACTTGGTGGCCGTCTTCTCCCCCACGCCGGGGATGCCCGGCAGGTTGTCGCTCGGGTCGCCGCGCAACGCCGCGAAGTCGGGGTACTGCGCAGGTGTGAGCCCGTACTTCTCCTCGACCGCCGCCGGCGTGAACCGGGTGAGGTCCGAGACGCCCTTCTTCGGGTAGAGCACCGTCACCCCGTCGGTGACCAATTGCAGCGAGTCCCGGTCGCCGGTGACCACGAGGACGCGGTACCCGAGCACCTCCGCCTGGGTGGTGAGCGTGGCGATGATGTCGTCGGCCTCGAAGCCCTCCTCGGCCATCACCGGGATGCCGAGGGCACCGAGGACGTCCTTGGTGATCTCGACCTGCCCCTTGAACTCGTCCGGGGCCTTGCTGCGATTGGCCTTGTACTCGGGGAACTTCTCCGCCCGGAACGTCTGCCGCGACACGTCGAACGCCGCCGCCACGTGCGTGGGCTGCTCGTCGCGCAGCAGGTTGATCAACATCGACGTGAACCCGTAGACGGCGTTGGTGACCTGACCGCTGTGTGTCTTGAAATTCTCGGCGGGCAAGGCGTAGAACGCCCGGAAGGCCAGCGAATGGCCGTCGAGCAGCATCAGGGTGGGGCGATCGTCGGACGGCGCGGCTGCGCCGGACGCGGGGGACGTGGTGGACCGGGGGGTGGTTGCAGGGCTCACGGTTGCCCAGTCTAGGGAGCGGATCCGACACCGATCAGCCGGATGCGATACCCAACCGAAACGTGCCGGAAATCCGAGAACCCCATTTCGTGCGACCGGAGCCGTTAGAGTCCGGAAATTGCGGTACGGGCTCGGTAGTCGGGTCCGTCGCCGCACGTTCCTGACCGACTACACGTCCCCGGAGGACCTGCGTGGCCCCAACCGTGAGGAAGCGACTCCCAGCAGTGAGGACGCGACCGACATCCGCGAGGAAACACACGAGGCGAGGTCCGGTCACCCGGCAACTCGGCCGTGCGTTCGTCCTCGTCCTACTCGGCCTCGTCGCGGCGATCGCCTTCGGCGGTCCCGCGGCGGCGCAGGAGCCCACGCCGCCGCCCCCACCGACCGCGAGCAGTGAACAACCGGCGCCCCCGGCGAACGCGGTGCGGGTCAGCGGCAGTCTCAACAACGCCGGAGAACGGCTCGCGGACGTCGAGGTGCGCGCCCTCGACTCGTCGGGCACCGAGGTCGCGAAGGCGACGTCGGAGTCGAACGGCCGCTGGGAACTCCAGGTGGCGCCCGGCACGTACACGTTCGAGATCGTCGCCGACTCCCTGCCCGACGACGTCAGTGTGCAGGGCACGGTGGAGCGTGAGGTGGTGGCCGGTCGCGCCAACACGGTGATCTTCTCGTTCGGCGAGGCCCGGACCGGTTCCGCGGTGCCGTTCTACGAGAAGCTGATTCGCCAGACCATCGACGGACTCCGGTTCGGTCTCGTCATCGCCATCGCCGGTGTCGGGCTGAGCCTGATCTACGGCACCACCGGCCTGACGAACTTCGCGCACGGCGAACTCGTCACCCTCGGCGCGGTCGCGGCGTGGGTGATCAACGTGACGTTCGGGGTGCAGCTGATCCCGGCGACCATCCTCGCCGTGATCGTGGGAATCCTGATCGGCCTGCTGAACAACGCCGCGATCTGGAAACCGCTGCGCAAACGTAAGACCGGTCTGATCGCCCAGCTGGTGGTGTCGATCGGACTCGCGATCTCCCTGCGCTACCTGATCCTGATCTTCTTCTCCGATCGCGCGGAGCCGTTCGTCGACTACCAGGCGCAGGTGGAGCGGCACTGGGGTCCGATCGCGATCACCGACGCCAACCTCGTGTGCATCGGCATCAGCCTCGTCGTCCTCGTCGGAGTTGCCCTGCTGCTGCAGAAGACGCGCATCGGCAAGGCCATGCGCGCGGTGTCCGACAACCGCGACCTGGCCGCGTCCTCCGGCATCGACGTCGAACGAGTGATCCGCTTCGTGTGGGGGCTCGGCGGCGGCCTGGCCGCGCTCGGTGGCGTCCTGTTCGGCATCTCCGAACTCGGCGGCCGCGTGCAGTGGGAGATGGGTTTCAAACTTCTGCTGCTGATGTTCGCCGGCATCACGCTCGGCGGACTCGGCACCGCCTACGGCGCGCTGCTCGGCTGTGTGATCGTCGGTCTGCTCGTCCAGCTGTCGACGCTGGTGATCAACCCCGACCTCAAGTACATCGGAGGACTGCTCATCTTGATCGTCATCCTGGTCGTCCGGCCTCAGGGCATTCTCGGCAGCCGGCAAAGGATCGGGTGAGGGCATGGACATCACAGGAGCACTCCAGGTCTCGCTCGCCCAGCTGATCGGCCCGTCCGCGATCTTCTACGCGCTGCTGGCGATCGGCCTCAACCTGCACTTCGGCTACGCCGGGCTGCTGAACTTCGGTCAGATCGGTTTCGCACTCCTCGGCGGTTACGGCGTCGGGATCATGACCGTCACCTATCAGCAGCCGCTGTGGGTCGGCATCCTCGTCGGTCTCGCCGCCGCCGGGTTGCTCGCCGTCGTCCTCGGTATCCCGACGCTGCGATTGCGGGCCGACTACCTCGCCATCGTCACGATCGCCGCGTCCGAGATCCTGCGGCTGATATTCCGCTCCACCGCTTCGGATTCCATCACCGGATCCACCAACGGCCTGTTCGGCTTCGCGGATCCGTTCACCACGCTCAGCCCGTTCGACTCGGGCAAGCAGTACAACTTCCTCGGCGTGAAGTTCTACGGCGACGACCTGTGGTCGATGGTCGTCGGCTGGACTCTCGTCCTGGTGCTGTGCGGGTTCGTCTACCTCCTCACGCACAGCCCGTGGGGCCGCGTCCTCAAGGCGGTGCGCGAGGACGAGGACGCCGCACGCGCCCTCGGAAAGAACGTCTTCGTCTACAAGATGCAGGCGCTGGTCCTCGGCGGCATGATCGGCGGGCTCGGCGGCGTGTTCAACGCACTGCAGACCAAGTCGATCAACCCCGACTTCTACTCCACCGCCCAGACGTTCTTCGCGTTCGGCGCCCTCATCCTCGGCGGCGCGGCCACCGTCTTCGGACCGGTGGTCGGAGCGATGCTGTTCTGGTTCCTGCTGGCCATCCCGGACGCACTGCTGCGCCAGGCCATCTCCGGGCCGGAACCGCTGCTGCCGCTGACGGAACAGCAGGTCGGCGCCATGCGGTTCGTCCTGCTCGGCATCATGATCGCGGTACTCATGGTCTTCCGGCCGCAGGGCATACTGGGCAACAAGCGGGAGGTGCAGCTCAATGCCTGACCACAGACTGCCGGATCATCTGCAGACCGACACCGTGCTCACCGCCGAGGAACGGGCCTCGATCTTCACCGACGTCCCGCATTCCCCCGGCGCAGCCAAACCCGACCCGATCCTCCTCGTCGACAACGTGTCCCGGACGTTCGGCGGACTCAAGGCCGTCGACGTGGCGCATCTCGAGATCCAGCGCGGCTGCATCACCGGACTGATCGGTCCGAACGGCGCGGGCAAGACCACCCTGTTCAACCTGCTCACCGGTTTCGACCGGCCGGACACCGGCACGTGGTCGATGGACGGCCAGTCCCTCGGCCGGATGTATCCGCACCAGGTGGCCCGCCGTGGCGTCGTCCGGACGTTCCAGCTCACCAAGGCGCTGTCGAAGCTGACGGTGCTCGACAACGTGCGGCTCGGCGCCACCGGGCAACGCGGCGAGCGGATCTTCAACACGCTGCTGCCGTGGACGTGGAAGGCGCAGGAACGCGCCGTCACCGAACGGGCCAACGAACTGCTCGCGCGGTTCAGACTCGACACCAAGTCCGACGATCTCGCGGGCTCGCTGTCCGGCGGTCAGCGCAAGCTGCTCGAGATGGCGCGGGCGCTGATGACCGAGCCGACCGTGGTGATGCTCGACGAGCCGATGGCCGGCGTGAACCCGGCGCTCACCCAGAGTCTGCTGGGCCACATCAAATCGCTGCGGGACGAGGGCATGACCGTCGTGTTCGTCGAACACGACATGGACGTCATCCGCGACATCAGCGACTGGGTGGTGGTGATGGCGCAGGGCAGTGTGATCGCCGAGTCCACCCCGGAACACCTCTCGTCGAACACCGCGGTCGTCGACGCGTACCTCGGCAGCCACCACGATCAGGCACTCGAATTCGACGACGAGGGGAATCCGGTGGGCGCGACCGCCGTTCTGGCCGAGGCACTCGAGAGCGCCGAGGCCGAAACCCTCGAGACCGGCGGCGACCTCTCCGAACCCGACATCACCGAGCTGAGGCGTGAGAACCCATGACCGAACCGACCCCAGCGGAATTCGCGGCCACACCCGAGGAACACGCCCGGCTCGCCGAGGGCGCCCTCGTCCGCGCGGACGGTGTGGTGGCCGGCTACATCCCCGGCGTCAACATCCTCCGCGAATGCAATTTCTTCCTGCGCGAGGGGGAGATCGTCGGGATCATCGGCCCCAACGGCGCCGGGAAGTCGACGCTCCTGAAGTCGTTGTTCGGGTTGATCCCGGTACGTGAGGGCTCGGTGACCCTGCGCGGCGAGGACATCACGTCCAAACCCGCCCACGTGCTCGTCCAGAAGGGCGTCGGCTACGTCCCGCAGACGCAGAACGTCTTTCCCTCGCTCACCATCGAGGAGAACCTCGAGATGGGGGTGTATCTGCGCCCCAAGCTGTTCGCGGAGCGGTTCGCGTTCGTCGGCGACCTGTTCCCGCTGCTCGTCGAGCGGAAGAAGGTGAAGGCCGGCGCCCTGTCCGGCGGTGAGCGGCAGATGGTCGCCATGGGCCGGGCACTGATGATGGATCCGTCCGTGCTGCTGCTCGACGAGCCGTCCGCCGGACTCTCCCCGATGTTCCAGGACGAGGTGTTCATCCGCTGCAAGAGGATCAACGCGGCGGGCGTCTCGGTGATCATGGTGGAACAGAACGCCCGGCGGTGCCTGCAGATCTGCGACCGCGGCTACGTCCTCGACCAGGGCCGCAACGCCTACACCGACTCGGGGCCCAACCTGATGCACGACCCGAAGGTGATCGAGCTGTACCTCGGGACGCTCGCGGGCAGCCAGGAGAAGAAGTAGTCCCGGGCGTTCCGGATACGACTGTGGGCCAGGTTTCCCTGGCCCACAGTTCGTTTCAGGCAAGCGCGATCAGCCGCCGACGACGATGTACCCGTCCGTCGTCAGCTTGTTGTCGGCCCCGAACTTCAGCTTGCCGTACGAACCGATGGACGGCTCGCCGGCGGCGGCGAAGTCGAGCTTGCCGGTGATGCCGTTGTAGTCGATGTCCGTACCGGCCTGCACGAGCGGCAGGCATTCCTGATAGGACGTGCACGGCGTGCCGCCCTCGGTCACGTTGTTGATGTTGGCGGCGATGTCGCGACCCGCCGTCGACTTCCCCGCTTCCGCCGCGAGCGCGGAAATGACTACCGCGTCGTAGGACTCACCGGCGTAGTTGAAGTCGATCAACCCCGGGTTGATGGCCTTGAGGCGATCCTGGAAGGCCGGGCCGACGTCGGTGAGCGGTGTGGTGCCCTGCATGCCGTCGAGCAGCGGTGCGGCCACCGACTCGCCGAGCGCGTTACCCATGTTGCCGTCCACGCCGTAGACCTTCATGCCGTCGGACGGGCCGATGCCGACCTCGTGCATGCGGGTGATGATCTTCGCCGACTCCTCGAATCCGACCACCGCGACGGCGTCCGGGGCGAAGTCCTTGACCTGATCGACCTCGGAGTTGAACGACTGCGCGTTGGGGTCGTAGATGATCTTCTGGATCTGGTCCTCGGGGATGCCCGCGTCGACGAGGTTCTTCTGGATGTTGTCGGCGAGCCCGGTGCCGTACGGGTCGTTGAGGGCCAGGATGGACACGCGCTGACCGCCGTCGTCCGAGATGAGTTGCGACACAGCCTGAGCCTGCAGCACGTCGGTGGGGGCGGTGCGGAAGTACTGCCCCTTGTCCGGGTAGCAGACGAACTGGTCGGACGTGTTGGCCGGGGAGAACATCACGACGCCGGCGCTGGATACCTTGTCGATGACCTTGAGCGACACCGACGACGACGCCGCACCGATGATCACCTGGGTGCCCGCCGACAGTTCCCGGTCCACGGTGGTGTTCGCCGTGTCGGTGGTGGTGTCGCCCGAGTCGCCGGGAATCAGCTGGACGGGCTGGCCGAGCACCCCGCCCGCCGCGTTGACGTCGTTGACGCCGAGCTGGGTGCCCGCCACCATCGGCGGTCCGAGGAAGGAGAGGCTTCCCGTGTCGGGGAGCAGGGTGCCGATCTTCAGCGGCGCCGTGGACGGGGCACCGGCCGCGGCCGCTTCTTCGGGGGTGCAGTCGGTGGAAACAGTGGTGGCCGCGGCAGAGCTGTCACTCCCGCTCGCGGAGTCGTCGCCACTGTCCGAACTACAACCTGCCAGTGCGAGAGATGCCGCGCCGAGAACCGCGGCCGCCCGCACGAGGGTCCGTTTAGCCATCCAAACTCTCCTTAGATCACCTGTGTACGGGCGCCACCCGAGTCGGCGTCCGCTGTGCGTCAGACGCTAGCGCTCCGGCGGCTTTCGCGATCGGTCCGGAAAGGCTCGTGACCTTACTGTGATCTGAATACGACGAGTGTTTACGCGGCCGTAGCGTGGCGAGCCTCAGGTGCCGACGAGCAGGCGCACCGACTCGACCACCACCTGACGCCGGCGGGCCCGGTCCTCGGGCGCCGACGCGCCGAGTTCCGGGGTCTGCGTGTGCCAGGACATCGCCACGGACCGGACGACGGCCAGCAACTCCACCGGCGCGAATCGGGTTGGCAGCACACCACTTTCCTGCGCCCGCTCGATGTCGGCGAGCTTCGACCGGTTGGACGCGACCACCACCTGGAGCGGCTCACCGTGGGGCCGCTCGAGCTGGTACCAGGTGGCGAGCCGCAGCGTCGCCGGATTGTCCTCGTACAGGTCGAACGAGCGTCCCGCATAGCCCGGGAGGTCGGTGGCGTCGAAGCGCACCTGCTCGGTGAAGGCCACCACGTGGGCGGCGAAGACCGCGTCGAACAGTTGGCCCTTGTCGCCGAAGTACGCATAGATCATCGACTTGTTCGCCTGGGCGGCGACAGCGATACGGTCGACCCTCGCCCCGGCGATGCCGAATTCGGCGAACTCGGCGGCCGCCGCGTCGAGTAGTCGTTTCTTCGTTGCCTCTGCGTCGCGCACCATGCATCCAGACTATCAACTAAACAGTTGGTTGACAGCGACATCCCGCGGGTGTTTCATGGAATCCGTCAGCAACCAACCAGTCAGTTGCAAGCAAGTCGAGGGAGAACACCATGTCCAGGACCTGGCTCATCACCGGTAGTTCACGCGGTTTCGGCCGGGAACTCGCGACCGCGGCCCTGCGCGGTGGCGACACCGTCGTCGCCACCGCCCGCAGGCCCGAACAGCTGAGCGACCTGGTGGACACGTACGGCGACCGGGTTCGAGCGGTCGCGCTGGACGTCACCGACGCCGCGGCCGCACGCACGGCCGTCGCGACGGCGGTCGACGAGTTCGGCGGCCTCGACGTCGTGGTGAACAACGCCGGCTACGCCAACAGCGTCCCGATCGAGGAAATGGCCGACGACGACTTCCGGCAGCAGGTCGACGCCAACTTCTTCGGCGTCGTCAACGTCACCCGGGCTGCGCTGCCCATCCTGCGCGAGCAGCGCAGCGGGTGCTTCGTGCAGTTCTCCTCCGTGGGAGGTCGCGTCGGCGGCACGCCCGGACTGAGCGCGTATCAGGCCGCGAAGTTCGCCGTCGAGGGATTCTCCGAAGTCCTCGCCGCCGAGGTGAAGCCGCTCGGCATCCGGGTGCTCATCGTGGAACCGGGGGCGTTTCGCACCGACTGGCAGGGCTCGTCGATGCAGCGCAGCTCGGTCGGACCCGACTACGAGGCGACGGTCGGCGCGATGAACCGCTACCGGGAGGACTCCGACGGCACCCAGCCGGGAGACCCGGCCCGGGCCGCACGGATCATCACGGATGTGGTTGCCGCCGAGGACGCCCCACTGCGTCTGCTGCTCGGGGCCGGTGCCGTCGAGATGGCCGAGAAGTCGTCCCGCGAACGGGCCGCCGAGGCCCTCGCCTGGGCCGGCGTCAGCCGCTCCGCGGACTTCCCCGCCGGCGACTGACTCCGTCCCGGGCGAAACCGCATCGGCTGCCGCCGATCTCGCGAATCAGCTGGTGGGGGCTTCCCCACCGAGGGTCTCGAGCACCACCTGCGCGACCGCCTTCATCGTCGACCGACGGTCCATCGCGGCCCGCTGGATCCACTTGAACGCTTCGGGCTCGGTCAAGGACTGCTTGTCCATCAACACACCCTTGGCCCGCTCGACGACCTTGCGGGTCTCCAGCCGCTCGGACAGATCGGAGATCTCACGCTCGAGCGCCGTCACCTCCTTGAACCGGCTGGCCGCCAACTCGACCGCCGGAACCAGGTCGGCCACGGAGAACGGCTTGACGAGATAGGCCATCGCCCCGGCGTCGCGAGCCCGCTCCACCAGCTCGCGCTGACTGAACGCTGTGAGAATAACCACGGGCGCAATGCGTTTCGCCGCGATCTCCGAGGCCGCATCGATGCCGTCGCGGCGGGGCATCTTCACATCCATGATCACGAGGTCGGGTTTCAGCTCCACCGCCAGGTCGACGGCGGCCTGCCCGTCCCCCGCCTCACCGACCACGTCGTAGCCCTCTTCCCGCAGCATCTCGACCAGATCGAGCCTGATCAGCGCCTCGTCCTCGGCCACCACGACCCGTCGCGGCTGCGACGGCACACCTTGCTGCTGGGGAGCGTTCATGGCCACCATTCTCCTCTGCTCGGACGACCCCGGCGCGGGGAGCGAACGTTAGAAGGGTACCGGTGGTTGACTCCGGGCGACGATCTTCTACAGTGGTACAGCGCAACACGCCCTCGTATCCCAATTGGCAGAGGAAACGGATTCAAAACCCGTCCAGTGTGAGTTCGAGTCTCACCGAGGGCACCGCCGGGATCACCCTGCGATCGCAGGTCAGATGCATTCTCTGACCTGCGATTCGCCTTTCACGC
>JBCEBZ010000250.1:0-6335 GCA_039206675.1 Rhodococcus sp. (in: high G+C Gram-positive bacteria) | reverse complement strand
CACCCTGCGATCGCAGGTCAGATGCATTCTCTGACCTGCGATTCGCCTTTCACGCCGTTACGCGCCCCTCACCACTGCCCGCCCGCGACCTGCCGGGTGGCGGCGTTGATGCGGTTCCACAGGTTCACACCGGCGATCGACAGCACGAGCGATGCCAGTTGCTCCTCGTCGTAGTGCCGGGCGGCCTCGTCCCACACCTCGTCCGGCACCGGGTCCGGACGATCGCTCAACCGGGTCATCGACTCGGCCAGCGCGAGGGCCGCGCGTTCGGCGTCGTTGAAGTACGGGGCCTCCCGCCAGGCCGCCACCGCGAAGATCCGCTGATTGGTCTCCCCTTCCTTCTCCAACTCGCGCGCGTGCATGTCCACGCACACGCTGCAGCCGTTGATCTGACTCGACCGCAGGTGTACGAGGGCGTGGGTCACGGGCGGCACGTTCGCCTTCGCCGTGGCCTTCCCCAGCGCCAGCAGAGACTTCATGGCGTCGGGAACGATCATCGCGGGGTTGGTCATCCGGGCTTTCATGATTGCCTGCCTCCAGGGGTATTCGGGTGGTGGGGTCTCCGGGTGATGTGATGTCACCTCGGCTTGTTTTCGTTCGTCACTGGTATGACGGACCGCGACGAGGGAATGTGACAGATGGACGACAACGAATTTCTGGCGCAGCGTTTCGAGGAGAACCGCACGCATCTGTCGGCGGTCGCCTACCGGATGCTCGGCTCGGTCAGCGAAGCGGAGGACGCCGTGCAGGAGGGCTGGCTGCGGCTCAGCCGCACCGGGACGTCCGAGGTGCAGAATCTGCGCGGTTGGCTGACAACCGTCGTCGGGCGGGTCTGCCTCGACATGCTCCGATCCCGCACGGCACGGCGCGAGGATCCCCTGGAGGCCCACGTTCCGGACCCGATCGTGCGCGAGGTGGACGGGACCGATCCCGAGCACGAGGCGGTGCTGGGCGACTCCGTCGGTCTCGCGCTGCTGGTCGTTCTCGACACGCTGAACCCCGCCGAGCGGCTCGCCTTCGTGCTGCACGACATGTTCGCGCTGTCTTTCGACGAGATCGCCCCGATCGCCGACCGCACGCCCGCCGCGACCCGGCAACTCGCGAGCCGGGCGCGGCGGCGAGTCCAGGGGTCGGGACCCGCCCCGGACACCGACCCGAACCGGCAGCGTGAGGTGGTCGAGGCATTCATGACCGCCTCGCGGGGCGGCAGGTTCGACGACCTCCTCGCCCTGCTCGACCCGGACATCGTCCTGCGTGCCGACCGCGGCGCCGACGGATCCGACGTGGTACGCGGAGCCCGCGCGGTCGGCGAGCGGGCCCTCACGTTCTCCCGCTTCGCACCGTTCAGCCGGCTAGCACTGGTGAACGGAGCTCCCGGAGTCGTGTCCGCACCCGACGGGAAGACGTTCTCGGTCATGGCGTTCACCGTCGCGGGCGGGAGGATCGTCCGGATCGACATCCTGGCCGACCCGGTCCGGCTGCAGCGTCTGGGCATCTCCCCCGGCGACGCCTGACGACCCGCAGGTAGCGGCGGTTTTTTGTGCTCGATTCTGGGGATCTGCGCTGTCCTGCCAGTACCATGGTGGGACAGGTACGCCCTCGAGCACGGAGGTCACCCATGGAGCTCGGCACCGTCACTTTCACCTACGACGGGCGGGTAGCCCTTCGATTCCAGCAAGCGCTCTCGCACTCGCCGGAGAAGGTGTGGCGTGTTCTCACCGACCCGCAGTACCTGAAGGCCTGGTTTCCCGCCGACGTCGACTTCGACCTCACCCCGGGGGCCGAACTCGTCTTCCGGGTGACACCGGAGCAGGTGCGCCGATTCGGACTGCCCGCAGATCAGACCACCACCGGTACGGTCATCTCGGTGCATCCCGCGCACATCCTCGAATACCTGTGGGACGCCGAGACGCTGCACTGGGAACTCGTTCCCGACGGCAGCGGCGGCTGCTGGCTGACGCTCACCCACACCGTGGAGGAAGAAGAATCCGCCTACGCGCACGCCGCCGGCTGGCACGCGGGGCTCGAGGTCGTCGAAGCGCAACTGGACGGCCGCGAAGTCGACTGGTCGTTGTGGGACCGGGCCGACGAACTCGCCTCGTCGTACCGCAAGACGTCCTGACCACAGCCACTGGGAGGAATGCCTATCCCCGGCAGCACCACCACACCGGCAGCGATCTTCGTCCAGGAGGTCACCGGCGAGGCGACGCGGCGATGGGGTGTGCACGGCACCGACGTCGGCTGTCCGGTGCGTCTGGCCGACGGCCGGGTCGCGTTCTTCTTCGGTGACACGTTCTCCTCCCGCGGCCGGAGCGGCAGGGAGTGGCGCAGTCCGGTGATGTTGCGCTCCACCACAACCGATCTCCGCGGCGGCATCGAATTCGACTCCGCGGCAGGCGGCCGGACGGCGAGGGAGATCCTCCCGAACGCGCACGACATCCGTGAAGCACCCGACCGGGAATCGGCGGGCAGCGAGTTCACCGTGGTTCCCGCGGACGCCGTCACGATCGGCGACCGGACCTATCTGTCCGTCGTCAGTGTGCACTCGTGGGCGTCACAGGCCTGGCCGACGAACTTCACGTATCTCGCCTGGTCCGACGACGGCGGCGAGCACTGGCACCGGACCCGAGCACGCTGGGACAACCGCGGCGGGTCGCTCGACCAACTGTGGACCATGGAACGGCACGACGGCTACGTCTACGTCGTCTCCAGCGCGTTCGACCGCACCAATCCGGGTGGGATGATCCTGCGCCGGGTCCCCGAGTCTCGCATCCTCGAACCCGGAGCCTACGAAGACTGGGGCTGGGACCGCGGCGCGGGGTGGGCGTGGGGACGGCCCGCGACCCCGATCCTGCCGGGACCCGTCGGGGAGATGTGCCTGCGGCGGATCGACGGCACGTGGGTCCTCGCCTACTTCGACCCCACCGCCTACGCGATCGTCACCCGCACGGCGCAGCGCATCGACGGACTGTGGTCGGAACCGACGGTGCAGGTCGCCGGCGGCGACTGGGGAGCCGCGGACGGCACGTGGGCGCAGATCTACGGCGGATACATCCACCCGGCATCCACGGTGGACGAACTGCATCTGCTTGTGTCGCAATGGAACACGACCACCGGGGATCCCTACCGCGTGCTGCAGTTCACCACCCGGCTGGACGCGCCCGTCACCCCACGAGCTCCGACTCCGACCACCGCCCTTCCCCTTCGAGTTCCACACCACGGGAATGGAATTGGTTGAGGGTGCTGCGGTGTCCCACGCTCACCACGATGCTGTCGGGGAGTTCGGTCCGGAGCAGGGTGTAGAGCGTGTGCTCGAGACCCTCGTCGATCGCCGACGTGGCCTCGTCGAGGAAGATCACCGCGGGACGGGCGATCAGCACCCGCGCGAACGCGAGACGCTGCTGCTCGCCCGGCGACAGGATCCGCGTCCAATCGGCGGTCTCGTCGAGCCGATCACCCAGATTGCCGAGCGACACCCTCGACAGCGCACCACGCACGACGTCGTCGGACGCCGTCGGCTCCTTCGGGTAGGCCAGCGCGGTGCGCAGCGACCCCAGCGGAAGATACGGCCGCTGGGACAGGAAGATGGCCTCCCCCGAGGGCCGCGACACCGTGCCGTCGGCGTACGGCCACAGGTCCGCGAGGGTACGGAGCAACGTGGTCTTGCCCGAGCCGGACGGCCCCTTGACCAGCAGCGACTGCCCGGGGGAGACGGTGAGCGCGAGGCCCTCGATGAGGGTTTCCCCCGTCGGGATCCGCACGTCCAGCTTGTCGACCTGCAGTTCGTCGCCCGACTTGCCGGTCTTGAGGACCGGAAGTTCCGCGGCGTGCTGGTTGTCGTTGGCGAGACCGTTGAGTCGGATGAGGGTCGCGCGGAAGCTGGCGAAGTCGGCGTACGACTCGCGGAAGAAGGACAGCGAGTCGTGGACCTGACCGAAGGCCTGCGACGTCTGCATCACGTCACCGAGGGATACCTGGCCGGTGAACAGTCGCGGACCCTGCACGAGGAACGGGAAGATCACGGCCGTCTGGTTGACGGTGAGGTTCCAGCCGCTGAACTTCAACGTCCGGAAGACGATCTGCCACATGTTCCGGATGACGTCTGCGAACCGTCGGGCGAGGGTGCGGCGCTCGACGTTCTCGCCGCGGTAGAACGCGATGCTCTCGCCGTACTCCCGCACCCGGATCAGCGCGTAACGGAAGTTGGCGCCGAGCTTTTCGTTGAGGAAGTTCAGCTTGATGAGGGGCTTGCCGATCCAGAACGCCACCACCGTGGTCACCAGCACGTAGATGTAGACGAGGAAGATCATCGCCCGGGAGATCTCGACGCCGAACACGGTCATCGGGCCGGACAGGTCCCACAGGATTCCCGTGAACGACACGATCGACAGCACCGCGGTCACCGCGCCCATCGACAGCGACCGGGACGTGGTCACGAAGTTGGTGATGTCGGCCTGGATGCGCTGATCCGGGTTGTCGATCGCGCCGCCGAGGAACCGGTCGCGGTAGTAGGCGCGGCTGTCGAGCCAGTCGTCGACGAGATGGTGGTTGAGCCAGGTCCGCCAGTCGATGTCGAGGGTCTGCCCGATCAGGTATTCGACGAGGGCCCGCACCACGTGGACCGTCGCCAGGATGGCGAACACGCGGAGGAAGTGCCAGAACGCCGACTCGTCCAGGTTCTGGATCGAATCGTAGAAATCGTTGTACCAGTAGGAGAACAGCACCGTCATGCGCACCGCGAAGACCGTCGACAGCAGCAGCGCCGCCAGGATGGTCAACGGCTTGAGGCTGCGCCGCGGATTGAAGTACGGCGCGGCGAAGCGCCAGAACTGCCTACCCCATTTGGTGAACCGCGCGAGCAGTATCACCACGACGACGAACGCTACGACAGTCATGACGTAGGCCTTGAGCAGCCACATCGAGCTGTCCCATACGACGTTGTTCCAGTCCACGACCCATATCCCCGATCACGAGGTGAAACTCACCAGAAAAGATGGCGAAGTCTAACCCCGGACGTCGGTGATGGGCGAGAGATCCGCGCAGTGTCTACGAGCCCTTGTCCGGTTCAGGCTCTTTCAGGTTGCCGTCGTCGTCGACGTAGTCGTCGAAGGCGGTGCCCGACACCGTGCCGTCGGAGCCGGGCAGGACGACCGTCTCGCGGGCCCCCGGCTCGTAGCGGGCGTCGATCTCCTCCACCTTCTTCCTGGCTTCGGCGAGCGCCTCGTCGTCGGGCACGGGAACTTCGCTCGCGGCCTGCCGGCCGGTCTTTTGTTCGGGTTCGTCTGCGCTCATGCTGCACGTCCGTTCCGTCTCGGAGATTCCAGACCGACCCTACGCCGCGGCCACCGGTTGAACTACCGTTCAAAGCCGTTCGGTGGCAACGCAATGGCAGCGCCGGCTAGTGCCGCGGCGGGAAATGCCGGATGAGCCCCTCCTGGACCACGGTGGCCAGCAACTCCCCCTCGAGGGAGAAGAAGCGCCCCGTCGCGAGTCCGCGGGAACCTGCCGCGACCGGCGATTCGGTGGCGTACAGCGTCCAGTCGTCGAAGCGGAACGGCCGGTGGAACCAGATGGAATGGTTGACGGTGGCCGCGACGATCCGGTCCAGTCCCCACGACAGACCGTGGGTGGTGATGATGGAGTCCAGGACCGTGGTGTCCGACGAGTAGCCCATGACGGCCACGTGGATGAGCGGGTCGTCCGGAAGGTCGCCGTCCGATTTCATCCAGACCCGGTTGTGGGTGAGTTTCTCCCCCGTGCCCTTCATGATCCACGACGGGTCGTTCGCGTACCGCATGTCGATCGGCTTGAGCGCGTCGACGAACATCTTCAACCGGTCTTCGTAACCCTGGAAGTGATCGCCGAGCGGCGGCAGCGTGTCCGGGAACGGGACGTCGGGTACCTCGACCGCATGCTCGAGACCCTTGCCCCAGTCCTGGAACGCTGCCAGCATGACGAACAGTTCCTGACCGTTCTGCAGCGCCGTGACCTGACGGTTTGCGAATGCCCGGCCGTCGCGGTGCCGCTCGACACGGTATTCGATGGGTTCCTTGACGTCGCCGCCGCGGATGAAGTGGGCGTTGACGGCGTGCACAGCGCGTTCGCCGCTGACGGTGCGGCCGGCGGCGACCAGTGCCTGGGAGATCAACTGGCCGCCGAACGTCCGGCTACCCACCTGCGCGGGATGCCGACCTCGGTAGGTGTCCTCGCCGGTCTTCTCGAGATCGAGAAGTTCGAGCAGGGTCTGGAGATCGGTCTTCGCCGCGACTTCGCTCACCTAGTGGTCCTCTTCGCCGATTCTGTGGACGTGGATCAGGTTGGTCGAGCCTACGGTG
>JBCEBZ010000249.1:0-4525 GCA_039206675.1 Rhodococcus sp. (in: high G+C Gram-positive bacteria) | reverse complement strand
CCCGCGAGGGCGCTGACGAGCAGCAGGACCGCTCCGGCGACGCATACCACGATGCATCCCCAGGCCCACACGACCGAACCGGTCATGAGAGCCACCACCAGGAGAGCGAACCCCACCGCTGCAAGAGCGAGTGTCACGACCAGCACGGCTCAACCTCTATCCGGGCCGCTGGCTGGGCAACTACCGCGCGCTCAGTCAGCTATTGCCCTTGGCGTAGGACTGGCTGTAATTGGACTGCGATCCACCCTGCGCGAACGAATCCTGACCGCCGTCCACCGGAACCGCGGATCCCCGCTGCTCCAGTTCCTCGAGCTGCGACTCCAGGTACGACTTCAGGCGCACACGGTATTCGCGCTCGAACGTCTTCAGCTGCTCGATCCGGCCTTCCAGCACCGAACGCTGCTGGTTGATCGTCGCCATGATCTCGGTGTGCTTCTTCTCCGCGTCCGCCTGCAGCGCGTCGGCCTTCTCCTTGGCCTGGCGCAGCTGGGTCTCGGACCGGGTCTGCGCGTCGGTGATCAGTGCCTCCGACTTCTGGCGGGCGTCCGAGATCATCGTCTCGGAACGAGTCCGCGCGTCGCTGACCAGCTGCTCCGAGTTGGTGCGCGCATTGCCGAGCAGCTGCTCGGATTCGGTCTTCGCGTCGCTCGTGAGCCGGTCCGCCATCTCCTGGGCGAGACCCAGGACCTTGGCTGCCTGCATGTGCGCGTCCGCACCCTGGGCGGGAGCGGCGGCTGCCGCGGCGGCCGGGGCCGGGGCGGGCGCCGGAGCCTTGGGCTGCTCGACGGCGCGAGCGGGCTCCGCCTTGGGGGCCGGAGTCGGTGCTGCAGACGTGGAGCGGGGAGCCTTCTTCGCATCGGCGAGCTCCTTGTCGAGCTCCCCAACTCGCTGCCGAAGGTCGGCGTTCTCCTCGATCAGGCGCGACAACTCTTGCTCGACGAGGTCGAGAAACGCATCGACTTCGTCTTCGTTGTAGCCCCGCTTACCGATCGGTGGCTTGCTGAACGCGACATTGTGCACATCAGCGGGAGTCAGCGGCATGGAAGGATCCCTTCACGCGTCATTTGGCGGTCTAGCAAGCATTCAGTTACAGCGCAGTCTACGTAACGGTGAAACAAGACTGGATCAATGGGGTCCATTCTGTCACACCACTCCCGCGGCACGCGCTTGTCCCTGAACGATCGACATCAGGATGAAGACGATGAACAGCAAGACCATGATGGATAGATCCAACCGCACCCCACCGAGATTGATCGGGGGGATCAACCGCCGAAGCAGTTTGACCGGTGGATCGGTGACCGTAAAAATCGCTTCGAGAATGACGACCACGACGCCGGTTGGCCGCCAGTCTCGTGCGAAGGTCCGTACGAACTCGACAATGATTCTGCCGATGAGTAGCAGCCAAAAGACAAACAGTATCAAGTAGATCACCGAGAACAAGGCCACACCTTCACTTTGCCTGAGAATGCCCGGCCGATCAAAACGAGCCGCGTGGCCAGGGCGTTCTGCGCCACAGCCGTCGCGGCTCGCGTCGTGTCGGACGTTCGGATCCCGATGGTCGTTTCCCCCGCTCCCCGGCTTACTTCTGGCTGTAGAAGCCGGTTTCGGCGATGCGGCGGCGCTCCTCGGCGGACACGTCGATGTCGGCGGGTGAGAGCAAGAACACCTTCGTGGCCACCTTGTCGAACGAACCGCGCAGCGCGAACGCCAGTCCGGCGGCGAAATCCACGAGGCGCTTGGCGTCGGCGTTGCTCATCTCGACCAGGTCCATGATGACGGGGGTGCCGTCCCGGAACCGCTCGCCGATGGTGCGGGCCTCCCCGTAGTCGCGGGGGCGGAGCGTGGTGATCTTGGACAGGGGGCCACCTTCGTCGAAGAGGGGACCGCGACGGCTCTCGACCCGGTCGGATCGCGTGTCGACGGCGAGCGCGCCGCGAGTGCTGCCGCGCACAGCACCGCTCGCGCTGGGACGGGCCGACCGGACGGCCACGGGTTCGACCCGGGACGAGTGCCGCGGGCTCTCGTACCGGTCGAAGTCGTCGTCGAGGTCGTCCCGCCGGCCGGGCGCGTAGGCGGCCTTGCTGAAGGCCGGTTCGGCGAAGTCACGGTCGTCACGGTCGAGGTAGGGATCGCGTCCACTGTCGCGCGCCGGTCGAGCGGGCCTGCGCGTGGGTTCCGGCTCGTCCAGGTACTCGTCCTCGTAGTCGTCGAGGGGAACCATGCCGAAGTAAGCCTTGAACTTGTGCAGACTGCTCATTGATCGACCTTCCTTGGCGCGGCGGACAGGATCCAACTGCGACCGGTCGCAGCGGTGTGGACGGGTTGGCGATCACCTGGGCGATCTATTTCGAGGTTATAGGCCTCGCACCCAACAGCGCGGTTCCGACACGCACGCAGGTGGACCCGTGTCGGACGGCGTGCTCGAGATCATTCGTCATGCCCGCCGAGAGTTCCGTCGCATCCGGATGGTCGCGCTGCAGCCGCGCGTGTATGTTGTGCAGTTCCTCGAACGCCGCGTCCGGGTCGGCGTCGATCGGCGGAACCGCCATCAGTCCGCGGTACTCGAGTCCCGGCGACGACTGCACCTGCGCGGCAAGGCGATCGAGGTCGGCGATCGAGGCACCGCCGCGCTGCGGGTCACCGTCCAGACTGACCTGCAGCAGCACCCGCAGCGGCGCGGGCCGCTCCCCCGCCTCCAGGGCGGTGGCCGCCGCGCGACCGAGGGCGCCGACGAGTCGTTCGCTGTCCACGGAGTGGATCGCATACGCCCAGTGCGCGACGGCCTTCGCCTTGTTGCGCTGCAGGTGCCCGATCATGTGCCACCGCACCGACGGGTCCGTCACCGCGCTGCGGAATTCCGCGATCTTGGCCGTGGCCTCCTGCTCTCGGGACTCCCCGAATTCGCGGCAGCCGAGGTCGTACAGGATCCGCGCGTCCGATTCGGGGAAGAACTTCGTGACGGGCAGCAGCGACACCTCCGCGGGGTCGCGACCGGCCTGCAGGCACGCCGCGTCGAGCCGTGCGCGCACGGCGCCGAGCGCAGCTTCGATGTCCCCGACCCTGCTCATCGTTTCCACTCCCACACCGAATCCCTCGCCGGCGCCGCCGGCTGTCGTTCTCGCCGGCGCCGCCGGCTGTCGTCACACGCTGTCCTGCCCAGTATCCATCCAGATCACCGCCGCGAGCCGACCGGTCGGGGCCTGGCGGCGATGGCTGAAGAGCGTCTGGTCCTCGATGGTGCAGCGCGGATCCTCCGCCACTCCCGCGACACCCGCGTCGAGCAGTTGCTTGCGCAGACCCGCCCGCAGGTCCAGACCCGGGGTCCCCTTGACGGTGCGGACGGCGCTGCCGGGAAGGAACTTCTCGACGTCCGCCTGCATCGCCGCGGGCACCTCGTACTGCCGGCCGCTCGCCGCCGGACCCAGGAACGCGCCGATCCGGTCGATCCGCGCTCCCTGCTCGACCATGACGTCGAGGACCCGCGGAACGATGCCGATGCGGGCGCCGATCCGCCCGGCATGGACGGCGGCGATCACCCCGGCCTCGTCGTCGGACAGCAGCACCGGGACGCAGTCGGCGCTGAGGGTCGCGAGCGCGAGCCCCCGAACCGTCGTCACCAGTGCGTCCGTCGCGGGCACCGGCGTATCGGTGGGCCCGTCGACGACGGTCACGTTGCGACTGTGGATCTGCTCCATCCACACCAGGTGGTCGAACGGCACCCCGATCTCCCCCGCGAGCCGGCGCCGGTTGGCCTCCACCGCCGCCGGATCGTCGCCCACGTGATCACCGAGGTTGAACGTGTCGTACGGTGCGACGGAGCGTCCTCCGGCGCGGGTGGTGACAACCCGGCGAACCCTGAACTCGGGGGCGGACGGCGAACTCAACGACGCATGAAGGAGGGCACGTCGACTTCGTCTTCACCCTCCTCGTCGGACACCGGCACCGCACGGGACTGACCGTTTCCGGGAAGCGGCGGCAGACTGCTCGGACTCTGGTGCGAGCTGATCGTCTCGCGGGTCACCGACATCGGCTCGCTGTTCTGCTGCTCGGCCGACTGCCCGACCTCGCCCGCCCGTCCGGCGCCGATGGCGCTGCGACCGGCGGCACCCGACTCGACCGGCCTGCGGGTGGGGGTCCCGCCGTCGAACCCGGCGGCGATGACGGTGACCCGCACCTCGTCGCCGAGCGAATCGTCGATGACGGTGCCGAAGATGATGTTGGCGTCGATGTGGGCGGCTTCCTGCACCAGCGACGCAGCCTCGTTGATCTCGAACAGACCGAGGTCGCTGCCACCGGCGATCGAGAGCAGCACGCCGCGCGCACCCTCCATCGACGCCTCGAGCAGCGGGGAGTTGATCGCCGATTCCGCGGCCTTGATGGCCCGGCCCTCGCCGCGCGAGGATCCGATGCCCATCAGCGCGCTACCCGCGCCGGACATGACTCCCTTGACGTCGGCGAAGTCGACGTTGATCAGGCCGGGGGTGGTGATGAGGTCGGTGATGCCCTGGACACCGTTGAGCAGGAC
>JBCEBZ010000248.1:0-4529 GCA_039206675.1 Rhodococcus sp. (in: high G+C Gram-positive bacteria) | reverse complement strand
CCCCGACCCGCTGTCAGGAGACACAATGACTGTGACGCTCACCGATGAGCAACGCGAATTCCGATCCGCGGTACGCGAATTCTGCCGCCGCGAGGTAGGCAGCCGCGAACAACGAGACAAACTCACCGACTGCGGCCGCCAGTCCCACAGCCTCGAACTCAACCGGCGGGTCGCCGACCTCGGCTGGGCGGCCATCGACGTCCCCGAAGGGTACGGCGGGGCAGGCGGCAACCACGTCGACCTGTGCGTCCTGCTCGAGGAGCTCGCCCGAGGCATGGCACCGATACCGTGGCACGGAACGACGCTCATCACAGGCGGCATCTACAACCGATTCGCCAACGAAGAATTGAAGAAGTCCGTCCTGGCCCGAATCGCCGAAGGCACGGCACTGGCCATCGCAATGTCCGAACCGGGAGCCGGATCGGATGTCGCCGCACTGAACTGCCGCGCCGAACGAACCGCAGACGGCTGGGTGCTCAACGGCCAGAAGACGTGGTGCACCAACGCCCACCTCGCCGACAGCATCCTGGTGGTGGCCAGGACCGACCGCGGCGAGAAGAAACACCACGGACTGACCATGTTCCACGTGCCATCCGACACTCCCGGACTGTCCATCAAGGGCATCGACACGATGAACGGCGAAGAGGTCAACGACCTGTACTTCACAGACTGCGCACTACCGATCGACGCCGTGATCGGCGAGGTGGGACAGGGATGGCGGCAGCTGATGGCAGGCCTGGACACCGAGCGGCTGATCCTGGCCGCACAGATGCTCGGCACCGCCGAACGCGCCTTCGACGACTGTCTCACGTTCATCACCGAACGCACCCAGTTCGGTCAACCCGTCGGCTCCTTCCAGGCCGTCAAACACCGCATGGCCGACCTCGCCACCGAGATCGAGTGCGCCAGACTACTCGTCTACAGCGTCGCCCAGCAGGCAGACGATCCCAGTCGAACCACAAATCTGTCACGGGCCTCGTCCATGGCGAAACTCAAGGCCACAGAGGTCTCGAAAAGCATGTCACTCGAAGGCATGCAGATGATGGGCGGCTACGGCTACTCCACCGAGTTCGACATGGTCCACCACGTCCGAGTATCTCTGGCCGCCACAATCTACGGCGGAACCAACGAAATCCAGCGAGAAATCATCGGCAAATCGTACGGCCTCTAGCTTCGACCTTCCGTCTCGCGATGCGACCTGCGTCGGTTCGAGGCACATTCGCGCAGCCGGAGTCCAGGCTGGCGAGTCTCACACCGTCAAGCGCCCTTTCGATTAATGAAGGATCGCGCTCCCGGCATACTCGGCGATGGTCAAACACCCACAATCCGCAGTTGTATGCGGACGTCCGCCACCCGGGGGCCGGCCTGGCTGTCAACGAGCATCGCCGGGCGGCGCACCAACAGGGTCATCACGATCCCCAGCAGCACGTAGCCGACGGCCATCCCGAGCATCGCTGTCCGCAATGCCGGGATGGCCGCGTTAGTCGAGAGGCCGATCAGCATGACGGACAAAACCCGACCACCGTGGCACCCAGATCGGACGCGTCGGCAAAACCGGAAACACGTACCTCCGCGATCAACGAATACGCACCCGAGAATCCATCGGGGTTGAGCGGTCCAGCAGAACGCCGACGATGAACTGCGCCATCGAGTGGGCCAGGTAGAAGCCCGGCGGCGTCGTTGGACACGTGCAGGCGCTCCCTGTGGGACGAACAGTCAACTTTTCCGACACATCCGGGCCATCCAGGGCGCTCCCGGCGGGCGAAACTAGGGCACTCCCCACGAAAGGCCCACCCATGAATCACGCACAGTTTCGTGCCGCCGCCGTCCAGGCAGCTCCGGTCTTCCTCGATCTCGATGCATCGATCGACAAGGCCATCGGTCTCATCGAGGACGCGGCGCGCGCCGGCGCCGAGCTCGTCGCGTTCCCCGAGACCTACCTGCCGGGCTACCCCTGGTACATCTGGCTCGACGCACCCGCGTGGGGACTCCAGTTCACGCAGCGGTACTTCGACAACTCGCTCGAGTACGGAACACCGCAGGCCGACCGGATTGCTCAGGCGGCCAGGGACAACCACATCATGGTCGTCATGGGTCTGAGCGAGCGCTACAAGGCGAGCCTCTACATCGCTCAATGGATCATCGACGCCGAGGGCAAGACCGTCGCGATGCGCCGCAAGCTCAAGCCGACGCACGTCGAGCGCACCGTCTACGGCGAGGGCGACGGCTCCGACCTGTCGGTCTACGACACCGACCTCGGACGTCTCGGCGCCCTGTGCTGCTGGGAACACCTGCAGCCGCTGTCGAAGTACGCGATGTACTCGCAGAACGAGCAAATTCACGTCGGAGCGTGGCCCAGCTTCTCGCTGTACACCGGGGCCGCCTACGCCCTCGGACCCGAGGTCAACACCGCCGCCAGCCGCATCTACGCCGTCGAAGGCGGCTGTTTCGTCATCAGCCCGTGTGCAACGGTGTCGCCCGAGATGATCGAGATCATGTGCACGGACGAGTCCAAGCGGGCAATGCTCACTGCCGGCGGCGGGCACGCCCGCATCTTCGCCCCCGACGGACAGCTGATGCATGAACCGCTGGCGCACGACGAGGAGGGGCTTGTCTTCGGCGACATCGACACGGGCCTCATCTCCATCGCCAAGGCAGCAGCCGATCCCGCCGGCCACTACTCGCGTCCGGACGTTACCCGACTGTGGCTCAACAAAACTCCTGGCGACCGCGTCGTCTCCGGTGCTCAGCAGACAGCAAGCACGCGCTACGACTTCACCGAGGACGTCGCCGCCGAGGTTCGCCTGGAAATAATCGAACAACTCGCTCGCGACGAGGCGACCGCGCATGCCTGACCTGGAATCCTCGATCCCAGCGCACCTCGTCGTTCCGCGGACCTGCCCTCGAAGGACACCCGACCCCTTCGAACCACCGTTTCCGTCGTACGTCGCCCGCTTTCCGGTGTCGACAAGTCGAGTGGTGATGGCGTACTTCGGAATCCAAGGACCGGCCGGACCGGCACCCTGGGGTTCCGCCGGCCCACCGCGCACCGACCGCGCACGCTACATCGACGAAGAAGGCGTCGACACCACGGTCTTCATCGGGTATTGGGACGATGCGTCGGCGTTCGATCGATGGTACGTGTCGACAGGTCGTGCCTGGACCGACACGTCGGGGCGCTTCGTCGAAATCATCAGACCCACAGTCGATCGTTTCGAGACTCTGTTCTCCTCGACCGGTCCGGTGGAAGGCGTTGCGACGCTGACCGATTCTCTCAGCGGCGCGATCGAGGAACACGGATACTGGGGTGGTGTGCGTGACCGAATCCCGCTGTCCCAGAGCGATCCCCTGACACCCGTCGGGATGCCCGAGGTCATTCGAGACGGCAACAAGGTCAGGATCGTTCCGCACGAGAACATCTGTCTCATCCGATCCGGGCAGGACTGGGCGGACACCGAAGGCGCCGAACGGGAAATGTACCTTCGAGACGTCGAACCGGTACTGCACGCCGGCATGAACTTCCTGCGCGATGACGGCCTGAGCATCGGGTGCTTCGCCAACAGGTACATGACGGTCGTCGACGACAGCGGAAACGCTACCGACAAATCCTTCGGGATGAGCTGGTGGCGAAGTCTGGGCGAACTCGAAGCGTGGGCCGAGTCGCATCCGACGCACGTCGACATCTTCGGTGCGGCGTTGCGGTATCTGTCGACGATGGGCCCGAAAGCATCACTACGGCTCTATCACGAGGTGACCGTGGCTGCCGCGGACGAGCAGTTCTTCGAATACGTCGGCTGCCACGATCGCACCGGCCTCATGCGCACGGCGACGGCGCGTTCTACGCTGTAACCAGATGGGAGGTGCCGGCCATGGCTGACGCCCTGCGCACCGAGTCGGTCGACGAGGCCGACAGCATCGACTTCTGGACGGCAGCGGTGAGCCGCACATACGTCGATCTGGACTGCACGCCTCCCGAGGACGCGTCGTCGATCTCCGGACACATCGAGTCGACGGATCTGGCGACGCTCGGGCTGTCCCGAGTCACCGCGACGGCCCAGAACGTGCTGCGGACACCTGCAGGCATCTCCCGTACCAGCGCCGACTACTTCCTGGTCAGCGTGCAGACTTCGGGAACGGGGATCATCACCCAGGACGACAGAACGGCGATCCTCGAACCCGGAGACTTCGCCCTGTACGACAGCACCCGGCCCTACCGCCTTCAATTCGACGACCCGTTCGCCCAATACGTCCTCATGCTTCCCGGGGCAACGCTGCGGACCCTCGTCCGTGACACCGGTTCATTGACGGCCCGAGCGGTATCCGGTCGGCACGGCGCCGGAAAGCTGCTGATCAGCATGATCTCGTCGATCATGGACGACGCCGACATGAGCGCGGCATCCGCAGAGGCCGTCTCGCACAGCGTCGAGTACATCCTCGTCGCGGGCCTCGCCGGGCTCACCGGCGTCGAGAAGCCCGCCCCCTATGCGGCATCGCAACGTCTCGACGAGATCAAACGAGCGATGACGGCG
>JBCEBZ010000247.1:0-4532 GCA_039206675.1 Rhodococcus sp. (in: high G+C Gram-positive bacteria) | reverse complement strand
TGGCAGGACGGCGACCTCGTCATGGTCGGCTCCAGCCGGCTCGCCCAACCTCATCGACTGTTCCTGGGATCCACCGCGGCCAAGATGCTCCGCGTCCTGCCGGTGCCCATGGTGGTCGTCCCCAAGCAGGAGTTTTCAGGCAGTGAGTAAACCGTCCGCGACACCCGCCCCGGATCCACGATCGTTCCCGACCGGAGGTTCAGACATGACGAACAGCGAAGGCGCACCGGCCCCGGCCGGCGTCGCCGTGAGCACCAAGGGCCTGGCCACCGGTGCGGTCGGGACGTTCTCCGGGGCGATCCTCGGAATCTCCTCCGTGGCACCGGGTTACACGCTGACGGCCAGCATCGGGCTGATCGTCGCCGCCGTCGGTTTGAAGATGCCCGCCATCTTCATCGCCGGCTTCATCCCCATGTTCCTCACGGCGTACGCCTACCGGGAACTCAACTCCGAATCCCCCGACTGCGGTGCGTCCTTCACCTGGTCGACGAAGGCGTTCGGACCGTACGTCGGGTGGATGTGCGGCTGGGGCATGGTGATCGCCACGATCATCGTGCTCTCGAACCTCGCGGCGATCGCGGTCCAGTTCTTCTATCTGTTCATCGCGAAACTGTTCGACGCCCCGGGCATCGCCGATCTCCCCGGCAACAAATTCGTCAACGTCGGTACGACGCTCGCGTTCATCGCCCTCGCCACCTGGATCGCCAGCCGCGGCATCACCACCAGTGAGCGCCTGCAGGTCGCGCTCGTCGGCTTCCAGATGGTCCTTCTCATCGCGTTCGCGGTGGTGGCACTGGTCCACGTCGGCAACGGGGACGCCCCCGCCGGGCTGTCGTTCGATCTGAGCTGGTTCAACCCGTTCACGGGACTGGCCGTGGGCGCGTTCGTGATCGGCCTGACGGGTTCGATCTTCGCGTTCTGGGGCTGGGACACGTGCCTGACGCTGGGCGAGGAGTCGAAGAACCCCAAGAAGACCCCCGGTCGCGCCGGACTGCTGTGCGTGATCACGATTCTGCTGACGTACCTGCTCGTGTCGGTCGCCTCGATGATGTACGCCGGCGTCGGCGAGGACGGTCTCGGGCTGGGCAACCCGGACAACTCGGAGAACGTCTTCGGCGCGCTCGCCGATCCGGTGCTCGGCAACTGGGGCGGCATGCTGTTGTTCCTGGCGGTGTTCGTCTCCTCGGTCGCGAGCCTGCAGACCACGTTCCTGCCGGCCGCGCGGACCATGCTCGCCATGGGCGCCTACGGCGCATTCCCCAAGAAGCTCGCCGACGTGAGCCCCCGGTTCCTGGTCCCGTCGTATGCCACGGTCGTCGCCGGTGTCGTCACCGCGGTGTTCTACACGGTGGTCACGTTCCTGTCCGAGCGCACGCTGCTCGACACGATCGCCGCCCTGGGAATCATGATCTGCTGGTACTACGGCATCACGGCGTTCGCGTGCGTCTGGTACTTCCGGGACAGCCTGTTCACGAGTTTCCGCAACATCGTCTTCCGGTTCGCGTTCCCGCTCCTCGGCGGCCTCATGCTGCTCGCGGTGTTCGTGATCTCGATCGAGGAGAGCATGAACCCGGACAACGCGAGCGGCGCCTCCATCGGCGGCATCGGACTCGTCTTCTTCCTCGGCTTCGGCATCCTCCTGCTCGGCGCCGTGCTGATGATGGTCATGCGCTTCCGCAGTCCCGCGTTCTTCGAGGGCAGGACCCTCAACCGTGACACCTCCGCGTTGCGGGACGAGAGCGATCTCACGGCTCGTTCGGAGCCTGCGCCACCAAACCAGCGATAAGCGTCCGCAGCCCGAACTCGAAAGCTGCGTCGGCCCGTCCGGGATTCGGCCCGGACGTGGCCAGGGCGGCCCGCATGGACTCGTTCGCCTCCGGTGCGGTCGCCCAGACCACCTCGGGTGCGGCGAGGTCCAGCGCCGACCCCAGCACGAAACTGTCGACCGTCGTGATGGCGTGCAGAACCTCCTCGGGCGTGAAGCCGCCGTCCGAGAATGCCTGCGCCAGAGCGTTGTACAGAGCGAATGCCACACCGGACTGCACTGTGTGCGCGGTGAACAGGGGAATCAGCCGAGGATGCTCGGCATAGTTGCGCCGATATTCGCGCGCCAGGCCGGCCACCGTCTCGCTCCACTTGCCGTCGGGGTCCGCCACCACGATGCCCGCCATCATGCGGGCACGCATCAGTTCGATGATCTCCGCCCTCCCGGACACGTGGTTGTACAGCGAGGAGGGCCGCACCTTCAGCCGTTCGGCGAGACCCGGCATCGTGAAATCGCCCGTGAGGTCCACCATGCGCATGGCGGCTTCGGTGATGATCTCCGGCGACAGCAGTCGCTGTGATGGCCGTGGCATGGGTGCCCTCCTGGTCGGTGTGTGTCACCGGCGACGCGCGCCTCGACGCCGCCGTAGCGGCGACCAGGGCGGATACCGAAAGAATCGAAATCGTCGCTCCCCGCCCCTTGATCGCCGAGCGTTTAACCACCATACTTAACGAATCCAATTCGTTTTAGGCGCTCGCCGAACCGAACATCCGAGGAAACACAATGTTGACGATCACCGCCCTCACCCCTCCCGAGTCCCTCGCGCGGACCCGCGAGACCGGACGCACCCCGCTCCGCGTCGGACTCGTCCAGCACCGCTGGCACGAGAACGAGCAGGATCTGCGGGCCGAACTCGACGAGGGCATCGCCGAGGCCGCGAAGCTCGGGGCGCGCGTGGTGTTCCTCCCCGAACTCACGCTGAGCCGGTACCCCGCCTTCGTCGAAGGCGGCGACAACCCCGGCCGCCACGCCGAGGACCTCCTCACCGGGCCGACGTTCACGTTCGCCGCCAAGGCCGCCGCCGAACACGGCGTCCTCGTCCACGCGTCCCTGTACGAGCGCAACGACTCCGAGAACGGCGTGCAGTACGAGGACGGGCTCGGTTTCAACACCGCCATCCTCGTCGCCCCCTCCGGAGAACTGCTCGCGCGCACCCGCAAGCTGCACATCCCCGTCACCGCCGGCTACTACGAGGACACCTACTTCCGCGGCGGTCCCGCAGCCGACCCGTACCCCGTCCACACCCCCGACGCACTCGGCGGCGTCAAGCTCGGGCTCCCGACCTGCTGGGACGAATGGTTCCCCGAGGTCGCCCGCGCCTACTCGCTCGGCGGCGCCGACATCCTGGTGTACCCCACCGCGATCGGCTCCGAGCCCGACCACCCGCAGTTCGACACCCAGCCGCTGTGGCAGCAGGTGATCGTCGGCAACGGCATCGCGAACGGCACGTTCATGGTGGTGCCCAACCGCCACGGCGGCGAAGGCCTCATCACGTTCTACGGCTCGTCGTTCATCTCCGACCCCTACGGCCGCATCCTCGCGCAGGCCCCCCGCGACGAATCCGCGGTGCTGGTCGCCGACCTCGACCTCCAGCAGCGCGAGGACTGGCTCGCCCTGTTCCCGTTCCTCGCCACCCGGCGCCCCGACACGTACGGCGTCCTCACCGAGCCCGTCGACCACGCCGCCCCGTTCGGGAGGAACTGATGACCTGGCGCATGCCCGCGGAAGGCGAACTGCACGAACGCACCTGGATGGCCTACCCCAGCGAGGGCTACTCCCTGGGCGACACCCCCGAGGAGCACCACGAGGCGCGCACCACGTGGGCCGAGGTGGCGCACGCGGTCGCCCGATTCGAACCCGTCACCGTCGTCGTCGACCCCGGTCAGGTGCCGGCGGCCCAGAAGTACCTGTCCGCCGACATCGACATCGTCGAGGCGCCGCTGAACGACGCCTGGATGCGCGACATCGGACCCACGTTCGTGCTGTCCGAAGACGGACGCCTCGGCGGCGTCGACTGGATCTTCAACGGCTGGGGCGGCCAGGACTGGGCCCAGTGGGACAAGGACTCGAAGATCGGCGCCCTGGTGGTCGAGCGGTCCGGGGGCGAACTCGTCGACTCGCCGATCGTCAACGAGGGCGGCGGCATCCAGGTCGACGGCCTCGGCACCGTCCTGGTGACCGAGACCGTGCAACTCGACCCCGGCCGCAACCCCGGACTGTCGAAGGCCGACATCGAGGCGGAACTCGCCCGCACGATCGGTGCCACCAAGGTGATCTGGCTCCCGCGCGGGCTGACCCGCGACTCCGACACCTACGGCACCCGCGGGCACGTCGACATCGTCGCCGCCATCCCGTCGCCGGGCGTCGTCCTCGTGCACGATCAGCGCAACCCCGAACACCCCGACTTCGAGGTCAGCAAGGCCGTCATCGACGTGCTGAAGCAGACCACGGACGCCCGCGGTGAGTCGTGGGAGATCGTCACCGTCCCCGCGCCGCAGGTCCTGCGGGACGAGGAGGGCTTCGTCGACTACAGCTACATCAACCATTTCGTCGTCAACGGCGGCGTCATCGCGTGCAGCTTCGACGATCCCGCGGACGAGGAAGCGGTCGCGATCCTGTCGGCCGCCTACCCCGGACGCACGGTCGTGCCGGTCGACGCCCGCCCGCTCTTCGCCCGCGGCGGCGGCATCCACTGCATCACCCAGCA
>JBCEBZ010000246.1:0-18054 GCA_039206675.1 Rhodococcus sp. (in: high G+C Gram-positive bacteria) | reverse complement strand
GGTGCACCTGCACCGGCTGGGTCTGGCCGATGCGGTACGCGCGGTCGGTGGCCTGGTCTTCGACCGCCGGGTTCCACCAGCGGTCGAAATGGACGACGTGATCGGCCCGGGTGAGGTTCAACCCGGTTCCGGCGGCCTTGAGGGACAGGATCAGGACGGGAATGTCACCGTTCTGGAAGCGTTCGACCAGGTCCTCCCGGGTCGCGACGGACGTGCCTCCGTGCAGGAATTCGCACGCCACCCCGCGCGTCGTCAGGTGCCGTCGCAGCAGTCGTCCCATCGTGGTGAAGTGGGTGAACACGAGGGAGCGCCCGCCCTCCGACAGGTTGGTGTCGATCAGCTCGTCGAGCAGGCCGATCTTGTGGGAACGGCCGGTGAGCGCGGTGTGTTCCTGGCCGAGGTACTGGGCGGGGTGATTGCAGATCTGTTTGAGACCGGTCAGCAGCGACACGATGCTGCCGCGCCGGCCGATGCCCTCGCTCGTCTCGATCCGCTCCATGGCCTCGCGGACGAGTGCCTCGTACAAGCCGGCCTGCTCGCGGGTGAGCGTGACGTCGAGGTCGATCTCCGTCTTCGGTGGAAGCTCGGGGGCGATCCCCGGATCCGACTTCCTGCGCCGGAGAACGAACGGTGAGATCAATGCCGCCAACTCCGGCGCGCGGTCGGGCCCGCCCTGGTCGGCCGAGCTGTCGTAGCGGCGCCGGAACTGCGCGTAGGGGCCGAGGAGACCCGGGGTGACGCCGTCGAGGATCGACCAGAGGTCGCTGAGCCGGTTCTCCACCGGTGTGCCGGTGAGCGCGACGCGGGCCTGTCCCGGAATCGACCGCAGCGCGCGCGTCACTCCAGCGGCCCGGTTCTTCAGGTGCTGTGCCTCGTCCGCGACGACCAGGCCCCACGGCGTGCCGCTGAGAACCTCGCTGTCGAGCCGCATCGTCGCGTACGTGGTGAGGACGACGGTGTCGCTGCCGTTCGCGACCGTCTCGCCGGGAGGCCGGCGCCTCGGACCGTGGTGGACGAGGACTCCGGTGCCCGGTGCGAAACGTTCGATCTCCCGCCGCCAGTTCCCCAGCAGGGACGCGGGACAGACCACGAGTGTGGGTCCTGCCGTGTCCGGGTGCTGCTGCCGGTGCAGGTGAAGCGCGATGAGGGTCAACGTCTTTCCCAGGCCCATGTCGTCGGCGAGGCAGGCGCCCAGGCCCCGGGACGTGAGCCCGGCGAGCCAGCGGAAGCCGGTCAGCTGGTAGTCGCGCAACTGCGCACGCAGGGCGGCGGGAACCGGCACGACCGCCGGATCCCCGTCCGACAGCTCCCGCGCCACGGCCGCCGCCGCCCCGTAGGAGTCGACGCGGACGTCTTCCTCGCCGCGCCGGGCCCGGCCGGTCAGCGTGGCCCGCAGGGCCTCGACGGCTGTCATCGTTCCGGTCCGCCGTAGGAGGGTCTTTCGTATGGTCTCCGCGTCCGCGACGACGTACCGGTTGCGGAGTTTCACGACTGCCCGCTTCGCCGACACGAGCTCTTCCATCTCCTCCCGTGTGAGCACATCTTCGCCGACCGCGACGCGCCAGTCGAAGTCGAAGGCACGGTCGCCGCCGAAAGCGGCTGCGCCCTCGCGGGATCCGGGGTCGCCGAGGATGATGCGGGTCGAGGTGTGGGCGACGAGTTCGCGCGGCCAGTGGATCTGGACTCCCTGCTCGCGCAGTCGACGGCCGGCGTCCCCGGCGAGGGAGGCCAGGTCGTCGTCCTCGAGGCGGATACGGTGCGGCGCCTCCGCCCGCAGCAGATCTTCGAGAGGCGCCCAGTCCTCGGCCGCGCGGCGGAGGGCCTCGAGAACCTCGATCCGCGGGTCGGCGGCGAACGCGGACTCGGCGAGCGTCGGATGCCGCCACAGGTCGACGGCGTCGCACACCACTCCGGGCCGCGCGACACCGTGAACCTGGAGCGTGGCGTCGAACTCGCTGTCCGAGAGATCTACCGCGCCGGGATCGACGGGGTCGATCCGCACCGACAGCGCGATCGCCGCGGGTGCCAGCGCATCCGTCCACGCCTGTAGTTCCGGCGAGGGTTCGGCATCCCAGGCCAGGTAGGGCCCTGCGCCGGCCGGTGAACCGAGTCGCGGGATGGTGTCGACAACCGAGGTGAGGAAGTCGCGCAGGACGTCCACGGCAGCGGGGAGGTGAACCCCCTCGGTGGGCGGATCCCCGAGCGGTATCGCGCGGGCTTCCGGCGGGAGCGCGGCGGCCAGCAGGCGCAGGTGCGCCGCGTCCTCGTCGTCGAGGGTGCCGAGCCGCCAGGCGTCGCGGCCGTGCGGGGTGATCGAGGGAAGAACCTTGCCCGCTCCGAGGTATCCGAGGGCGGTGCGGGCGCAGGCGGACCAGAACGCGACCGATCGATGGGTCGAGTCGCCGGGTGAGAGCGTCAGCAGCATCGGCAGCGCGTCGGCGAGGGAAACCCACTGCGTCGGAACGGTGCTCACCGCTCCGCCCGCGAAGATCCCGGTGCGGGAATCGGCGCTCGGCGGCCACGGCCCGTCCGGCGAGTCGCTCCAGAACACCAGGTGGGAGTCGCGGGGAGGATCGGCGGGGACGAACGTGGCCGCGCAGGTGGCGAGGGCGGTCTCTGCTGTCACAACTGCGCCTTTCGCCTGATTTATGGTACGCCGTACGTCAACGAGGCGACGGGCGGAATTGTTCCCGGGCGCCGTGGGAAGATTCCGGCATGGGTAGAAGCGCGACACCGGAGGGCGACCCCGCCCGCACCATGGAGTTGCTGTGGGGCGGCGGCAGCGCGCCGATCTCGCGTCCCCGCAACGGCAAGCCCGGCCTGACACTCGACCGGATCGTCGAGGCCGCCGTCGCCGTCGCGGATGCGGAGGGGCTCGACGCCGTCTCGATGCGCCGGCTGGCGGCCGAACTCGGCGTCGGTGCGATGTCGCTGTACACGCACGTTCCCGGGAAGACGGAACTGGTGGAGGTGTTGCTCTATCGCGCGGTGTCCACACTCGACCGGGGCGACGACTCCGGCGCGGCGTGGGGGGCGGGTCTCACCGCCGCCGCGCACGACTACTTCCAACTGCTGTGCGCGCACCCGTGGATGCTCGGAGTAGTCGCGCTGAGCCGGCCGGTTCTCGGGCCCGGCGGGATGGCCAAGTACGAGCGGGAACTGCGCGCGGTCGAGGGACTGGGACTGCCGGACCTCGACATGGACTCCGTCGTCACGCTCCTCGACAGTTTCGTGGCCGGCGCGGCACGGGCGGCGGTGGACGCGGCCGCGCTCACCGCCCGCGGCGAGGCAGACAGCGAGTGGTGGCAGAGCGTCGCACCGCACTTCGAGAAGGTCTTCGACGCCGAGCGGTTTCCGCTCGCTGCCCGCGTCGGGGCCACGGCGGGGGAACATCACGACGCCGCGTTCTCTCCCGCCCACGCCTTCGAATTCGGGCTCGCCCGGTTACTCGACGGTGTCGGCGCCCTCATCGTCGGCGGCGGCACCGGCGGGGAGTAGTTCGGCCGGAACGGCCAGCGTGGTCGGCTCGAGACGTCCGCGCAGGGTGACGGTGTCGGTGAGTTTCCACCGCGCGCCCTCGTCTTCCGATGCCGCGTCGATCGCCCGCTCGGACGCGACGACGTGTCCGGGAACATTCTTGGCGAGCTCGGACAACCGCGCCGCCTCGTTGACCGGGTCGCCGATCACCGTGTACTCGAAACGTTCGTGGGCGCCGATGTTTCCGGCCACGGCGCGACCGGCCGCCACCCCGATCCCCGCATCGCATTCCGGCACCTCCTCGGTGAGCCGTTCGCGGAGGACCCGGGCGGCGGACAGGGCCGCACCGGTGTGGTCGTCCAGCGCCATCGGCGCCCCGAAGATGGCCAGTGCGGCGTCGCCTTCGAACTTGTTGACGAACCCGCCCCGCCGATCGACCTCGTCGACGACGACGTCGAAGAACCGGTTGAGCAGATCCACGACCTCCGCCGGAGACCGGGTGGCCGCGATCGTGGTGGACCCGATGATGTCGACGAACAGCACCGCCACGTCGCGTTCCTCCCCGCCGAGTTCGGGGTTGTGCCGAAGCGCCTGGGAGGCCACGTCCTGCCCCACGTGACGGCCGAAGAGGTCGCGGATCCGCTCACGTTCGCGCAGCCCCTCGGCCATCCGGTTGAACCCGGTCTGCAACGCGCCGAGTTCGGTGCCGTCGTACACGACGACCTCGGCATCGAGATCGCCGCGGGCCACCTTCGCCATGCCCAGCGCCACCGAGCGGATGGGCGCCTCGGTGGCGCGCACACTGATCACCACCAGCAGCAGGCCGAACAGCAGGATCACACCGCCGAGCGCGAGGATCGACACCGCGAGGCTGACCGAGCTCGCCGGGCGGATGAAACTGAACGTCGCGATGAGCATGAGGCCCAGCACGGGAACGCCCGTCCCGAGGATCCACGCGAGCGCCGTGCGGCCGGTGATGCCGAGCGTGCGGCGGGGTTGCGGTCCGTCGGATCCGAGTGCCCGGGCGGCGACGGGACGGAGCGCGAACTCCGTCAGCAGGTAGCAGAACGCGCAGACCGTGATGCCGGCCATCGCGATCGTGAACGCGACCTTCGGGATGGTCTGGGGATCGATGAGGCCGTACAGCGTCGTGAAGAAGACCAACCCGATGCCCCACAGCGCCGCCTGGACCCGAGTCAGGCGCCACGGGGCGCGGAACGCCGCCGACCGGTCGCGGTCGGTGGGGACGTCGTCCTCCGTCGCCCATCGCAGATCCGACACCAGTCGTTTGGTGCCCCAGGTCACGCCGATCAGCACCGCGCACAGCACGAACACCGGCACCGCGACGAAGTTGGCTATGGCGAACTCGCTCGCCCACACACTCGGTCCGGGCACGACGACGCTGATGAGGAGGCAGGTGATCACGGCACCGACGAGATTGGTGAACACCAGCGGCGCGGTCAGGAGCAACTGGACACGGATGCGGCGCCGGCGGGGACTCTCGTCCGGCGATCCCAGCAACCACGACCCCAGCGGGGCGACGGATCGGCGAGGGCTGCGCATAGTCATTCGAGACTAGTCGGCACGATCCCTTAGGGTGGGCGGGTGCGCCTAGTGATTGCCAGATGCCGAGTCGACTACGTAGGCCGTTTGACGGCTCATCTGCCCACCGCTCGCCGCCTGTTGTTGATCAAGGCCGACGGTTCCGTGAGCATCCACGCCGACGATCGCGCCTACAAGCCGCTGAACTGGATGAGCCCGCCCTGCTGGCTCGTCGAGGACTCCGTCGAGGACGCCGAAGCCCTGTGGGTGGTGACCAACAAGGCCGGTGAGGAACTGCGGATCACCATCGAGGAGATCGAGCACGACTCCCGCCACGAACTCGGCGTCGATCCCGGGCTCGTCAAGGACGGCGTCGAGGCGCATCTGCAGGAGTTGCTCGCCGAACACGTGGAAACGCTGGGCAACGGCTACACACTCGTCCGGCGTGAATACATGACGGCCATCGGTCCCGTCGACCTGCTGTGCCGAAACGCTGACGGCGCGTCCGTCGCCGTGGAGATCAAGCGCCGCGGCGACATCGACGGTGTCGAGCAACTCACGCGGTACCTCGAACTGCTCAACCGGGACCCCCTGCTCGCGCCGGTGAGCGGGGTCTTCGCCGCCCAGCAGATCAAGCCGCAGGCCAAAACCCTTGCCACCGACCGCGGAATCCGGTGCCTGGTGCTCGACTACGAAGCGCTGCGCGGCACCGAGAGCACCGAGTTCCGGCTCTTCTGAGGCCTAGGCTGAACCCGTGCCCCGTCGTAAACCGCAGCGGAAGAACACACGCCGCAGTGCGCCCCCGGACGACTCCGAGGGCTCGCTGTTCGGTAGTGCGCTGATGCGTCAGGAATCCGGTCCCGCGGGCGACGCGGACGAGAGCTACATCGTCCGCACCGTTCCCGGCGCCCGGGCGACCAAGTCGTACCGGTGCCCGGGCTGCGACCACGACATCCGGCCCGGTGTCGCCCACCTCGTCACCTGGCCCGCCGAATACGGCGGCGCCGAGGACCGGCGGCACTGGCACACCGGGTGCTGGTCGGGACGCAGCACCCGGGGCCTCACCCGCAGGTGGTCCTAGCTTCCGGTCTTCACGGTCCGCTGACCCGCGGGCCGAGTGGACGGGTTCTTCTCGACGGTCGTCAGCACCGCCGTGTCCTCGTCGGAGTTGTCCGATTCGCTCCCGGAGTTCTTCTCGGACTCGTTCGGGTTCTTCCGGTCTGCGGCAGCGCCCGGCGCCGGCTTCGTGTTCGCGTTCTTGCTCTCGTCGGAGCGCTGCTCCGGCTTCGACGCCGCCGATTCGGGCTGCGCGTCCAGGAGTTCGCTCTCCCGGTTGACCGAGGCCAGCATGGCGGGAACGGAATCGAGCTGCCCCCGAATGCCCAAGAGCTGCGCCAGGATCCGGCCGCGGAGCACGCGAAGTTCTTCCGCGAGTTCCTTGGCGTGGGCGATCTTGCGCTCCGACTGATCGGTGGCCGCCTGCAGCCTGCGCTCCGCCTCGTGCGTGGCATCCGCGAGACGACGATGCGCCTCGGCCTTGCTGGTGGACTCGAGCTCGTTCACCGCCGTGATCGTCTTCTGGCGGCGCTCGGACATCGAGAGGTCGAAGTCTTCCTGCACCTGCGAGCGACGCAGTTCGGCCTCGGCGGCGAGGCGGTCGCGCTCGGACTGCGCGGCCTCGACGATCTTCGCCGCCTCCGTGCGAGCCTTCGCCATGGTCTGCTCGTGCTGGATCTCGAGCGCGCTGCGGCGGTCTTCGAGTTCCGCGACCAGCGACTCGTACTGGCCGCGGAGCTGCGCGCCTTCCTGCTCGGCGACGGAGATCGTCTCGGCGGCGTCGGCCTCGGCCTTCGCGCGCACCTCGGACGCCTCGTCCGACGCGAGCCGGAGCATGCGCGAGATGCGGTCGCTCATTCCCTCCGCGGTGGTCGGCGGAACCGACAGGCGGTCGACGTCCTTGCGGAGATCGTCGATCTCGTCCCGCGCGTCGTCGAGTTGCTTGGCGAGATCCCGCGCCTGCGCCGCCGCGGCGTCGCGGTCGGCGGCAGTGACGCGGAGCTCGGCGTCGAATCGCTCGAAGTAGTTGCGTACCTCGTCCCGGTCGAATCCCTTACGCACGGTGGAGAAGGGAAGGGGGATCGAACCACGGTCCTGCTCGTTTACCATGGCCGCCAATCTACCTGGGCAAAGTAGAACTTGTCTCTGCGCCTGGTACCCGGCGGCCGGCCACAGCTCTAGTGGGTCGCCGACGGCTCGACCAGCTCGACGAGCACTCCGCCCGCGTCCTTCGGGTGGACGAAGTTGATGCGCGAGTCGGCGGTTCCGCGGCGGGGTGCGTCGTACAGCAGCCGGACGCCGCGCTCGCGCAACTGTGCGGAGATGGCGTCGATGTCGGTGACGCGGTACGCCAGCTGCTGGAGACCGGGACCGCTGCGATCGATGAACTTGGCGATGGTCGAGTTCTCGTTCAACGGCGCGAGAAGCTGCAGTGCGGTGCTGCCCTCGGGAGCGCCGACGACGCTGAGCATCGCTTCCCGCACGCCCTGCTCCTCGTTCACCTCTTCGTGTGTCGACACCATGCCGAGGTGCTCGGAGTACCACGCGATGGCGGCGTCGAGGTCGGGGACGGCGATCCCGACGTGATCGATGGCGGTCACCAGATCCGAGGACAGCGGCGACGTGGACGGGGTGGGGGAGGACTGTGTCATGGTCCCGACGTTAGCGCTACCGTTTCGGTAGTTCTCGTCGGGATGTGACTTCCGTCGCCCGGCACCCGCCCATTCGTCTCACGCGGAGGAAATCGTGACCAGTTCTGTGATCGTCGCCGGAGCCCGGACCCCGATGGGCCGGTTGCTGGGTTCGTTGAAGGATGTGTCGGGTTCCGATCTGGGTGGGGTGGCGATTCGCGGTGCGCTGGAGAAGGCGGGCGTCGCCCCCGAACAGGTCGAGTACGTGATCATGGGCCAGGTGCTCACGGCGGGGGCCGGTCAGATCCCGGCGCGGCAGGCCGCTGTGGCCGCCGGGATCGGCATGGACGTGCCCGCGCTGACGATCAACAAGGTGTGCCTGTCGGGGATCGACGCGATCGCGTTGGCGGATCAGCTGATCCGGGCCGGCGAGTTCGACGTCGTGGTCGCCGGGGGCCAGGAGTCGATGTCCCGCGCCCCGCACCTGCTGGAGAAGTCGCGGGAGGGTTTCAAGTACGGCGACGTCACGATGCGCGACCACATGGCGTTCGACGGGTTGTACGACATCTTCACCGATCAGGCGATGGGCAGCCTGACGGAGGCGAAGAACGCGGAGGACGGGCAGCGGATCGGCCGGGAGGAGCAGGACGCGTTCGCGGCGGCGTCGCATCAGAAGGCGGCGCGCGCCTGGAAGGACGGGGTCTTCGACGACGAGGTGGTGCCGGTTCCGGTGCCGCAGCGCAAGGGTGATCCCGTGCTGGTCGGCTCCGACGAGGGCGTGCGGGGAGACACGACCGTCGAGTCCCTGGCCAGGTTGCGGCCGGCGTTCAGCAAGGACGGCACCGTCACCGCCGGGTCGGCGTCACAGATCTCGGACGGCGCGGCCGCCGTCGTGGTGATGAGCAAGGCGAAGGCCCAGGAGCTGGGGCTGTCCTGGATCGCGGAGATCGGGGCGCACGGAGTGGTGGCCGGCCCGGATTCGACGTTGCAGTCGCAGCCGGCACGGGCGATCGCGAAGGCGTGCGCCAAGGAAGGAATCGACCCGAAGGACCTGGACCTCGTCGAGATCAACGAGGCGTTCGCGGCGGTGGGGATCGCGTCGACGCGGGAGCTGGGCCTGGATCCGGAGATCGTGAACGTCAACGGCGGCGCGATCGCGATGGGGCATCCGCTGGGGATGTCGGGTGCCCGGATCGCACTGCACCTGGCGCTCGAGTTGCGCCGTCGCGGCGGCGGCGTCGGCGCGGCGGCACTGTGCGGTGGTGGAGGTCAGGGTGACGCCCTGATCGTCCGCGTCCCCAAGGCTTGACAGAACGACGGTCCGCGGTGGTGTATCTCACACCACTACGGACCGTCGTAGATGGTCGGGCACAATGGTCGGCATGGCGAACGTCTTCGATCTCAGCACCACGGCCAAGCGCTTCCGATTTGTCGCAATTCTGGAGGCATTCACCTGGCTCGGCCTCCTCATCGGCATGGCCTTCAAGTACCTGCCCGCCGACGGCAACGAGATCGGCGTGAAGATCTTCGGTCCGATCCACGGCGGCGTCTTCGTTCTCTACCTGCTCGTCTCCCTGTGGACCGCACGCAAGCTGAGCTGGAACCTGGTCACCATCTTCTGGGCGCTCGTCGCCAGCGTCCCGCCGTTCGGCACCGTCGTGTTCGAGGTCTGGGCGGCCCGCACCGGCCGCATGGCCGAACTGTCCCGGACCAGCACGGTGAAGAGCGAACCGTCGCTCGTCTGACCGAGACCGCGGTAGGCGCGGCCCGCATTCCGGCGCACGCTCGAATCGTGACAAACTGGTGGGCGTGACTCGACCAGGTTCTCGTCCGTCAGCGCGTTCCTCAGCAGTGGCCGCAGCCATGAGCGGAGCAGTCGATCTCTCCGCCCTCAAGGAGCGTGCGGCCGCTCCGCCCCCGCCGGCGCCCGCACCCTCCGGGGACGGCGCCGCTCCGGCCGCCCCCGGCGGCACCGGCCTCGCACCCGTCATCGACGTCACCGAGGCGACGTTCGAGGCGGAGGTCCTCGTCCGATCCCAGCAGGTCCCGGTCGTCGTGGACCTGTGGGCCACCTGGTGCGAGCCGTGTAAACAACTCTCGCCCCTGCTCGAGAAACTGGCACACGAGGCCGGTGGCACCTGGGTGCTCGCCAAGGTCGACGTCGACGCCAACCCGCGCATCGCGCAGGCCTTCGGCGTCCAGTCCGTCCCGACGGTGGTCGCCATCGCCGGCGGACAACCGCTCGCCGACTTCCAGGGCGCGCAGCCCGAACCGCAGCTGCGTCAGTGGCTCGCCGCCGTCCAGCAGGCAACGGCCGGGAAGCTGTCCGGACCGCCCGCCGGTGACGGCGACACGGACGAGCCCGAGCCCGAGGACCCGCGTTTCGTCGCGGCCGAGGCGGCCCTCGACGAGGGGGACCTGGCGGCGGCCGAGGCCGAGTTCCAGAAGATTCTCGACGCGGAACCGGCCAACGCGGAGGCGCAGGGCGCGATCCGCCAGGTACGTTTTCTCGCCCGCGTGCAGTCCGTCGATCCCGGTGCCGTCGCCGCGGCGGACGCCGCCCCGTCCGACATCGACGCCCAGCTGCAGGCGGCGGATGTCGAGCTCTACTCGCAGGCCCCCGACGCGGCGTTCGCCCGCCTCATCGGGGTCGTCGCCCGCAGCGCCGGCGACGATCGGACGCGGGTCCGGACGCGTTTGCTGGAACTGTTCGAACTGTTCGACCCCGCCGAGCCGGTGGTCATGACCGCGCGCCGGAAGCTCGCCGCCGCACTGTACTGACAGGAACCGGGGTGAGCGCGGTCGGCGCTCACCCCGGTTGCCCCCGACGGCGATCAGCTGCGGACGCGCTCCACCCGTCCGACCAGAAGGACGTAGGACGCGATCCCGACCGCGGTCACCACGGTCATGTAGACGAATCCCGGTGCGAAACTGTCGTCGGTGACGAGCAACCCGATGACGATGGGTGTGGCGATCGACGACAGGTTGCCGATGAAGTTGAACATTCCGCCGGTCAGCCCGAGCAGCCGTTCCGGTGCGAGGGCCGACACCAGCGACCACGTGATCGACGCGAGCCCGTTGCCGAAGAAGGCGATGGACAGGAACACGATCACCATCGCCGTCGAGTCGGTGAAGTTCGCGCCGATCATCGCGACGGTCAGCAGCAGCCCGACGATGATCGGACCCTTCCGGGCGACTCCGAGCGAGACCCCCTTCTTGAGCAGGAAATCGGAGAACACGCCGGAGAACAGCACACCGACGAGCGCCGCGACGAACGGCAGCGACGCGAGGAATCCGGACTTGATGTAATCCATGCCCCGGTACTCGACGAGGTAGGTGGGGAACCAGGTGAGGAAGAACCACAGCGTCGACGTGAGGCAGAACTGTCCCAGGTAGATTCCCCACAGCTTGCGCCTGCCGAGGACCGTCGCGACGTCGTTGCGGGTCACGGCCGGGCGTTCCGGTTGCTGCTCGTCCACGAGGTCGACGAGTCCGCCGCCGTCGCGGATCAGGTCGATCTCGGCGTCGTTCGCGCGGGAGTCGCGCGGTTCGCGGTAGAACGCGTACCAGACGGCGCCCCACACCGCGCCGACCGTTCCGGTCACGATGAACACCCAGTGCCAGGACAGCACGGACTGCAGCCAGGACAGGAACGGGGTGAGCAGGGCCAGTCCGATGAACTGTCCGGAAGTGTAGAAGCCGATCACCGTCGCCCGCTCGCGCTCGGGGTACCAGGCCGTCGCGACGCGGTTGTTGATCGGATATGCGGGCGCCTCGAACACGCCGACCAGCAGTCGCAACGCGATCAGCGCGACGAACCCGCCGATGACGCCCATGAATGCGGTCGCCACCGACCACAGGATGAGGCACGCGGGGTAGAGCAGTCGCGGGGGTATCCGGTCGACGAGCCACCCGCCGGGGATCTGCAGCGCCGCGTACGTCCAGCCGAACGCGGACAGCAGCAGACCCTGCTGGGCCTTCGACAAATCCATCTCGTCGGCGATCGCGGGCATCGCGATCGACAGGTTCGCTCGGTCCATGTAGTTGATGACGACGGTCACGAACAGCATGACCGCGATGAGGACGCGCGCCTTCGACGCCTGCGCCGCGACCGCAGTGGAGCGGCCGATCTTCTGGGTCTGCACCATGTTCCTCACCACTCCGCGAAGGAGCCGTCGCTGTGCCGCCACACCGGGTTGCGCCAGCGGTGGCCTTCGGCCGCCCGTTCGACCACGTACTCCTCGTTCACCTCGATGCCCAGACCGGGGCCGGTCGGGATGCGGACCTGACCGTCGGCGTAGGTGAACACGGACGGGTCGACGAGGTAGTCGAGGAGGTCGTTCGACGTGTTGTAGTGGATGCCGAGGCTCTGTTCCTGGATCGTGGCGTTGTAGCAGCCCGCGTCGATCTGCAGGCACGTGGCCAGGGCGATCGGCCCGAGCGGGCAGTGCAGGGCGAGTGCCACGTCGTACGCCTCGGCCATGTGCGCGATCTTCCGGGCCTCGGTGATACCGCCGCAGTGGGACGGGTCCGGCTGGATGATGTCGACGGCTCCGGACGCCAGAATGGTCTTGAAATCCCAGCGGGAGAACAATCTCTCACCCAGTGCGATCGGGATCGGCGACTGCCGGAGTACGTCCACGAAACCGTCGACGTGCTCCGAGAGCACGGGTTCCTCGACGAACATCAGCCGGAACGGTTCGAGTTCCTTCAGCAGCACCTTGGCCATCGGCTTGTGCACCCGGCCGTGGAAGTCGACGCCGATGCCGATGTCGGGACCCACGGCGTCGCGCACCGCGGCGACATTGGCGAGACACCGGTCCACCTTGTCCCAGGAGTCCAGGTACTGCAGTTCCTCCGTGCCGTTCATCTTCACCGCGGTGAACCCGCGTTCGACGACCTCGCGCGCCGCCTTCGCGGTGTCCGACGGTCGGTCGCCGCCGATCCAGGAGTAGACCTTGATCCGGTCCCGCACCCGGCCGCCGAGAAGTTCGTACGCCGGCACGCCGAGGGCCTTGCCCTTGATGTCCCACAGGGCCTGGTCGATGCCCGCCAGCGCGCTCATGTGAATTCCGCCGCCGCGGTAGAAACCGGACCGGTACATGACCGTCCACAGATCCTCGATCTGCGTCGGATCCTGCCCCACCAGGTAGTCGGACAGTTCCTCGACCGCGGCGGCGACCGATGCCGCGCGGCCCTCGAGGACCGGTTCACCCCAGCCGACCACGCCGTCGTCCGTTTCGATCCGCAGGAACAGCCACCGCGGGGGCACGGCGTAGGTGGTGAGTGACTTGATTTTCATGGAGTCCTCCTGTGCGGGGCCGTGGTGGTGGCCCCGGTCGTCGTGGGGGTCGGTTCAGGCGGCGTCGGCCGACCAGATGTTCATCAAGGCGAGGGCGCGGTCGCGGACGGTGCCGGCGGCGTCACCGGGCCGGTACAGGCAGGTGCCGAGGCCCGCGCCGCCCGCGCCGGCGGCCGCCCACTCGGCGAGGTTGGTTCGGTCCACGCCGCCGACGGGAAGCAGTTCGACGTCCGGAGGCAGCACCGCCCGCCACGCCTTCATCCCCGCCGTCCCGACGGAATCGGAGGGGAACAGCTTCACGCTTCGGGCGCCCGCGCCGACGGCGAGAAAGGCCTCGGTGGGTGTCGCCGCCCCCGGATACGGGCGCAGGTTCCGGGCGACGGCAGCGCCGATGACGTCGACATCGGTGTTGGGCGAGACGATGATCCGCGAACCTGCGGCCTCGGCCCGGATCACGTCGTCCACACTCAGCACGGTCCCGGCGCCGACGACGCAGACGTCGCCGACGGCCGTCGCCAACCGTTCGATCGAGTCGAACGGCCGCGGGGAGTTCAGCGGGACCTCGATGGCCGCGAAGCCGGCGTCGGCGAGGACGGAACCGACTGCGACGACCTCCTCGGGCGTGATGCCCCGCAGGATGGCGATCAATCCGGTGGTCGTCGTCGTGGCAGAGATGCTCACAGGGTCTCCTTCTCGGGATTCGTGGATGGTTCCGGGTCGAGCAGCCCCGCATCGATCGCCACGCGCCACAAACCCTGCGCGGCGGCCTCCTCGGCGACGATGTCGGCGGCCACGCCGTGGACGCGCAGTCCCGCCGCGTAGCGCCGGCAGAGATCGGCGTTTCCGCACAGCAGGATTCGATGCCCGGCGGCGTAGTGGGGCAGGAGGTGCCGGACCTCGTCGGCGATGATCACGCCGGAGACGTAGTCGGGAAGCGAGGCCGGATCGAGGAGGCCGTCGAGCACGAGCGCGCGGGCCCCGAACAACTCCGCCGGCAGTCCGCGCGACGGTGCCGACGTTCCCGTGGCGAGGCCGCGATCGAACGCGGCGTCGTCCCGCATTCCGGTGGTCGCGGTGCGGCCGAGGATGCCGTGCCGCATCACCAGGCCGTACAACTCGCCGGACATCGACGTGGCGAACGACACGATCTTGCGGTCCTCGACTCGCGCCCACTTGGTGTGCGTTCCGGGGAGCACGATGGTCAGCGGTCCGTCGGTCGGCGGGAGCAGGCCCAGGGCCCCGATGATCTGCGTCTCCTCGCCCCTCATCACGTCGCCGGGCACCGAACCGTCGGCGGCGGACGCGACGCGCAGGCCGGGCACGAGGTGCAGAACTCCGCGTGCGTGGGGCACTGTCGTCAGGTCGCCGGCGCCGATGGCGAGATCGGTCGGGGTCGTCAGGTAGCCGGCCTCACGCCAGCCCTGGGCGCTGCCCACCATGCCGCAGGCGATCGCGGGGAGATCGGGGCAGGCCTCGATCCAGTCGCCGCAGGCCTCGTCGAACGCGGCCTCGTAGGCGCGGATGCGCGAATGCGGGTCGTCTCCGGTGATGCCGAGCAGTCCGAAGTCGGGTCTGCGAACGTCCAGAATGCGACCGCCGTCGCCGAGGAGCCAGGCACGCTGCGAAGACGTACCCCAGTCGAGGGCGATCAGGCGCGCTGATGATGTGTCGGGGGTGTTCTGGATCACGCACACCACTATCGGACCCCAATCCCATAATGACGAATCTGGTCCCTATATATGGGACAGTGGGGGTGTGACCGATCCGACGAACGCCATTCCCCCCGGCACGCAGACTCTGGCCCGCGGGCTCGCCGTCATCCGTGCCGTGTCCGACGGCGCGCAGGACCTCCGCGCGGTCGTCGACCACACCGGGCTCGGGCGCAGCACCGCGCACCGGCTCGTGCAGTTGCTGGTCCACGAGGGTTATCTGCGCAACGGAAGCCGCGGCTACACCCTCGGCCCGACGTTGATCGAACTCGGTTTCAAGGCCCTCCACGGCAACCCGCTGCCCGTGGTCGCGCGCCCGATCCTCGAGGAGTTGTCGGCGCACGTGCACGACACCGTGCACCTTGCGGTCGAGGACGGCGGCTCGGTGCTGTACCTGGACAAGCTGCCCGGATCGCGCGGTGCCGAGATGCGTTCGCGCATCGGCCACCGCATGCCGCTGACCCGCGCAGGGGTCGGGAAGGCCCTGCTGCTCGACTCGGCCGAGCGCTGGGACGCGCAGTACGAGAGCGACGCCGCGCAGGGTCCGCGACCACCGGCCCGCGGACACGGCGGGCAGGCCGACTTCCGCGCGCGCATGGAGGACTACGCCCGGATCGGGGCGGCGATGGACCTCGAGGACAACGAACCCGGAATCCGCTGCGTGGCGGCGCCCGTGCGGGACGCGTCGTGCGCGATCGTCGGTGCGATCAGCGTATCGGCCACGAGCCCGTACATGCCCGACGAGCGGATGCGCGGGCTCGTGCCGGTCGTGTGCCGGGCCGCCGGACGGATCTCCGCGGCGCTCGGCTACCGGGAGATCTGAGCCCGCGACCGGTCACGTGGTGGGACGGTCAGCGGTAGCGGCCCTCGCAGGCCTGCTCGCCTCCGAGCACACCGGTGCGGAAGGCGTCGACCCGGGAGAATCCGCTCGGCACCGTCTCCCCGTTCACGTCACTGGCGGCGAGTCCGTCGGTGAGGAGTCCCGACACCGCCTCGTCGAGGTCGCCCGGCGACAACCACACGCTGCCCTCCGCCAGGGTGGCCGGACTGGCCGGGCTCAGCGCGCCGGTGATGACACCGGACAGGCAGGCGGCCCGCAGCGCGGTCTGCGGTGAGTGCAGATCGTTACCCCGGTCCCGCTGCAGCGCCAGGGTGTACCGCGACGCGAGCAGGACGTACGCGTTGTAGTCGCCGGTGAGCTTGGTCTGGAAGAGTTCACGGCGGCCCAGGCGCCCCGGTGTGCCACGTTCGGCGAGGGCGTCGACACTGACCCCGATCGTGTTGGTGGCCGGGCAGTACGACACCGGTTCCGTCGCGTCGGCGTCCGCGCAATCGAGGTCGGCGCCGTCGAGTTGCAGCGCGGGCGGGTCGCTGAGATCGAAGATCTGCTGGAACGACGCGAAGAACGCCTCGACGGACTCCTCGGTGACGGGAAGTTCACCGTCGTCGGAGTCGTCGGCGAACCGCTGCGGCAGGTCCGCGCGACGCGAGTCGATCTCCTTCTCGTCGATGCGCGTGCACGCCGCGGGGCCGTCCGTGAACCCGATCTGGGTGGCGGTGACTCGCTCGAACGCCGAGCCGTGCACGTTGTCCGGATCGTTCGGGTCGGTGTCGCCGATCGCCACCGCCGACGCCAGCACCTTGTTCAGCCCGTCCGACGTGTTCAGCGTGAAATGGGCCGCCTTGTCCTCCGCGATGTGCCGCATGAACGCCCCCGCGAAACAGTCGGCCTGCTGTTCCCGCACGATGCCGCCGCCCACGTTCTCGTCGGCGATTCCCGCCTTCGTCTGGACGGCGTGCCCGTACTCGTGTGCCAGCACGAAGACGGCGGCGACGATGCCGAACTTCTCCACGACCTCCGGCAGCAGTAGCGCCCGGTCCCAGCCGATGGTGTGGTCGGTGCTGCAGTAGCCGGCGTTGAGGAGTTCCTCGGTGCTGTCCCCGCAGAACCGGGGGCCGTCGGAATCCCGCGGATCCCAGGAGATCAGCTCCTCGACCGGCTCGAACTTGCGCTGGAACAGCGCCGGGAACTCGGTGCGCCAGTAACCCTCGATGTCGCTCACCGCGTTGGCGGCCATCGTGTCGATCTCACCGCCGTCGGTGCCGGTGACGGGGAGGTCGGCGTCGGGAGCGCCCTTGCGGGCACCGCTCGGACCCGACGTGGCGTCGAGGCCCGCCACCTTGAACGGATCGTCGTAGATGGACGCGGCCTCACCGTCCACCGAACGCGTGCACCCCGACAGCACGACCACAGTCGCGGCCAGAACGCCCATGCTCGCAGCCCACAGCCGACGTCGGATCAGCAAGGCCGTGCCCTCATCAACGCTCCAGACTCATCCAGATCGCGCCGTTCGCGGGCAGTGCCACCTCTGCCGAGGCGGGACGGCCGTGCCACGGCTGCGAAGTTGCCGTCACCGCACCGAGATTTCCCCAACCCGATCCTGCGTAGACCTCGGCGTCGGTGTTGAGAATTTCACGCCATTCGCCCCGTTCTGGCAAGCCCACACGATAATTCGCGTGCGCGGAACCCGAGAAATTGAACAGGCACGCCAGGATCGACCCGTCGGTGCCGTAGCGCAGGAAGCTCAGGACGTTGTTCGCGGTGTCGTTGGCGTCGATCCAGGAGAACCCGCCCGGTGACGTGTCGAGCGTCCACAACGCCGGGTGCTCGCGGTACGTGGCGTTGAGGTCGTGGACGAGCCGGAGCAGACCACGGTGGAAGCCGCCGGTGTACGGGTCGTCGAGCTGATACCAGTCGAGTCCGCGTTCCTCGGACCACTCCGCGGTCTGCCCGAACTCCTGACCCATGAACAGCAGTTGCTTGCCGGGATGCGACCACATGTACGCCAGCAGGGCTCGCACTCCGGCGGCCTTCGCCCAGTCGTCGCCGGGCATCCGCGTCCACAGCGTGCCCTTGCCGTGCACCACCTCGTCGTGGCTGATGGGGAGCAGATAGTTCTCGCTCCACGCGTACATCAGGGAGAACGTGATCTCGTGATGGTGATAGCTGCGGTGGACGGGGTCGTGCGCCAGGAATCCGAGGGTGTCGTGCATCCACCCCATGTTCCATTTCATGTTGAAACCGAGACCGCCGACGTTGGTCGCGCGGGTGACACCCGGCCACGCCGTCGACTCCTCGGCGATGGTGACGACCCCGCGGTGCTGCTTGTGGATCGTGGCATTGGTTTCCTGCAGGAACGCGACCGCCTCCAGGTTCTCCCTGCCGCCGTGGATGTTCGGTGTCCAGCCGCCCTCCGGCCGTGAATAGTCGAGGTACAGCATCGAGGCGACGGCGTCGACGCGCAGACCGTCCACGTGGAACTCGTCGAGCCAGTAC
>JBCEBZ010000245.1:6153-18076 GCA_039206675.1 Rhodococcus sp. (in: high G+C Gram-positive bacteria) | reverse complement strand
TCGAGCCCGCAGACGATGTCGGTGTCCATGCGGTCACCGATCATCAGCGTGTTCGCGGAGTGTGCGCCGATGGCCCGCAGGGCGGAACGCATCATCAGTGCGTTCGGCTTGCCCACGTAGTACGGGTCGCGGCCGGTGGCCCGGCTGATCAGGGCGGCAACGGATCCCGTGGCGGGAAGGGAGCCCTCGCGCGACGGTCCGGTGGGGTCCGGGTTGGTGGCGATGAAACGGGCGCCCCTCTCCACCAGGCGAATTGCGGTGGTGATGGCCTCGAACGAGTACGTGCGGGTCTCGCCGAGGACCACGTAGTCGGGGTCGTTCTCGGTGAGGACGTATCCGATGTCGTGCAGTGCGGTGGTGAGCCCGGATTCGCCGACGACGTAGGCGCTGCCGCCGGGGCGCTGGTTCGCCAGGAACGTCGCGGTGGCCAGGGCGGACGTCCAGATCGATTCCTCGGGAATGTCCAGGCCGGTGCGGAGCAGCCGGGCGCGGAGATCGCGCGGGGTCCTGATGGAATTGTTGGTCAGGACGATGAACGGGGTCCCGGACTCCCGGAGTTCGGCCAGGAACAGGTCGGCCCCGGGGACCAGATGCTCCTCGTGGACGAGAACGCCGTCCATGTCCATGAGATAGGTCCAGCCCGGGTGCTCTACTTCGTTGCTCACCGACTCAGTATGGGGGAGCGGGAGGGTGCACGCGCGACTATGCGAGCAGCCGGAACAGGCCGACGAGACCGACGACGACGATGGTTCCCCGCAGCGCGGTGGGGGACAGGCGGCGGCCGTAGCGGGCGCCGAGGACGCCTCCGATCAGGGAGCCCACCGCGATGAGGCCGGCGGCCGCCCAGCTGATCCGGTCGAAGGCCACGAGTGTGTAGGCGGTCGCCGCGACGACGTTGACGATGAGCGACAGCAGGTTCTTCGCGCCGTTCATCCGCTGCAGGCTCTCCGGCAGGATCGCGCCCATCACCCCCATCAGGAGGATGCCCTGCGCCGCGGTGAAGTATCCGCCGTACACGCCGACGGCGAACGTGCCGACGGTCAGGAGGGTGAGGCGCGCGGTGCTCAGGCCCGCCTCGTGGCTGCCGCGCTGCTTCGCCCAGGCCTGGATCCTCGGCTGCAGCACCACCAGGATCAGGGCGAGGACCAGCAGCACCGGGACGATCAGTTCGAACACCGTCTCGGGGAGGTGCAGCAGCAGCCACGAGCCGAGAATCGCACCGCACAGCGACGCCGGGATCTGCCACCGCAGCCGCGGTCCCTGCCCGGCCAGCTCTCGCCGGTACCCCCAGGTGCCGGACACGCCACCGGCGACCAGGCCGATCGCGTTCGACATCGTGGCGGTCACCGGAGGGAACCCGAATGCCACGAGGGTGGGGAAGGTGATGAGCGTGCCGCTGCCGACGATGGCGTTGATCGCGCCCGCGCCGACGCCGGCTATCAGGATCGCGATGACTTCGAGTGGTGTCACCGAGGCGACGTTACAAGGGCCTCGGACGGCCCGGCGGCCGGGTCGCGCCGCGGTGGCGATACGCGACTGCGCGTCCCATCCAACCGCATCCTCGACCGCGTGTCAGCACTTCTGCGCACGGTGATTCTTGCGTCCGCGCGACGCCATTTCCCCTGCGGTGCAGGGAAATACCCCGTGTTGACGACGTCCGGGAATGCAGCTAGTGTTCGCTTCAACCATCCAGAGCGACCGAGAGACCTGGCTCGTTGACGTCGCAGCAACCCTTCCGAATCTTTCGGGTGCGGGTGCTACCGCCGGGATCGATGGAAGGCAGCACATGAACTACCCCGCGCGCCCTGCGTGGCGCAGACGGCACATCGACCTGTGCCGGACCACCTCCTGCCACTGTTGACGAGGTCCCACAGCACGCTCACCGGGTAAAACGCCAGGTGAGCGCCTGACGCGCGCCCGCATCCGCGGAAGACGCGCCCTCCTCCCCGTCCCGTTTCCAGGTGAAAGGCCGCCTCAGTGATGTCTGTTCCCAGTGGTGAGCGAGCGTGAGCGCCCCCGTCCGGGCGCGTTCGGCCGCGCCCCTCGATTCCGTACCCTCCGGCGAGCGTGACCGGCCCGGGGACGCCGCGCTGACGGTCGCGCGGCGGTGGCACCCGTGGCGGTGGGTGGTCAGCGCCGCCGTACTGGTGCTGCTCGCCCAGTTCGTCCACGGCCTCGCCACCAACCCGGGGTGGGACTGGGCGACGTTCGCCAAGTACTTCACCGCCGGCTCGGTGCTGCAGGCCCTGTGGATGACGGTGAAGCTGACCCTCTGGGGGACGGTCCTCGGATTCGCGCTCGGTGTGGTGCTGGCGGTCAGCCGCCTGTCGCACAACCCGGTGCTGCAGGTGATCGCCTGGGTGTACATCTGGGCGTTCCGGTCGATCCCGCTGATCGTGCAACTGCTGTTCTGGTTCAACATCACGTACCTGTATCAGACTCTGTCGCTGGGCATTCCGTTCGGACCGGGCTTCTTCACATTCGAGGTCAACGGCGTCATCAGCGGCTTCACCGCCGCTGTCATCGGTCTGGCCCTGCACCAGGCCGCGTATTCCGCGGAGATCATCCGCTCCGGCATCATCTCGGTCGACCACGGGCAGATCGAGGCGGCACAGTCGCTGGGCATTCCGCGTCGTCGCCAGTTCTTCAAGATCGTTCTGCCCCAGGCGATGCGCGGCATCCTGCCGAACGCCGCGAACGAGGTCATCAGCCTGTTCAAGGGCACGTCGATCGTGTCGACCATGGCGATCGCGGAACTGTTCTACCAGGTTCAGGTGATCTTCGGCCGCAACGGCCGCGTCGTGCCGCTGCTGATGGTCGCGACGATCTGGTACATCATCCTGACCACGCTGCTGTCGATCGGCCAGTACTACGTCGAGCGGCACTACGCGCGCGGATCGGCTCGGGCACTGCCGCCGACTCCGTGGCAGAAGGTCACCCGGAAGTTCGCCGAGATCCGCGACGCCGGAGTCTCCGTGCCGAGAGGTGCCACGAAATGACCAACGGCACTCAGCAGACGGAGTTCGCGGTGGAGGTGCGCGGAGTCCACAAGTCCTTCGGCGCACTCGAAGTCCTCCAGGGTGTGGACCTGCTGGTCCGCAAGGGTGAGGTGACGGTGATCCTGGGCCCGTCGGGTTCCGGCAAGTCCACGCTGCTGCGCACGCTCAACCACCTGGAGAAGGTCGACCGGGGCACCATCCGGATCGACGGCGACCTCATCGGCTACCGGCGCAAGGGGGACAAACTCCACGAACTGCGCGAACGCGACATCCTGAAGCAGCGGTCCCGGATCGGGTTCGTGTTCCAGAACTTCAACCTGTTCCCCCACCTCACGGTGCTCGAGAACGTGATCGAGGCACCGGTGTCGGCGCAGGGCCGCGACCGCGCCGAGGTCGAGGACGAGGCGATCGCCCTCCTGGAACGGGTCGGCGTGGGTGACAAGGCCCACGACTACCCGCGCCAACTGTCCGGCGGCCAGCAGCAGCGGGTCGCGATCGCCCGGGCTCTCGCGTTGCGCCCGGCCGTGATCCTGTTCGACGAGCCCACGTCGGCCCTCGACCCCGAGCTGGTCGGCGAGGTCCTCGGCGTCATCAAGCAACTGGCACGCGACGGCGCCACCCTCGTCATCGTCACCCACGAGGTGGGTTTCGCGCGGGAGGTCGCCGACACCGCCGTCTTCATGGATGCCGGCGTCGTCGTGGAACAGGGCCCGCCCGCGCAGGTCATCGACGACCCACAGCACGACCGCACCAAAGCATTCCTCTCCCGAGTTCTCTGACCTCCACACCCCTGTTTTCCACACGACCGGTGTGGATCCTGCGAAAGGCACACATGTCCACGGCACGGTTCCGTACGAAGATTCTGGCCTCGGCCCTCACCACCGTCGCTCTCCTCGCCGCCGCGTGCGGTGGCGGCGACGTCGAGGACGAGGGAGCGGGGCCCACCTCGGCCGCCGGTTACAACCTCACCGCCGACCAGAATCGCATCACCACCGACGAGGTCGAGTCGATCGCCGCGAAGGTTCCCCAGCAGATCCGCGACCGCGGCACGCTCGTCGTGACGGGCAGCGCCGGTTCTGCCCCGCCCCTGCGGTTCTACGCCGACGACGACAAGACGCTCATCGGCTCGGAGACCGACTTCGCGTACCTGATCGGCGACGTTCTCGGCCTGAAGGTGGACCTTCAGGCGGCGGATTGGGCGCAGAACTTCGTCCGCATCGATTCGGGGGAGGCCGATGCCTTCATCTCGAACGTCACCGTCACCGAGGAGCGGAAGGAGAAGTACGACTTCTCGACGTATCGCCTCGACACGGTCGCGTTCGAGACGAAGAAGGACAGCGGAATCCAGATCAAGGGCCCCAAGGACGTCGCGGGCCTGAAGATCGCGGTCTCCTCCGGCACCAATCAGGAAGCGCTGCTGGTGAAGTGGAGCGAGCAGAACGTCGCGGCCGGCCTCGAACCCACCGACATCACCTACTACCAGAACACCACCGACTACTACCTGCCTCTCGCGTCGGGGCGGATCGACGCCTACTTCGGGCCCAACCCGTCCTCGTCGTTCCACGTGGCGCAGGCCGGGGAGACCGAGATCGCCGGAACGTTCTCGGGCGCGGGCGACGCACTCCAGGGTGAGATCGCCGTGCTCACGAAGAAGGACAACGGGCTGGTGACCGCCGTCAACGAGGCCATCAACCATGTCATCGAGAACGGCACGTACGCACAGGTTCTCGACCGCTGGAACATTGCGAACGAGGCCGTGAACACGTCGGTCGTCAACCCGCCCGGGCTCCCGAAGACCAGCTGACAGAAGAAACAGTGAGCGAGAGGACCGACCCCGTGCAGACCGTGTACGTCGATCAGACCGATCCACTGGCCGCGCCGCTGCTCGAAGAACTGGCGACCGAATACAGCACTCGGTACGGGCGGTCCCGTGACCAGATGTACGAGGACCTCAGCACGTATCCGGCGGAGGAGTTCGCCGCACCGGGGGGTGCGTTGCTCGTCGTGGTCGAGGACGGGACCTCGGTGGCGGGCGGGGCCTTCCGCCGCTACGACGACGCGACCGCGGAACTCAAGCGGATCTGGACCTCGTCGTCGCACCGCAGGCGCGGGCTCGGACGCATCGTGCTCCGGGAACTCGAAGCCGCGATCGTCCGGGCCGGTTACTCACGCATCTTCCTCACCACCGGGCCGCGGCAGCCCGAGGCGGTGGCCCTGTACCTGGCCGCGGGGTACACGGCGCTGTTCGACCGCTCCCTTCCACCGCAGGACGTCGGGGTCCACGGATTCGAGAAGATCCTGCACACCGCCGCTCTGCCTTCCGACTGTGCCGCAAAGGAGTACGAGTCCGTATGAAGTTTCTGCTGATGAGCCTGATCACGCACCAACCGGATCCGGTGACCGGGGAGAAGATCGGCACCGCGGCCAGGCTGCGGGAGGTCGTGGAGTCCGCCGTTCTCGCCGAGCAACTGGGGTACGACGGTTTCGCGGTGGGCGAGCGCCACGAACATCCGTTCCTGTCCTCGTCCCCGCCCGTGGTGCTCAGTGCCATCGCGGCGCGGACCACCACCCTGCAGTTGTGGACCGCGGTGACCACGCTGAGTCTGCTCGACCCGGTCCGTGCGTTCGAGGACTACTCGACGCTGGACAACCTGTCGGGCGGCCGGCTGCAGCTCATCATCGGCAAGGGAAACGGCACCGCGCAGGCGGAGCTGTTCCACGTCACCCCGGACGACCAGTGGGACCGCAACCGCGAAGGGTACGAGCTGTTCCGGAAGCTGTGGGAGAGCGAGGACGTCACCTGGGAAGGCACGTTCCGGCCGTCGCTCGAGCACGCCGTCGCCCTGCCCCGCCCGTTGCAGCGGCGGATCCGGATCTGGCACGGCAGCGCGACGAGCAAGGAGTCGGTGGATCTCGCGGCCCGCTACGGTGATCCGATCTTCTCCGCGAACGTGACGTATCCCATCGACTCCTACGCCGAACTCGTCCGGCACTACCGGGAACGGTGGACCCATTACGGGCACGATCCCGCGGACGCCCTCGTCGGCGCCGGAACCGCCGGGTTCTACGTCACACCGAACTCGCAGGATGCACTCGACGTGTGGCGTCCGATTCACGCCGCCCGCCTCGACTTCGCCCGCAGGGCAGGACTTCCGGTGGTGTTCGAGACCCTCGAGGACTTCGTCGAACGCAGCTCGGCTCTGATCGGCAGCCCGCAGCAGGTGATCGACAAGGTAGAGCGCTATCACGAGCAGTTCGGGCACGAGGTGATCCACCTGAGCGCCGACCGCGTCGGCAGCGACAAACAGCACCGCGAGAGTCTCGAGCTGTTCCAGGCCGAGGTGGCACCCGCGCTGCGCGAGACCATTCCGAGCCGCCCCCTCGCGGCCGAGACAGAGGAGCGACGGGCATGAGCCTGCATCTGGGAATCGAACTCGACGGTGAGGGAACGCATCCCGACGCGTGGCGGCGCGCCGCACACACCCCCGACCGGTTGCTGACCGGGCGAACGGTGGCGGACCGGGTCGCGGCGGCGGAGAACGCCGGTTTCACGTTCGCGTCCTTCGAGGATTCGCCGCTGCCGCCCGGTGCCGACGGGGGACCCGTCGGCCGGATCGACGCGGTGAACCGCGCGGCGTTCGTGGCCGCGACCACCAGCACGATCGGTCTCGTCCCGGTGGTCGGCACCACCTACGCCGAGCCGTTTCACACGTCCTCCCAGCTCGCGACGCTCGACTACGCGTCGCGGGGCCGCGGCGGCTGGATCGCCTCCCGCGACACCGACCCACGCGTCGCGGGCGCACTGGGCCGGACCGCGCTCACCGCACCCGCCGACCTCGCGCGGGAGGAGCGGGACGCGATCGCCGTGGTCCGGGACCTGTGGGATTCCTGGGACGACGACGCGGTGATCCGCGACTACGCCACCGGCCGTTTCGTCGATCGAGACCGATTGCACTACATCGACTTCCGGGGTGACACGTACTCGGTGAAGGGCCCCGCCATCGTGCCGCGACCGCCGCAGGGGCAACTGGTGGTGTTCGGACACGACGGGCAGGTCGACCCGTCCCAGGTCGACGTGGTGCTGGTGTCCGGGGCGACACCCGGTGACATCGCCGACGCCGCCGGACGGGCGAAGGACCGCGGGGCCCCGCTGGTGTTCACCGAACTCGACGTGGCCCTCGGCGCAGCCACTCCCGCACCGTCGAGCGGGCGGCTGTCGTTCGCGGGCGAGGCCACCGGGCTGGTGGAACTGCTGCGCGCACTGGATTCGCACGTCGACGGTGTGCGCCTGCATCCCGCCGTCGTCGACGAGGACCTTCCGGTGCTGGCGCGGTACGTGATCCCGGCACTTCTGCGCGCCGGTGTCGCCCACCGTCCCGTTCCCGGTTCGACCCTGCGCAGCACGCTCGGACTCGACCGTCCCGTCAACCGATTCCGGGCCGAGCGCCTCGAAGAATCCTCTCGCTGAAAGGTTGTGGAGATCATGACCGACAACTCGTACGCCCGACCCGGTGCCCAGGTGCATTTCGGCGTCTTCTTCCAGGGCGTCAACCACACGACGATCTGGTCTGATCCGACGAGCGGATCGCAGATCGACTTCGAAACGTTCCGGCGGGTGGCGCAGACCGCCGAGCGGGGACTGTTCGACGCCTTCTTCCTGGGTGAGGGCCTCCGCCTGCGGGAACAGGAAGGCAAGATCCTCGACCTCGACATCGTGGGCCGGCCGGACGCGATCACCCAGCTCGCGGCGCTGGCCGGCATCACCCGGCACATCGGGCTGGTGGCCACCCAGAACACCACCTACAACGAGCCGGGCGACCTCGCCCGGCGGCTGTCCGGGCTGGACCTGCTGTCCGGCGGACGTGCCGGGTGGAACGCCGTCACCACGGACAACGCCTGGACCGGGGAGAACTTCCGCCGGGGCGGCTTCCTCGATCACGCCGACAGGTACGAGCGGGCCGGGCAGTTCCTCGACACCGCCCGGGCGATCTGGGACGCGTGGGCCGACGGCGCCGTCGCGACGAGCACCGAGGCGCCGTCATGGGCGACCACGGGCGGTGTGCAGGAGGTGTCGCGGCGCACGTCGCAATTCGACGTCACGATCACCCCCACCCTGCCACGCAGCGCCCAGGGCCATCCCGTCATCTTCCAGGCAGGCGACTCACCGGCAGGCCGGGACTTCGCGGCCGCACACGCCGACGTGATCTTCTCCCGGCACGGAACCCATTTCGAGGCGGCACTCGGTTTCGCCGAGGACATCCGGGCGAGACTGCGCCGCGCAGGGCGTCCCGAGGACGACGTCAAGATTCTGCCGGGCACCCAGATCGTGCTCGCGGAGAACGCGTCCGAGGTGGAGGACAAGGTCCGCTGGGTCCGCGAGGGCCAGTACACCGGCCAGACGGCGTTGTCGCTGGTCGGGCAGGTGTGGGGCCGCGACCTGTCCGATCGCGACCCGGACGGTCCACTGCCCGAATTCGATCCGGTACCTGCGCCGATCTCCGTCACCCGCGGGGCCGCGCGCGACGGAAAGGATCCGCTCGCCATCGCCCGCGAGTGGCGCGCCCTGGCGGACGCGCAGAACCTGTCGCTGCGTCAGGTCGCGATCGCCACCACCCAGCGCTCCGGTTTCGCCGGCACACCCGGTCAGGTCGCCGACGAACTCACCCGGTGGGTTCGCAGCGGCGCGACGGACGGTTTCAATATTTCGCCCTACCTGGTGCCCACCGGACTCGACGAGATCGTCGACCTGCTGGTGCCCGAACTGCAGGAGCGCGGTTCGTACCGAACGGAATACGAGGGCTCGACCCTGCGCGAGCATCTCGGTCTCCGCCCGCCGCTGTCGCGACGGGAGCAGTCACCCCGGCAGGCAGTGGGGTAGCGGGGGGCCGTGTGGCGCGGCGACCGGCGATCTCTTACACTCGGTAACGACCATCCAGAGCGACCGAGAGACCTGGCTCGTTGACGTCGCAGCAACCCCCCGCCCCGCGGGTGCGGGTGCTACCGCCGGGATCGATGGAGGAACGATGTTGACCGAAGGCTTCGTGAGCGCCTGGGGGCGCCTGCACGTCGATCTCTGCCGGCTGTCCACCTCGATCTGTTCCAGCTGACCTGACACCCCGGCACCTACCCGGGGTTCCGGCTCTACACACCGCATCCGCGTCGGATCCGGTGCCTTTCACCTTTTTGTGCGCGTGAGCGCTGCCGATTCGACGGCAGCGCGCACGGCACTTCTTCGAGATCACGGAGTTCTCGGTGCCATCAGTGCCTTTGTCCTCGTTCCACCGCGGCCGCATCGCGGCAGGTATCGGCGCCGCCGCCGTGCTGGCCTCGGCGCTCACCGCCTGCGGTGGCGGTTCCAGCAGTTCCTCCGCGGACGCGGGCCCGCCGCAGCCCGGCGGCACACTCCGATACGGCCTGTCCCAGGCACCCACGTGCGCCGACCCCGCGCAGTCGGGCACCAACCAGACGATCTACGTGGCCCGCCAGGTGGTGGACTCGCTCACCGACCAGGACCCGGAGACGGGCGAGTTGAAGCCGTGGCTGGCCGAGAGCTGGGACACCGACGCCGACGCGTCCTCGTTCACGTTCCACCTGAAGGAGGGGGTGACGTTCAGTGACGGAACACCTTTCACCGCGGAGTCGGTGAAGAAGAACCTCGACGCCATCGTGAACACCCTCACCGGGGCCAAGGCCGCACTGGCTGCCAGCTACCTCACCGGATACACGGGCACCACCGTGATCGACCCGCAGACCGCGCAGGTCGACTTCGCCGCACCCAACGCGCAGTTCCTCCAGGCGTCGTCCACCCCGCAGCTCGGCATCCTGTCCGACAGTTCCGTCGCGAAGTCCGCCGAAGAGCGGTGCACCGGCAACATCTCGGGAACCGGGCCGTTCACGTACGCCGACTACCAGCAGGACAAGTCGGTCACCCTCGCCAAGCGCGCCGGATACAACTGGGGTTCCGACGTGTTCGGCCACGACGGCGAGGCCTACCTCGACACCATCGAGTTCACCGTCGTCCCCGAATCCGGTGTCCGCACCGGCAGCCTGTCCTCCGGGCAGCTGGACGCGATCAGCGACGCGCTGCCGCAGGACGCCCCGCAGATCGAAGGTGCGGGCGGACAGGTGCTCACCACCTCGAATCCCGGAACCCCGTTCGGCTTCCAGCCCAACGTGACCCGCGGGCCGCTCGTCGACCCCGCCGTGCGCAGCGCTCTGGTCCCGGCGATCAACCGGCAGGAACTGGTCGACACCGTGCTCGGCCCCAACTTCAAGCCGGCCACCAGCACACTGGCCAGCCGCACCCCGGGCTACGTGGCACTGCCCGACGTGACGTACGACCCGGAGAAGGCGAAGTCGATCCTGGATCAGGCGGGCTGGGTGCCCGGCGGCGACGGCATCCGCGAGAAGGGTGGTCAGAAGCTCGCCTTCCCCGTTCTCTTCAGTTCCGTGTTCGCCGGCAACCAGGCCATCCTCGAACTGGTGCAGCAGCAGCTCCGAGAGGTGGGAGTGGACCTGCAGCTGGACCTCGTGTCGACGCCGGAGGCCACCGCCCGCCAGAATTCCAAGGACTTCGACGCCACCTACTACAACAGCACCCGCGCCGACGGCGACATCCTGCGCACCCAGTTCGGACTCGAAGGCCGCAACCTGAACAGCCGCGGTCCGATTCCCGCGCTCGACGACGTGCTGGCGAAGCAGCTCGCCACCACCGATCCCGCCGTGCGGAGCACGCTCGTCGCCGACGCCCAGCAGCAGGTGCTCGACAACGGCCTGTGGATCCCCACGGTGGAGTTGTCGCAGGCGATCGGCGCAGGCCCGAACGTGCAGGACCTGAAGTTCGAGGCCTCGGCCCGGCTCCAGTTCTTCGACACCTGGATCAGCGGACGCTGAGCCATGATTCGCTACCTCGGACTCCGCGTGCTGCAGGCGATCGCCGTCCTCTGGGCGACGTTCACCGTGTCGTTCGCCGTGCTGTTCCTCCTGCCGTCCGATCCGGTGAGCATCGCCGTCGACTCGGCGTCCACCGGGACGACGGTCGACGCGGCCGCCGTCGCGGAACTGCAGGCACGGTACGGACTCGACCAGCCGGTGTGGGTGCAGTACTGGAACTCCCTGAGCCACGCCGTCCGCGGTGACTTCGGGTACTCGATCGCCACCGGGCAGTCGGTGACCGAAGCCATCGGCAACGCGGTACCCAGCACTCTCGCGCTGGCGTCCGCGGCGCTGGTACTCGCCGTCGTGTTCGGGGCGGGGATCGCGTTCCTCGCCACCTACACGCGGGTCGACTGGGTGCGGAATCTGCTGTTCTCCCTGCCTCCGCTCGGTGTCGCGGTGCCGACGTTCTGGGTGGGTCTGATTCTGCTGCAGCTGTTCTCGTTCCGGCTGAAGGCGTTTCCGGCGTTCGGCGACCAGGGGGTCGCGACGCTGGTGCTGCCCGCGGTGACCCTCGCGCTCCCGACCGGGGCCGTGATCGCCCAGGTGCTCGCGGCGAGTCTGCAGACCACGTGGCGGCAGCCGTTCATCGAAGCGGCGCGGGCGAAGGGGGCGTCCCGCTGGCAGATCCAGACCCGGCACGCGCTGCGCCTGTCGAGCATTCCCGCGTTCACCATCGCCGGCGTGCTCGTGGGCAATCTGCTGGCGGGATCGGTCGTCGTCGAGACGGTGTTCTCCCGCGCCGGGGTGGGGCGGCTCACCCAGACGTCCGTGATGGCGCAGGACATTCCGGTGGTCCAGGGAATCGTGGTGCTGAGTTCGCTCGTCTACGTGCTCGTCAACCTCGCCGTGGATCTGCTCTACCCGCTGATCGACCCCAGGATCGTCGAGGGCAGGCGGAGTTCCGGGCGCGACATCGTCGCGCAGGAGGAGGAGAAGGTTCATGTCTGACATCCTCACCAGGGAACTGATCGAGGAGGCCGAGGGTT
>JBCEBZ010000245.1:0-6053 GCA_039206675.1 Rhodococcus sp. (in: high G+C Gram-positive bacteria) | reverse complement strand
AGAAGGTTCATGTCTGACATCCTCACCAGGGAACTGATCGAGGAGGCCGAGGGTTTCGGTCCTCCGCCGGTCGAAGCGCCTCCCGTGAGCGCGCCCCGGCCGGGTGGCCGCGGACGGCGTGTGGCCACGTGGTGGCGTCGCAACCTCGTGCTCGTCGCGTCGGCGGCGGTGCTCCTCGGAGCGGTCGGATTCGCGGTGGCGCCGTCGGTGTTCGCGAGCGGTGACCCGCTGGCCGGCGTGCCCGCGCAGAAGCTGCAGGCGCCGAGTGCCGCGCATTGGTTCGGCACCGACAACATCGGCCGCGACGTCTACACCCGGGTGGTGCACGGAGCCGGATTGTCGCTGACCGCAACGCTGCTGGCGGTGGGCATCGCACTCGTGGCCGGCTCGCTGATCGGACTGCTGTCCGGTGCGATCGGCGGCACACTCGACGCCGTCCTGATGCGGATCGTCGACGTCCTGCTGTCGATCCCGGCGCTTCTCCTCTCGCTCGCGCTGGTGACCGCACTGGGATTCGGCACGGTCAACGTGGCCATCGCCGTCGGAGTGTCGCTGATCGCGAACTTCGCCCGCGTGATGCGGTCGGAGGTGCTGCGGGTCAGCAGGTCGCTGTACGTCGAGGCCGCGTTCGCGTCGGGAGTCCGCCGGCACACCGTGCTGCGCCGCCACGTGCTGCGGAACTCGTACGCGCCCGTCGTCGCCTTGGCTGCGGTCGAGTTCGGCATGGCGGTCCTCGCAGTGTCTTCGCTGAGCTTCCTCGGATTCGGCGCGGTGCCGCCCACCCCGGAATGGGGCTCGCTGATCTCCGAGGGACGGAACTACCTCGCCACCGCGTGGTGGATGACAACCCTGCCCGGACTGGTGATCGTCGCCGTCGTGCTGTCGGCGCACCGGCTCGGGCACGCACTGGAACGGAGGGAAGTGCGATGAGCGCGAACGACACTCCGCTGCTGCAGGTCTCCGGACTGCGGGTCGCGTACGGGAGCGACAGCGATCCCGTCGTGGCCGTGCAGGGCGTCGACCTCACGGTCGCGCGCGGGGAAGTGGTGGCCGTGGTCGGCGAGTCCGGCTCCGGAAAATCCACCACGGCGCACGCCATCCTGGGACTGCTCAGCGGATCGGGGCGGGTCGTCGGAGGCACCGTCACGTTCGACGGGGAGCGTCTCGACACCAAGTCGGAACGCGCACTCGAGCGGGTCCGCGGCGCCCGGATCGGCCTGGTTCCGCAGGACCCGACGACGTCGCTCAACCCCGTCCTGCGGGTCGGCGCCCAGGTGGCGGAGGTGCTCCGGATCCACGGTCTCGCCGATCGGCGGACCGCAGGCATCGAGGCGGTGCGGATTCTCGCCGAGGCCGGGATCGACGAGCCCGAGGTGCGGGCGCGGCAGTACCCGCAGGACCTGTCCGGCGGGCAACGCCAGCGTGTCCTGATCGGGATCGCACTGGCGTGCAGTCCCGAACTCGTGATCGCCGACAAACCGACCAGCGCCCTCGACGTCACGGTGCAGCGCCGGATCCTCGATCATCTCGACGCGCGGATCGCCGAATCCGGCACCGCGGTCCTGCTGATCACACACGATCTGGGGGTCGCGGCCGACCGGGCCGACCGGATCGTGGTGATGAGCCGGGGTGAGGTGGTGGAAGCGGGACCCACCCGTCAGATCCTGGAGAACCCGCAGCACGAATACACCCGCACCTTGCTCGCTGCGGCGCCGAGCCTGGCGGTGGGGCGGGAACGCACCCGCGGCGAGGAGGCCGGCGGCGCCCCCGACGTCCTGCTGCGCGTGTCCGGGGTGTCCAAGACATTCCGGATCGACCGGCGCACGTCCCTCGACGCCGTCCGGGGCGTGTCGTTCGAGGTTCCCCGCGGGCGCACCCTGTCGCTGGTGGGGGAGTCCGGGTCGGGCAAGTCCACGGTGGCGCGGATCGCGATCCGGTTGGAATCTCCGACCGCGGGCGCCGTCGAGTTCGACGGCCGGGACATCACGGCCCTGCGTGGCGGCGCGCTGCGGGCCCTGCGCCGGCGGGTGCAGATCGTGTACCAGAATCCGTACGCCTCCCTCGATCCCAAACTGGCGATCGCGGACATCGTGGCGGAACCGCTCGGTGCGTTCGGCGTCGGAACCAGGGCGGAGCGAACCACGCGGGTGGCCGAACTGCTCGAACAGGTCGCGTTGCCGCGCACCTACCTCGAACGCCGGCCGGCCGAGCTGTCCGGCGGGCAACGCCAACGGGTCGCCATCGCCCGCGCGCTCGCCCTGCGCCCCGAACTCGTGGTGCTGGACGAACCGGTGTCGGCCCTGGACGTCTCGGTGCAGGCGCAGATTCTCGAACTGCTCGACGACCTGCAGCGGGAACTCGGGCTGAGCTACCTCTTCATCTCGCACGACCTCGCCGTGGTCCGGCAGATCAGCGACACGGTCGCGGTGATGCGGTCCGGCCGCATCCTCGAATCGGGCACCGCGGCCGACATATTCGACAACCCGCGCCACGACTACACCCGGCAGCTGCTCGACGCCATCCCGGGACGGTCCGTCGGGCGCCCACGTTCTGCACAGCTGGAGGAATCGATTCATGCCTGAGCCATCCCGTCCCCTCGTCGCCGTCGACCTGTACGGCACGGGACTTCATCCGCAGTCCTGGCGTCGCCAGGACTCGCGCGCCGAGGACCTCTTCACCGCCGACTACTGGACCGGCCTGATCGGGCAGGCCGACTCGGCCGGAGCGGACCTCGCCTTCGTCGGCGATTCCTTCGCGATCGCCACGACCGGACATGCCGATCAGCGGGGGCAACTGGACGCCGTGGCGATCACCGCCCGGGCCGTCGCGTCCACCGAGCGCATCGGCCTCGTCCCCACGGTGACCGTCACGCACACCGAACCGTTCCACGTGTCCAAGGCGATCGCCAGCCTCGACCACGCGTCCGGCGGCCGCGCCGGGTGGCAGGTGGACGTGTCCTCCGGTCAGGTCCAGGCGGATCTGTTCGGGCGCAAGGACGCGCAGGACGCCGAGAGTCTGTGGGCGGAGGCGGCCGACGCGATCGAGGTGGTCGGCCTGCTGTGGGACAGCTGGGAGGACGACGCCGAGATCCGCGACGTGGCGACCGGGCGTTTCATCGACCGCGACAAGCTGCACTACATCGATTTCGAGGGAGATCACTTCTCCGTGAAGGGGCCGTCGATCACACCGCGGTCGCCGCAGGGGCAATCGCCGATCGTGATCGGTGCGAAGGACGAACACTCCACCCGGGCCGCCGCCGCGCGCGCCGACGTGATCCGCATCGACGCACCCACCGTCGATGCGGCGCGCGACGTCGCGGCCCACGTGCGGCGGGCTGCGGCCGAGCCGGGTCGCGATCCCGCGTCGGTGCGGATCCTGCTCGACGTCGAGGTGGTGGTCGCCGACACCGCCGAGGCCGCCGAACGCGACCTCGCCCAGCTCGAGAACTGGTCCGGCGCCCGGTACGAGCCGGCGTCGGTTCTCTACCGCGGCGACGCGCCGGGGCTGGCCCGGCTGATCACGGACGTGACGGCCACCGGGGACGTCGACGGCGTGACGCTCCGGCCACTGGCGCTGACGTCCGGCCTGGACGCCATCGCGGGGCACGTCCTGCCCCTGCTGCGCTCGGACGACCCGGCCCCGGGCACGGGAGTGCTCCGGGAGCGGCTCGGCTTCACCCGTCCCGCCAACCGATTCGCCGGACAGGACTGACTTCATGAGCAACCAGCGCAAGCAGATTCACCTCGCCGCACATTTTCCCGGAGTCAACAACACCACCGTGTGGAGTGATCCCGCATCGAAGAGTCAGATCGACTTCGACTCGTTCGTGCACCTCGCGGAGACGGCCGAACGCGGCCTCTTCGACTTCTTCTTCCTCGCCGAGGGCCTCCGCCTGCGCGAGCACCGGGGACGGATCCACGATCTGGACGTGGTGGGCCGTCCCGACACGGTGACGGTGCTCGGCGCACTCGCCGGAGCGACCACGCATCTGGGCCTGGCCGGGACGATCAACACCACATTCAACGAACCGTATGAGCTGGCACGGCAATTCGCCTCGCTCGACCACCTGTCCGGCGGCCGGGCCGCCTGGAACATGGTGACGTCCTCGGACGCGTTCACGGGGGAGAACTTCCGGCGCGGCGGATATCTCGACAAGGCCGACCGCTATGTCCGTGCCGGCGAAGTGATTCAGGGCGCCCGAAAGTTCTGGGACAGCTGGGATCAGGACGCTCTGCAGATCGACCGCGCCCGGGGAGTGTTCGCCCCGGACCAGTCGATCCGCGAGGTGGTGCACTCCGGCGCGCAGTTCGACATCCGGGGGCGATTCACCATTCCCCGGAGCCCGCAGGGGCATCCGGTGCTGCTGCAGGCCGGCGATTCCGACGAGGGCCGCGAATTCGGGGCCGCGCAGGCGGACGCGATCTTCACCATCCACGGATCACTCGAGGACGGCCGGAAGTTCTACTCGGACGTCAAGGGCCGACTCGCGAAGTACGGGCGTGGCCACGACGACCTCAAGGTGCTGCCCGCCGCGACATTCGTCCTGGGCGACTCCGCGGCGGACGCGGCCGAACGCGCCGATCACATCCGGCACCAGCAGGTGGGGCCGCAGACCGCGATCGCCTTCCTCGAACAGGTGTGGGGCCGTGATCTTTCCGGGTACGACCCGGACGGTCCGCTGCCGGACGTCGAACCGGCGGAAGACTCGACCATCACCCGAGGCCGCGTCCGGCACGCGAAGGACCCCCGCGAGATCGCGGGCCAGTGGCGGGCGAAGGCGGAAGCCGAGAAACTCAGCATCCGCGAACTGATCATCGCCGTCACCACCCGCCAGCAGTTCGTCGGAACCCCCACCCAGGTGGCCGAGGAGATCGACCGCTATGTGCAGGCCGACGCGTGCGACGGCTTCATCCTGGTACCGCACCTCACCCCGGCCGGGCTGGACGAATTCGTCGAGAAGGTGGTCCCGGAATTGCAGAACCGCGGCAGTTTCCGCTCCGAGTACTCGGGGACGACCCTGCGCAGCCATCTCGGACTGCGCCATCCGCATCATCAGACAGAAGGAGTTCGGGCATCATGACCGCAGTCACCGAAGACGCGACATTCGAGCAGGGCTGGCAGGACTGGCATTCGGCGCGCGAGGACTACTTCCGCGAACCGCTGGGCTGGCTGAGCCTCACGGCCCTGCACTGGCTCGTCGAGACCGACACCACGTTCCCCGACCTGCCCGGAAAATGGCGGGCCGACGCGGACGGCCTGATCGTCACGGCCCCGGCCGACGCCGGTCTCGAGATCGACGGCGAGACGGTCGACGGCACCGCGACCCTCGCACCGCAGGAGGGCGCCCCCGGTCTGCTGGTGCGGCACGGGAACCGCACCGTCGAGGTGATCCGCAGGACCGGCGACGTCGCCCTGCGGATCCACGACCCCGAGGCCGCCACCCTCGCCGCGTTCACCGGCATCCCGGCGTTCCTCCCGGCGCGGCAGTGGGCGGTGCCGGCAACGTTCACCCCGTTCCCGCAGTCCCGCGTCGTGACGACGGGGGCCGTCGTCGAAGGGCTCGAGCACCACCACACGGCGCTGGGTTCGCTCGCCTTCGAGTACGACGGCGCCGCACACGAACTCGTCGCGTTCGCCGGCAAGGACGGTGGGCTGCAGGTGCTGTTCACCGATGCCACCAGCGGGGTCAGCACGTACCCCGCGGCGCGGTCACTGGCCGTCGACGCCCCCGCCGCGGACGGCCGGGTGATCCTCGACTTCAACCGCGCGTCCAACCTGCCGTGCGCGTTCACCGACTACGCCACCTGCCCGGTCGCGCCCGCCGAGAACCGGTTGGCGCTCGCGGTCGAGGCCGGCGAGAAGAACCCGCGGTAGGCATGACCGACAAGCAGGTCGTGCTGGGGGCGGCGGCGCCCGCGGGCCGGACGGATTTCGCCGTCCTCGTGGACGCCGCCCGCACCGCCGAGCGGGGAGGTTTCGACTTCTTCCTCGCCGACGGCGTCACCGCGGCGAACGCGCTGGCCGGATTCACCGACGCGGTGGGGCTCGCGGCG
>JBCEBZ010000244.1:4413-4550 GCA_039206675.1 Rhodococcus sp. (in: high G+C Gram-positive bacteria) | reverse complement strand
GACAACCCGGCCACACAACCACCGCCGCCTGAGCCGTCGGACAACCCGGCCACGCAACCGCCCGCCGAGCAACCGCCCGCCGAGCAACCGCCCGCCGAGCAACCGCCGCCGCAGGAGCCGTCCTCGGAGCCACCAGT